>NZ_JAFCUQ010000005.1:0-297151 GCF_049896625.1 Pseudomonas sp. TWP3-1
GGGATGCTGATGGCGCCGTAGCGGTCGCCGGCCCAGGAGCTGGAGACGCGTAGCCAGCAGCTGGTTTTGTCGTCGGCCAGGCCTTCGCGGTCCCAGTGGAACTGGACTTTGATGCGGCCATATTGGTCGCAGTGGATTTCTTCGCCTTTGGGGCCGGTGACGTGGGCGGTCTGGCTGCCGAGTACGCGCGGTTTGGTGTGTTCCAGCGCCGGGCGGTAGAACACGTCCCACGGGGTGGCGAGGAAGGTGTTGCGGTAGCCCTGGTGGAAGTCATCTTTGTTGTCAGTGGTGTCGCTGGTCACCGATTCTTCGAGGACTTGCGGCTGTTTGCCTTCGTGGAAGATTTCCGTGAGCAGCCACAGGTCGTTCCACTCGCTGCGCGGATGGTCGGACAGTTCCATGAAGTGGCCGCTGACCAGTTTGGTCTGGTCGCCGCGACCTTCGGCCTGGCGGTAGTCGGCGCGGTGACGTTCGAGTGCGCGCTGGCTGAGAAATTTGCCACGCGCGCGGTCGATGAAGCGACCGGGGTAGTCGTAGTCTTCCAGATCCGGTTCGTTGCTTTCGCTGTCGGGCGCGGTTTCTGGTTTGTAGGCCGCTTCCATTTGCAGGCGCGGTTTTTCGAAGTCGTAGTCGCGGCGGGTGATGCGGCCGGTGCGCGTTTCCAGGCGCAGTTTGAAGCTTTTGATCACCGGTTCGTCGGCGACCATGCCACTGCCTTGCACATACGCGGTCGGCTGGCCGAGTTTCTGAAACACGGTCTGGTCATCGCCGAACACCAGCAGATGACCTTTGTCGCTGTGCTGGAAGTGGTAGTGAATGCCCTCTTCTTCGCACAGGCGCTGGACGAAGTGCAGGTCGGTTTCGTCGTACTGCACGCAGTAGTCGCGATCCGGGCACGGCTGGCTCAATTGAAAGCTGTAGGCGTTGCCCTTGATCCCGTGTTCGTCGAGGATCAGCGCGATGATTTTCGGCGCCGACATCTGCTGATAGATGCGCTGGTTGGTGCGGTGATGCAGGTATTGCAGTTGCGGCACCAGCGAGACTTTGTAGCGGGTCAGGCGCTTGCCGGCATCGCCTTGAGCGACGCGATAGATCTGGCCGTGGATGCCCGAGCCTTGTGGATCGAGGGCAAGGAACGCCTGCTTGTGCAGGAGTTTTTCCAGGTCCAGATCGGGGTTTTCGCTGACCAGTTCGAGGTCGAAGCGATACGGCTGGCTGATGCCCTCGGTGCCGGTAAACGACAGGACTTGCAGGTCGCCCACGTAGTCTTCGACCTTAAGGCTGAAGTGCGTTTCGTTAGCGGGGTTGAACATAAAGTGCTCCCTGTTCGAATGTCATCCGTTACGCCCGCAGTCGCAGACGTTGCAGCCAGGACGAAGTGGCGCCCATGGCGTCACGCAATTGGTCGGCAGTGATGGTGCGTTCTGCCGGATCAAAAGCCAGCGCAGTACGCAGCGCTGGCCAACAGTGTTTCGGTAGATTCTGCGGTGCTTGCAGCTCGCGCTCCAGATGCTCATCGCGGGCCTGGGTCGAGGGCAAGCGGCGAAACGGGTGTTTGCCGCCCGCCAGCTCAAAGATCACGCAAGCCACGCCGTACACGTCTGCGCTGGCCGACAACGGTTGGCCCTCAAGCAGTTCGGGGGCGGCGTAGCCCGGTGTCCAGGCGTTGAAGCGCTCGCGACTCAGGTGCGGCAGGCCGGGCAGGATGCCCTCCTCGGCTTGCCCGAGACCGAAGTCGAACAGGCGCACGCCGTCTTCGCTGAGCATGACGTTGCTCGGTTTCATGTCGCCGTGCAGCACGCCGCGACGGTGGGCGTAGGCCAGCGCGTCGAGCAGCGGCAGCACGATGTCGCGCAGTTCTTTCCACGGCAGGCCGAGGGGCCGCTCGCAGAGCAATTTGTCCAGGGTCAGGCCACGCATGAGTTCCATGGTGATGAATGCCCGCTGGCAATCGGTGTCCACTTCGAACGTGTGCGGTCGCAGCACGTTGTCGTGGCGCAGGCGTCGGGTCAGGGCGAACTCGCTGTAGAGCAAGGCACTGGCGTCCGGCGACTCGGCAAATTCTTCGCTGAGAATTTTCAGCGCAATGTAAGGATCGGGATCGCCGAATTGTTCGTGCAGCAGATCCCGTGCCCGGTAAACGGCCCCCATGCCACCGGCCCCGAGCAGACGCTCGAGGTGGTAGCGGCCTGCCAAGACATCTGGCAGTTCGCCGACGCTGGCCCGAGTGGGCGCCAGCGCGGGTTCGGCGTTGTGCTGCTTTTTGTTGATAGGCGCGAAGGCGAAGTAGGTCAGGTTGTTGGCCTGCTCTTCACTCATCATCAAGTCATCGACTGAGGATTCGATTTCAGTCATTGGCGGATCACCACGGCGGTCAGGTTGTCGCGCGCGGCGCCACGCAGGGCGCCGTCGAACAGACGTTCCAGCGCCACATGCGGCGCAGTCAGGCTCAGGGCGTTGCCGAGGGCGTCGCTGCTCAGGCCTTGATACAGACCATCGCTGCACAGCAAGAACACATCGCCCGGATACACCTCGAGTTCCAGCACATCCAGGGTCAGTTGTTCCGCCGCGCCGACTGCCCGGGTCAATGCCTGGGCCGCCGGGTGCGCAGCAGCCTGTTCGACGCTCATTTGTTGCTCGTCGATCAGTTGCTGTTGCAGCGAATGGTCCTTGGACAGCTGATACAGACGCTGGCCGCGCCACATATAGCAGCGGCTGTCGCCGGCCCAGATACAGGCCGCGCGATTGCCGTCCACCAGCAACGCCACGACGGTGCTGCCCATGATGCTGTCGTGACGCCCGGCAGTGACCGTCAACTCCTGCCCCAAACGCCGGTTCAACCAGTGCAGGCACTGGCGGATGGCTTTGAGGCGTTCGTCGAAATCCTCGTGCTGCGGCAACTCGGCCAGGCTGGCGACGATCAACTGGCTGGCGATGTCGCCACCCTGATGACCGCCCATGCCGTCCGCGACCACCCACAGCCCATGCTGCGGGGTGTCGAGGAAGGCATCTTCGTTGCGCGCCCGTACCTTGCCCGGGTCGGTGCGCGCCGCGCTGCGCCAAGGGCTGGCCACCAGCATCAGAGCTGCACCGGCATACGGAAGGTGCGCAGCACGCCCAGATCGAACGGGTTCGGCGAGCGTTGGCTGGTCAGCAGGTAGTTGGCGCGCAGGCCACCGACATCGGCTTTCAGCACCAGCACGTCGCGACCGCTCAGGTACTCGGTCTGCATCAGGTCGAACAGACGGAACAGCGACCACGGGCCGGAGTTCTTCTCGATGCCGATCGGGCGCCCGGCCATTTTGTCCATCACCAGACTGGTGCGACCGTCTTCAGCATCGGTCGGCCATTTGAAGGTCATCGGCAGAATCGGACCGTGGCGGTATTCCATGGTCTTGTCGCCGAACTTGAACTCGGAACGGCTGACCGCCGGATCGAGGGTGTATGGCTCCAGTTTGAACTGCACGGTCGGCTCGGCCGGGTTGATCGAGAAGAAGCTCTGACGAATGGTCTGCGCCGCGGCCATCTGGTCGAGGTACAGCTTGGACACCGGCAGGCTGTGACCGTCGACGCTGCGCATCCGGTAGTTGCCCGGATCACCGCTGACGAACGGACGCATGTAGCTGTCGAAGAAGCGGTCGACGATGCCTTGAGCCTTGAAGAACTCGCGGAAATCGCTGATCGCCACATCGCTGGTGCTCGACGCGCTGAACGGATAACGCTTGCTGATGGTTTTGCCATACACGCTGTACAGCTCGTTCTGATAACGGCCATTCAGGTATTGGTAAGCATCGTTGAGCACCAGACGCCAGGAGTCTTCGGCCAGCACGTTGAACCACACGCTCAGCGGACGCGGCAGACGACCGGACGCATTACGCAGGTTGGTCAGCGCATCACGCTGGCCGCTCATGCGGGTCTTGGCCAGTTCGAACGCAGCTTGCTCCGGCGAGCTGGACCGCGCGAGGCTGGCCAGTTGCAGTTGCAGGTCGTTGAGCGCGCTCAGCGCCGGCGTCAGGTCAGCCGCCGGGCCGTTGTTCTCATCGAGCAGACGATGCAGCGGTTCGAAGCGACGTTGCAGGGATTTCTTGGCGGTGTCCGGCAGGTTTTTCGCCACGTTCAGGGCCGAAGCCTTGTCCGCGACGGCCGACGCCAGTTTGCCCACTTTACCCAGTTTGCCCTTCTGACCCGCCAATGCATCAGCGGCATCACCGGCTTCATCAACCGGATCTGCAGTCGCCTCGAAGCGGGTGTTTTCACGCACTTCAGTCAGCAGCGCGAGTACCGGCGAGTTGGCCGAAGTCAGGCCCGCCAGTTGCTCGGCGCCCTCACCCGCATCGTTGATCGGCGGCAATGCCACCTGGCCAACGGCCTCGCTCCAGAAGTTGGCGTAATCGCGGAAGTACAGTTGCTCAAGCTCGACCATCAGGCGACGCAAGTCCATGTCGCTGATGCCCGCGCCTTCGCCCAGCACCCAGTTGTCACGCAGGATGTCGGTAACCAGCGCCGAACCCTGTACCGAGAAATACTGCTGATACCCCTGCTGGGTGTAGAAGCCCGGAATCACGTAATCGGTGCCGACAAACAGCGATCCCTGCGGGCCGAGGTGTTGGCTGAAACGGTATTCCGGCAGGTTGCGCGCCTGCTCGCGGAGCATGCGGTAAACCACGGTCGCCAGCGATTCGGCACGCAGAACCTGACGCGCCTGAGCCACCAGTTGATCGTTGAGCGGGTAGATAAACGGCTGCTGCAGCAAACGCTCGAGATGCGTGTTCAAACCGTTCTGCACCGCGGTGTTGCCGGTGTAGCGCTGCGACCAGTCAGTGGCGATCCAGTCCTTGAGCCAGGCGGCGTCGCGACGATCCTTCATGTTCAGCATCAGGTACGCGCGCAGGCTGTTGATCAGCCGATCACGATCCTTCATGTTGGCGCGGATCTGCCCTTCGAGCTGAGTGGCAACCCGTGGCAGCAGTTGCTGTTCGAGCTCGTGCTCGTAAGCCACTTTGACCACTGGATTGACGTCTTCACCCTGATACAGACCGCCACGCTCGTGATACGAAACGTCGCCCTTTTTCGGGAATACCTGAGTCGCGGCGTAGCTGGTATCGAGGGTTTTCAGCACGCCCATTGCGTCATCACGCGGGGTGAGTGCCGAACGCTGCTGACCCCAGTTCTGTGCGAGGTTGCGCAGGTTTTCCAGACGCTCGTAGTTGGCCGAGAAACCACCCGCCCAGAGCATGCCGAACAGTGCCAGCGCCGCCAGTGCGCCGACGTACAACGCACGCTGGCCCCAATGGATGCGGCTGCGCTCGCGTTTGTCCAGACCGGCCAGATCGGCTTCCGGGAAAATCACTCGGCTGAGCAAGTGATGGATGAAGCGCGAACGACCGCTGCGCAACGTCGGCAGCACGCCGGCGTTCATGCCCAGATTCGCGCCGATGCCGGCGGTGGTCGCGTCCATTTCCTGGGTCAGGTGCGGTGCGCTGGTCAGGTAGAAACCGCGCAGCTGCGTGGCGCGCTGGTAGCGGTTGCCGGTGAACGCCATGTCGACGAACAGGCACAGACGCTCACCGATCTGCCCCAGTTGATGCGGGAAGTCGAGGATGCGGCCCCGGCGCTGAGTATCGCGCTCGGAGTGCATGCGCATGATCACCTGGCTGTTGAGGCGACGCAGCAGCTCTTCGAACTCGCCGCGCAGCACAGCCACGTCGGTGCCAACCTGATCCTTGCGGAAACTGGTACCCAGCACCTGATCGCTTTCTTCGCGGGTCAGTTGATCGAAGAACTCGTCGAAGCCCAGCAGCTTGTCAGCCTTGCTCAGCACCAGATACACCGGCACATCGACGTGCAGTTTCTGATGCACGTCTTGCAGACGCGCACGCACCTGGCGCGCCAGGGTGTCGATGTCTTGCTCACTGCCGCCGAGCAGGGCTTCCACCGGAATGGTCACCAACACGCCGTTCAACGGACGGCCGCGACGACGCTTGCGCAACAGCTCGAGCAAGGTGCTCCAGGCGCTGCCGTCAACTTCGGCATCCGGCTGGGTCAGGTAGCGCCCGGCGGTGTCGATCAGCACACCGTGGTCGGCGAAGTACCAGTCGCAATGACGGGTGCCGAGGGTGTCGCGGGTCAGCTTGCGATCGATCTTGTTGATCGGGAATTCCAGACCGGAGAAGTCCAGCAGACTGGTTTTGCCACTGGTCTGCGGACCGATCAGCAAGTACCACGGCAAGTCACTGCGCCAGCGCTCGCTGCGCCCGCGATACAGGCTTGAGGTCTTGAGGGTTTTCAGGGCGTCCTTGAAACGCGCCTTCAACTCTTTCTGCTCTTCGTCGATCATCTCTTCGCGACGAATGCGGTCCTGGCCATCTTCGGTTGCTTCGACGGCTTTCTTGCGCACACCGGCGCGCCAGCTGACGAAGACCATGGTCAGGCCCCAGATCAGGAACAGCACGCTGATGGTCAGAAGACGCGAGGTCGCACCTTCCCAGAACTTGTAGTCATTCACCGCCAACAGCGGGCCGACAAACCACACTAGCAGCGCTACGAACAGCACCAGCAGCAAGGTCCAGACCCAGGTCTGGCGCAGGAAGGCGCCGACTTTCTTGAAAAACTTTTTCATCACACGTCCCTGTTTACGGCTGCGACTGCGGCTGAACCGCGGCCGGATCAAGCGGCTGATATGGTTGCAGAACGGTTTCGCGCTGCTCGCCCAAGACCCAGGCGAAGCCCGAATACATCACCACCAGGCAGACGAGGGTGAACAGCACCACCATCCACGCCGGCACGATGCGCACCAGACTGCGGCGCTGATCGTTCAGGCCTTCCCAGTGCGGCGACAACTCGCGCGGCACGTCGCCACGCAACTGACGGATCTGCCGGTAGAGAGCATCACGGATGCCTTCGAGTTCGAGCATGCCGCGTGCCTGCACCCGATACTTGCCCTCGAAACCGAGGGACAGGCACAGGTACATCAGCTCGAGCATCGGCAGGTGCTTGACCGGATTTTTCGACAAGCGATCCAGCAGCTGGAAGAACTTCTCGCCACCGAAGGTTTCGTTGTGGAAGCTGCTGAGCAGGCTCATCTGCGACCACTCGCTTTCGTTGCCCCACGGCGTGGTCACGACAGCTTCGTCGACCACGGTGCACAGCACGTAGCGCGCGGCCATCACCTGGCTGCTTTCGGCGCCATTGTGCAGCGCGCGCACCTCAAACAGCTTGAGCCCGGCGGTTAGGCGCTCGTTGAGCGCATACAGGTCTTCGCGGGTTTCGCTGTGCTTGAGCCGCACCACTTCCGAGAGCAGTTCGGACGACGCGGCCACCAGCGAATTGAGGCTGATGTTGAACGCTTCGGCCGGGCGCAGGCGCGCGGCGTAGATCATGCGTTCTTCCAGTTGCTCGAATCGCGGCGGCGCGGCGAAGTCGGTCAGCGGACTCGACGCCGGGCCGTGGCCCTGACGGTCGAGCAGGACGGTTTTGTCGTCCTGGTTGTGTTCCATGTCCTTGATCATGTCGGTCAGTTCCTGATGGCCCAGAATTTCAGTTCAAGCTCGGCAAATTCGCCCGACACGTGGAACGCGAAGCCGCCGGAGCGCTCGAGTTGTGCCAGGTCTTCGGAACTGAGTTCGAGGATGAAATAGGTTTTGTTCGAGTGGAACGCGATCTGCCGCGGGGCCACCGGCAACGGTTTGACCTTGATCCCCGGCAAGTGCAGGTTGACCAGTTGGCGGATGCGCTCCACCGGGCCGACCTTGAGGTGCGCCGGCAAGCGGTGACGCAGTTCTTCGGAGTCGCAGTTGGCACTGGCTGCCAGCACGAACGACGCCGAGCCGAGCAGTTTGTGGTCGTGCAACGGTGAGACGATGATGCCGTACTGACGCGCTTGCAGGACCAGTTCGATGGCGTGCTGTTCGAGCACCATCGACAGCACCTGACGGATCGACTCCATCAGTTTGCGGAAGCTTGCGCCCTGATCGGCGTGGGAATAGCGGCTGTCCAGACGCGGGCGTTTGCTGTCGCTGGAGAAGGTCGCCAGATCGCCGAGCATGGTCAGCAGCGTGCGATACAACTCTTCCGGATGCACCTGCTCCAGCCCCAGATAATGGCGCAGCAGCAGTTCGGTGCGGTTGATCAGCTGCAGCATCATGAAGTCGCCGACTTCAGCACCGCCGACCTTGCCGTTCGAACGAATGCGCTCGGCAATCGTGTCACCACGGTGACCAAGCATGCTGATCACTTCTTTCAGGCACGACAGCAGATAGCTGGAGGCGTGGGCCTGAATGTAGGTCGGCACGAAATCCGGATCGAGGCTGATCACGCCGTCGGGCGTGGTGTCGAGCACGTCGCAGATCTTCAGCTTCACGTAAGCCTGATCGCTCTGCTGCTCGCCGAGCAACAGTTTGAAGTCCGGGCGGCCGCAGCTGACCTGGCTGGCGGAATCATCACCGGCGTTGGAGTCGGCCACTTCCGCGTCGTACGCGGTGTAACGCGCGAGCACGTCGGATTGCTCCGGACGGCGCGACTCGATGTGGTTGCCGGTGACCAATGGCAGCGCCAGATAGATCGGCGTGTTACCGGTGTTCGGCGGCACGTCGAGCGCCAGCGGTTCGGTGTTGCCACCGAGTTCGAACAGGCTGCCGTCCGGCAGAATCCCCGAGGCGCCACTGATCACCAGTTTGCCCATGTTGAGGAACTGCAGGTCGATCTCCAGATTAAGAAAACCCCAGGTGTAGCCACCCAGCAACTTGGTGCGGGTTTTCATCTGGTGATCGTAATAGCGATCGTTGTGCTGGAAGTGCTGCGGACGCAGCAGCATGCCTTCCTGCCAAATGACTTTATGGGTATTCATGATCAGTCATCCGCCTTGGCGAGCACTTCATGGGTGTTGCGAATGCCGGCCTGATCCAGCGTCACATCCGCATCGGTGGCTTCCAGCGGAGTGATCTGGATCGTGTAGCGCCACTTGGTTTCCGGCAGGTCGCGGTAGGCGGCGAGGATGCCGACGTAACGGCTGCCCTCCTCCACGCTGAGCTTCATCTCTACGGTTTCGCCCGGGCGCAGTTCGATTTCTTCACTGGCCACCAGATCCGGGTTCAAGGATTCCTTGGCGCGTTCGTAGAGGCTGAAGAAATCAGCGTTCTCGAAGGTCACCGGGTGCTTGAGTTCGAACAGGCGCACGACGATTGGCGAAGGGCGGCCGTTGAGATCCGGGTTGAGCTGATCGCTACCGGTCAGCTTCAGATTGAGCTTGGTCACTTTCGAGTACGGCGACAGCGACGAGCAGCCGGCGAGCAGCACCAGCACGGTGAGCGCAGTCAGCGTCTTGATAAAAGCGGTCGAGCGGCGAGACATGCGCATCATCCTTGGTGGTCGGTGTGGAGGGTGGAGATCAGGCGGATCTGTTCTTCGTAGGCCTGAGCGAAGTCGCGGGCCAACAGGCGTTCGCTCCAGTCATCGTCCTGACGCAGTGCCTGGTGATAACGGCCGTAAGCTCTCCAGCGGCTGCCGGACGTCGCGAGTAAAGGCTTGTTGTCGCGCTCGAAACGCAGGGTCAGTTGTTGCGGCGAGAAGTGCTCCAGCGTGCCACGAACTGCCGCGCGGCTGGCGGTCAGCAGTGCTACCTGATGCGCCTGCAAATCGCGGAACGCACGGGATATCGCTTGCTCGGCCGGCAAGTGACCCGGCTTGCTTGGCTGCAACAGAATGTCCAGCGCTTCGCTCGGATCGACGGCGAATTTCAGCGGATTCTTGTTGGTGCCTTGCACGGTGGTCTGCGCCAGACGCAGCTCGTTTTTCAGCTCGGAACGGGTGCGCAGGCTCTGTTGCAAACCGCCGATGCTTTGGCGCAGCAGACGTGCAGCGTTCAGCGCCATGGCTTCGCGTTCGTCGTGGCTGAGGTTCTTCAGATTCACTCCCAGCGCTGCGCCGAAATGCTCCCAGAAACCTTCGGCCTGACGCTCGACGGCTTTCGGCGCCGGCGCGGGTGCAGGTTCGGCGGGCGCGTCGATCAGCTCCGGCACCATCAGGCTTTCCATGTCGATGCGCGCGTAGTCGGCACGCTGACGGGAGTCTTCGGGTTTGGCCGTCGGCGCCAGCAGCTCGTCGATTTCCGAGTACACGCGCTCCTGCTGATCCATGGCATTCAACGGATCGAGATCCAGAAACGCGTCGTCCGGAATGATGCTGCCGGCGGCACGTGGGCGCCCGGCTTCACCGTCGAAGGTCGCCGGGTCACGCACCAGCCGCGCACGAATCTCGAAGTCGCCGAGCACGTAAGTGCTGCCGTGCTCGATCCGCACCGGTTCGCCCTTGTGCAGGCGCGCGCCACTGCCGCCGTCCTGAATCCCGTTGCTGCTGGCATCGGTCAGGAAGAACGTACCTTCGCGATAGCTGACAATCGCGTGGTGGTTGGACAGATGCCGCTTGCGATCCGGGATGATCCAGTCGCAGTCCTCGCCCCGCCCGATTACGCCGCCGGCCTGTTTGAAGGTCTTCTGGCACAACTCGGTGGGCACGAACTGCTTGGTGTTCAGCATTTCGAAAACCAATTCCATGTTTGATGCTCCTTGCGGTCACTTGCCGCGATTGACCGCCTGCGGATCACCCAACGGGCGATAATCGTTGTCGTTGAATTTGTAATTGCCGCTACAGCCGCCGAGGCCGCATAGAACGACAAGGGTCAGCAGGACGGCGTGCCAGTGACGAACAGACATCAGAGGGTCTCCAGGGCTAGACAAAGCACAAAGCGCCGACCCTTGCGGGCGGCGCTGAAATAAGTATTTGAAGGAGGCGCGAAGGCTCTACATCGAGCCATTGCGCCAAACCAATGTGGCGAGGGAGCTTGCTCCCGCTGGGCTGCGAAGCGGCCCCAAGACCTGCGATCCGATCGGTGCAGGAAACCCGAGTTACCCCGATTGCGACTGCTGCGCAGCCGAGCGGGAGCAAGCTCCCTCGCCACAGGGGAATTGCTCACCTTCAGATAGGTTTTCAGATCAACCATCGAAGTCACCCAGGTTGATGTTCAAGCGGCCGAGGCGGTACAGCAGGGTGCGCCGGGGCAGGCCCAGTTCGCGGGCGGCGAGGGTCTGGTTGCCGTCGTTCTTGCGCAGGCAATCGAGCAGCAAACTGCGTTCGACCTGCTCCATGCGTTCGCGCAGATTGAGGCTGCTGTTGTCCTCGAACATCGGTTCCATGTGCAGCGAGAAATGCTCGGCGAGCAACTCGCCGCCTTCGCACAACAACACCGCGCGTTCGACCAGACCTTTGAGTTCGCGCACGTTGCCGGGGAAGGTGTAACTGGACAGATGCTCCAGCGCCTCTTCGGACCAACGCACCGGGTCACGCTGCAAAAACGCGCAAGCCTTGTCGGCGAAGTGCCGCGCCAGATCGAGAATGTCGCCTTCGCGCTGACGCAGCGCCGGCAGTACGATCGGGAATTGCGCGAGACGGTAGTACAAGTCCTCGCGGAATTTTCCCTCGCTGACCAGCACCGACAGATCACGGTGAGTGGCGGCGATGATGCGCACGTCGATCTTGTGCGTGTCGTTGGAACCCAGCGGACGGATCTCGCCTTCCTGCAACACGCGGAGCAATTTGGCTTGCAGCGACAACGGCATATCGCCGATTTCATCCAGCAACAAAGTGCCGCCGTTAGCTGCATCAAACAGCCCGGCACGATCACGGTCGGCGCCGGTGAAGGCACCTTTGCGATAGCCGAACAGTTCACTTTCCAGCAGGTTTTCCGGGAACGCCGCGCAGTTCTGCACGATGAATGCCTGCGAGCGACGCGGGCCGCAATCGTGAATCGCCCGCGCCACGACTTCCTTGCCGGTGCCGGTTTCGCCACGCAACAGCACGGTGTACGGGCTGTGCAGGACTTTGCTGATCAGCGAATAGGTCTGGCGCATCGCCGGACTTTTGCCGATCAATCCATAACCGCTGGCGCTCGGCACGCTGTGCGAGGCTGGCCGCGAATCGCCCGTTGGCTGACGCAGGCGTTGCAGCAAATGCAGTTGGCCGAGCACGAAAGAACCCAGTTGCCCAAGGGAATCGGCAAAACCTTGCAGGTCGATGTCACGATGACTGGCGCACAGCAGCAAGCCTTCGACCGACTTCTGCTGATTGACCAGCGGCACACACAGCAGCGACTGCCACGGCAAAACCGCCGCCGGCAGGAAACTGGTTTCGTGCACGCTGCCGCTCAACTCGCTGAGGCAGACCACGCGGTTCTGGCACAGAGCAAACTGCAGCAATTGCTCACCGTTGTAGTCTGCCGGCAGGCTCGCCGATCCGCGCGGTTGTAGCTGGCCACCGAGACACTCGGCATTCATCCCCAGGCAAGTGTGCGTGGCGTCGAGCAGATACAGCTGCGTCAATTCGCAACCGCTGAGCTCGGCCAGACCGCGCACGAATTCACCCAGCAACGCAGCACCGTCCGCCGCCCGCGACAGGCTGGCGAACTGCGCCAGCAAGGCTTCGGCGTAGGCCAGTGGCTGCGGCACTCGAGTGAACATCACACCCACCTCAGGCGAACTCGCACATCACGCTGGCGTCGCCGTCGAGCGTGGCGTGCACGCGCTTGAGGCTTTCACCGGTGGCCATGGCATCGAGCAAGCGGTCGGCTACCAACGGCAGCACATGCTGATCGAGCAAATGGTCGATCAGACGCGCGCCACTGTCGCTCTGCGTGCAGCGCTCGGACAGGTGATCGACGAGGTTCTGGCACCAGGTGAATTCCAGCTGACGACGGTTCAGTCGCTCGCCGAGACGGCCGAGTTTGATCTCGATCAGCTCGCGCAATACCGGGCCGCCGACCGGGTAGTACGGCACCACTTTCATCCGCGCCAGCAGCGCCGGTTTGAAGTGTTTGCTGAGTACCGGGCGGATGGTTTCTTCGAGCACTTCGGCGGTCGGCCGCGCGCCGTTTTCGCAGAGGTCGCTGATGCGGTCGCTGCCGAGGTTGGAGGTCATCAGGATCAGCGTGTTGCGGAAGTCGATCTCGCGCCCTTCGCCGTCGTTGGCCACGCCTTTGTCGAAGATCTGGTAGAACAGGTTGAGCACGTCCGGATCAGCCTTTTCGACTTCGTCGAGCAGCACCACCGAGTACGGTTTCTGCCGCACGGCTTCGGTGAGCATGCCGCCCTCGCCGTAACCGACGTAGCCCGGTGGTGCGCCGATCAGGCGCGAAACGGTGTGCTTCTCCTGGAATTCGGACATGTTGATGGTGGTGATGAAACGATCACCGCCGTACAGCAAGTCAGCCAGTGCCAGCGCGGTTTCGGTCTTGCCGACGCCGCTCGGGCCGACCAGCAGGAACACGCCAACCGGCGCGTCAGGCTTGTTCAGGCCAGCAGCCGTGGCGCGCATCGAGCGATCCAGTGCGTGTACCGCTTGCTCCTGACCACGAATGCGCGTGCGCAGATCGGTGGCGAAACTCGCGACCTTGGCGTTGTGCTCGCGGGCCAATTGCGCCAATGGCACGCCGGTCCAGGCGCTGATCACTTCGGCCACCAGTCGCGGGCAGACTTCAAAGCTGACCAGACGTTCTTTGACTTGAGCGGCAGTCAGGGCGCTGTGGGTTTCGTTGAGTTGAGCTTCCAGCGCTGCCACGCTTTGGGTTTCGTCGACTTCGGCAGCGTGGGTTTCAATCACGGTGCCTTCGGCGTCTTCTTCAACGGTGACAGTCGGCTCGATAGTGGCGGCTTCACGCGCCTTGGCCAGTTGCTGACGCAGATCCAGCAAGCGCTCGGCCAGGGCCTTTTGCTCGGTCCACAGGGCTTCCAGTGCGACCATTTCGTCTTCGGCTTCTTCCAGCCGCGCTTCCAGTGCATCCAGCGCTTCGTGGTCGATCAGCAGACCGGCTTCCGCATCGCGACGCAGCGCCTGACGCTGACGGCCGCCTTCAGCCAGTTCGCCACGCAGACGCTCCAGGCTTTCCGGGGCGGCGGCGAGGCTGATGCGCACTCGGGCGCACGCGGTGTCGAGCACGTCGACGGCTTTGTCCGGCAGTTGCCGACCGGCCAGATAACGCGCGGACAGTTCAGCAGCCGCAACCACCGCGTCATCACGCAGGTAGATGCCGTGGCTCTTCTCGTAGACCTGAGCCAGACCACGCAGAATGGTCACTGCTTCGCTGACGGTCGGTTCATGCAGTTGCACCGGCTGGAAGCGACGGGCCAGCGCCGGGTCTTTCTCGAAGTATTTCTTGTACTCGGCCCAGGTGGTGGCGGCGATGGTGCGCAGCTCGCCACGCGCCAGTGCCGGTTTGAGCAGGTTGGCCGCGTCGGAACCGCCGGCATTGCCGCCCGCGCCGATCAGCGTATGCGCTTCGTCGATGAACAGGATGATCGGCTTCGGCGAGGCTTTGACCTCGTCGATCACGCCTTTCAAACGCCGTTCGAACTCACCTTTGACGCTGGCGCCGGCCTGCAACAGACCCATGTCCAACGACAACAGCTCAACGCCCTTGAGCACTTGTGGCACTTCACCGGCAGCGATGCGCGAAGCCAGGCCTTCGACGATGGCGGTCTTACCGACACCGGCTTCACCGACCACGATCGGGTTGTTTTTGCGGCGACGCGCAAGGATGTCGACCATCTGGCGGATCGCGCCATCGCGGCACAGCACCGGGTCGAGTTTGCCGTCGCGCGCCTGTTGGGTCAGGTTGTGGGTGAAGCGTTCGAGCAGCGATTCGCCCTGCGCTGCCGGCTTGCCGTTGCCAGCCGATTGCGGCTGTTGCGACAAGGCAAATTCCTTCAGGCGATCAATGTTCAGCTTGGCCAGCAGCGGCTGGTAACGGCTGCCCGCGTAACGCATAGGGTTGCGCAGCAGCGCGAGGATCAGCGCGGCGTCTTCGACCTGGGTCTGTCCCAGTTCGAGGTTGGCTACCAGCAGCGCGTCTTGCAGCCACTGCACCAGTTCCGGGGCGAACACCGGGTTGCGCGAAGCGCTGTGTTCAACCCGCGATTGCAGGGCGGCGCTGAGTTCACCGGCGTCGACGTCGGCATCTTGCAGCGCGCGCGTGAGCAGGCCGTTCGGACGGTCGAGCAAGCCCAGCAGCATGTCTTCAACCAGAATCTTGCTGCCGCCACGGGCGACGCAACGCTCGGCCGAACGCTCAAGATCACGACGGGTTTCGGCGTCCAGCGCCTGGATGAGTTGTTGCAGGTCTACGTTGATCATGGCTCACGTCCTTAATGAATTTTGCTGCCCAGGGTCACCACGCCGTCCGCTTTTTCGCGGCCCAGCCAACTGGTCCAGCCGAGGCGACAGGCGTTCTGCTCACCGATGCGCAGTTCGCGGATTTCTTCCTGGCGCAGCACCAGGCGAATGTCGTAATCGAGCGGGTCACGCAAGGTGAACCGCACCAGCGCGCACAGCGGCTGGTAACCAAAACCGATCGGCAGGAATTCGTGAAAACGCTGCCAGTCGAGTTGGGTGATGTGAATGCGGAATTTGCCGCTGCGGTCGCGTACTTGCTCGCCGAGCACCAGGTCTTCGCCAAGCACGCTGTTATCGCGGCCCAAACGATTGCGCTGCTCTTCGAGAATGTCGACGCGGCGCTCGATGCACTGCTCGATGACCAGGTCTTCGTGCTTGAAGTAGTAACGCAACACGGCTTCGATCAACGCCGCCGAGTGCGCGCGCAAGCTGAGCAAACCGAGGTACGGCAGCAGGCGTTTCCAGTTGAGTTCCTTGGCCTTGCGAATCTCTTCGCCGCCCAGACCGATCAACGCAAACAGCTGCGACGAGAACGGGTCGATTGCACCGCTCTGGAAGCTGGCGCGATAGCGATACTTGCGCCAGATCGGCAGCATCAAACGTTGCAGGCGATGGTGGAACAGGTCGAGGAAGTTGCGCGTCGGGTTGCCGTCTTCGCTGTCGCCCAACGCCTGTTCGCCGTAGAACGCCGGCAGCGGCGAACCGGAACCGACCAGACCGATCAGGTTGAAACGCACGCGCGCGCGCAACTGCCCGTGCTCTTCGAAAAACTCCACGCGATCGACGTCGCTGCGCGGAAATCCGAGGCTCGGGTTGGCCTGGAACTCGACCTGATCGTACAAATCGTCTTCGCTCAGGTGCGGGTGTGCATCGCGCAGCCGATCGATGACCAGCAGCACGGCCTGAAACAGCGAGTACTCGCGTATTACCCGGGTCAGCCCGCTTAAAGCAGGGGCTGCAGGCCCATACGTGGTGTCCATTGGTACACCTCTCCCTGTGTGCTTTTTACCCGCAGCTCGTGAAACGAATTGAGACTGGCGTAAAGCGCGAAAAACTCGTTAAGAACCGAAGCGAAAACGAACAGGTCGCCTTCGCCGATATACCCTTCCGGGTCGATGGTCAGTTCGGTGCGCAAACCGCGCACCGGCAAGCCACGGTGCAGCCGATCGACGTGATGATGTTTGATGTGTTTGAGCCCGCCGAGCAGGCGTTTGCTGACCTTCTCCGCGTGCTGGTCGTAATAGCGCGGCAGGTCGTAGGTTTCGAGAATCACCTTCAACGCATTGACGTCGGCCAGCGACAGATAGTTAAGCGACATGTTGCTGATCAGCTTCCACAGGAAGTCGCGATTCAGCGGCGGCGCAAAACTTGAAGTGGCTGGCGTGATGTTGCGGAAACTCAAGAACTCCGGGGTGTCTTCGCAGGCCATGCAGATGTCGCCGAGCTTGAGCTTGCGCGGCAGGTTCTGGTTGGTGCAGGTCAGCTCGATCGACAGGGTTTCGTGGGCTTCGGTGTGGCGGATGCCGAAGCTCAAGTAGGTGTCGAGGCCGTCGTGCAGCAGGGACGAACGCTGGCGGATGCTGTAATGCGGGCGGCTGTTGGGCACGTCGAAACTCGGGTCGTGCTCGAATGACTCGAACGGCACGTAATCCTGATAGCCGAGACCACCGGGCTTCCAGCCGGTCACGGTTTCCACCGAAAACACGCCGCAGTTTTCCAGATCGTATTCGGCTGGCAGCAGCAGGTATTCATCCTGTTTGCCATCGAGGCGAATCGGCAGCGCGTCGTGCTCGAACAGGTTGACGATCGGCGTGCAGAACAGCTTCACGTTATCCAGCGTCGGACGCATGCGCATGATGCCGCTCTTGCGAATGTCGAAGCGTATTTCCAGGCCGCGCATCTGCTTGAGGGTGTCTTCCGGCAGCGCCTTGAGGATGTCCAGACCGTGGACATCGACGAACAGGAACTTGTCCTGGAAGGCGAAATATTCTTGCAGGTAGCGATAGCCACGGAAGGTGTTCAGCGGATACGGGATCAACGCTTCTTCTTCGGCAAAGCCCACCGGTTTGACCTTGTCACCGGAGATCTTGAACGCCATCGGCTTGCCACCGACACCATCGATTGGCTTGCCGGCGCCGTCGAGCGGGATAAGCTCGATGCCTTCGAGGTTGCGCAGCAGGCTCAGGTAAAGCATCTGGCTGATGTAGCGCTCACCGGCAAAGTGCAGGCGCAGTCTGCTCAGTTCCAACTCGCCGAGGTGGCCGTCGGCAGTCATGTCCAGCCGCAGGCTCAGCAGCGAGCCATCGCCCTTCACCGAATACACCAGCCCGGCCAGTTCCAGCGGCAGGACTTCGGTCGGGTAGCAGGTGCGGAAACGGCAACGCACGTCTTCAATCGGCACGCTTTCAATCGGCGTATCACGCTCGACCCGCAGCGCCGGCCCGGAACGCTTGAGCGGATCGAACTGCAAAATGCTGAACGCCGGCAGCGGACGCATGTAGTTCGGCCAGAGCAATTGCATCAGCGAATGGCTGAGCTCCGGCAACTCGTCATCGAGCTTCTGACGCAGACGCCCAGTGAGAAACGCAAAGCCTTCGAGCAAGCGCTCCACATCCGGATCCCGCCCGGCCTGGCCCAGAAACGGTGCCAACGCCGGACTACGCTCGGCGAAACGGCGACCGAGTTGGCGCAGCGCGGTGAGTTCGCTTTGGTAGTAGTGGTTAAAGGACACGGGTTACCTGCCTGGTAGTGGAACTCATTAAAAAACAGCAGAACGGCTCATGCGGGCTAAGAAATCCCCGCGGGCAACATCGGCGATGACGCCCTACGGTCATGTTTAAACTGTTCTTTTCGAAAAAAAATGGCGATCAATTAACTGACCAGCGAATATCGCCGAAACAGTCAAAATGCCGCCCAGTAATGTGTACGCCATCGCACGAACGGGATAGTGCGGCAAAAAATAAAACAAAATAAGCGCCAGCATAAATGCGACAAAAACAAGCTTTAACTTAAGACTGGAAATAAAAAAAGTTATTGCGTTCATCAATACAAAATACTGAACCATCAGATCCGGTGTCATTCCAATACCGACGCCTCTAGATGTCAGCCCACCATACATATCTATATATAAATCGACGCCGTAATTATGCAAAGGGATGTAAATGACACACACTATCAAATGTGGCACAAGACCAATCCAGCGACGAATATTCATTTATTCCATGTCCCATATTGATCCATATCGGCTTGCGAAATAGAATTTACCAACTTCGCATTAGACACAGGCACGTAAGGTGCGTCAGCAAGTTCAATTGTATGAGGAATACCTTTATCATATACCGTGTCTTTTTTTACCACCAACTTACAGTTTTCCTTCGCCCACAATATCCCTCGCAATATGATGAAGTTGTCGTAAACGTCTTTCGGCCCTCTCTCTGCGCCAGTATAAGCTTTGCCGTCGCCCCACTCCACGCCCGTTTCGCCAGCCATCTTTATTGCGAGATCTACCTGCTTTGTTTCTCGCAGATATTTTCTATAGGTATTAACCGCAAAAGGCACTTGGCCGATTCCGTCAGTCCAATAGGGTTTATCCTCCATGAACACCATCAGGAATTCGTCACCACCAGCGCTCTGGAATTTCCAGTCGCCTGGCAGTCCGGAGTGAAAGGTAAAAGAAAAACGATCAACTACGGCAAAGTCAATCAGCTCCTGCCAAGTGACATGTTTATATGCGGTATTTGATTCTGTTCCAGCCTGCATTGTCTCAGGATTAAGCCAGATAAGTTCTCTGTAATACCTAGCCAACGGTTCAAACCACTGACCTTTTTCTGCGTATAGCTTTTCTGCGGTGATAATTCTGAATGCAGAGTCATCCTTGCCTGGTTTCAAAGCGAAGAGAGGAACTCCACTTTTCCTGGTAATAATCCACACAGAAGGGAGATCAACTTTCTTTGGCTTCGTATCTTTGCTTTCAGTTGTTTCAGCAAGGACTTTAAGCGTAGTCACTTCATCCTGCGTCACAAACGTGTAAGCGACACCATCAATATTAATTATGGTCTCCATGTTTATTAGTCCGCCGAAATATATATAGTGACAGGCTCTGCCGTTTTTCCAGTTGAAAAACCACCTGACATACCTGTAGACGTTGAGCCTATTTTTTCAATCCCGCTCTCGGAGCGCACGGTGTAGTTTAAATTTGTAACCGTCCTTCCATCTGCGGTTTTGAATTCAAAGACACGATTGAATATTCCAGGAATGATAACCGGCTCCGGCGGCACAAACGGCGCCGGCGAATGGGAATTGCCGATAATCACCGTCCCGGAACCGGCAGTGACTTTGTTGCCATGGGCGCCTACCGAACCTACTGTCGCAGCCGGTTTGCCGTTGATCAAAACGGTAGTGGCAAGATCGCCGACCATCGCACCACCACACGCGGAGGCATCGCCTTCACGGGCGGCCGCGAGGCCGTCGAAGAACACGTCGCCGGAACCGGCGGCGATCGGGTTTGTGCCGTGGCCGGGGAGCGGGCAAGCAGTGGGGTCGGATACGCGTGCTGCGGGTTTGCCAGACATCGGGAATCTCCTTAGTTAACCTTCACTTGATGACTGTTTATTTCTTGACCACACGCCGGAATATTCCAGCCCTCGTAACCCGTCGCTGTCGGGTAGATCGCGTGACCATATACCCACTGCGAGCGCTCATCGGTGGTGAACTCGTTCTGCCAGAGCAGCCATTCCGATGATTTCAACAAGGTGCCGTCTTTGGCATAAACCCGGAAAAACGCTTCGCTGGTGAACAGCTTCGCAATGCTCCCCGCGACGCCAAGCGTCGAATACTGCGGAATGTAGGACTGGATGTAGCAAGTCCCGGCGTCGTTCCAGTCCGTGGAGTACACGTGAGCAAGCCGCGCCGCCGTTGTTTTCAGGTAACAGGCCGCTGCAAACAATGCAACGACAGCCAGGACGATCAGCACCAACGCCCTACGCCCCCACGTCACCACCGAGGAGAAACTCACGACGCTTCCTGCCAACGTCGCGAGATTTGCCGCTCGACCATCCATCGAACGCTCAAGGCCAACAGACTCATGCCACTGGTGAGGGCGCTGTAAGCCATGGCTCTTACCGGGTTGTCAGGCATGAAATAAAGCATGATCACGCCCACCATCAACGCGATCGACACAAGCTTTGCCAAAAAACCGGGAATAAAAAAAACAGCCGCATTGACCACAATAAAAAAATAGAACGTCAGCTCGGCAGTGATGCCAATCCCCACACCTCGATCCATAAAATCACCCATGTGCGCTTTATAAAAACCAACACCAAAATCATGGACGAACACATACAGAGCACCGACCAGCAGGTACACAATCAAACCCCCGATGACTTTTCTCAACGGCATTCTGGAATGATCCAACTTTCCCAGCCCTCAGAGCCCGGATATAGAATCATCTCGCCCTGAAACTCAGGGGCAACACCTGGATCGCCTTCCCTCATCCACAGATTCCATTCCGACGTTTTCAAGAGCCGTCCATCTGTTGCGTAAACACGGTAGAAAAACTGACTGCTGAACAGCTCGAAAATACTGCCCATCGCGCCCAGGAACGCGTAATCAGGTGCATATCGGGAGATGTGGCATTTACCCGATTCACTCGCATAGGTTTTCAATGGCTTTGCAGCCAGCGAACTGAACACCTTCAATACAATGAACATCAGCAGAAACAGGGGCACCGCTATCAGGAGAACAAACCCGGATTTTCTGGTGGAACGTGCTGCGGGTTTGCCAGACATCGGGGTTCTCCTTAGTTGACCTTTACTTGACCGCTGCCATCCAGGCGCGCGGCGAAACTGACCTGACGTTTGAAACCGGCCACTTCGAGCAGGCCTTCGATGCTGAAGGCGAGGCGCAGTTGGTCGTTGTCACGCGGCAGGGAAATGACACGCACGTTGCTCAGGCGCGGTTCGTAGGCTTCGATGAAGCTTTCGATGGCCAGGCGGGCCTGACTCAGGGAGTCGTGCAGGCTCAGGCGCATGTCATTGAGATCGGGCAACCCGTAGTCGGACAGCGTTTGCACGCTGCCGGCCCGGGTGCTGAGCATTTTGGCCAGATGGGCAGCCACAGACGCCATGGCAGAAGCTTCGAGGCTCCTGCCTTTGCGTTTTTCTGCATCGCCATTGAGGCGTTCGAAAAGGCTGCCGTATCCGTCCATGAGTCGCTCTTACTCTTTGTCCAGCTTGCCAACCAGCGACAGGGTGAAATCGGCACCCATGTACTTGAAGTGCGGACGCACGTTCAAGCTCACGCGGTACCAGCCAGGCTCGCCTTCAACGTCGCTGACGATGATTTGCGCAGCGCGCAGCGGACGACGGCCACGTACTTCGGCGCTTGGGTTTTCCTGGTCGGCAACGTACTGACGGATCCACTTGTTGAGTTCCAGCTCGAGGTCGGTACGTTCTTTCCACGAACCGAGTTGCTCGCGCTGCAGCACTTTCAAGTAGTGAGCCAGGCGGTTGACGATCATCATGTATGGCAATTGGGTGCCGAGCTTGTAGTTCAGCTCTGCGGCCTTGCCTTCTGCGCTGATGCCGAAGAACTTCGGCTTCTGCACCGAGCTCGCGGAGAAGAACGCCGCGTTGTCGGAGCCTTTACGCATGGTCAGGGAGATGAAGCCTTCCTCGGCCAGTTCGTATTCACGACGGTCGGAAACCAGAACTTCCGTAGGAATCTTGGTTTCGATTTCGCCCATGCTTTCGAAATGGTGCAACGGCAGGTCTTCAACAGCACCACCGCTCTGCGGGCCGATGATGTTCGGGCACCAGCGGAATTTGGCGAAGCTGTCGGTCAGCTTGGTGCCGAACGCGTAGGCCGTGTTGCCCCACAGGTAGTGCTCGTGGCTGTTGGCAACGGTTTCCTTGTACACGAACGATTTGACCGGGTTTTCTTCCGGGTCGTACGGGTTACGCAGCAGGAAACGTGGCACGGTCAAGCCAACGTAGCGGGAGTCTTCCGAAGTACGGAAGCTCTGCCATTTGGCGAATTGCGGGCCTTCGAAGTGGTCTTTCAGATCTTTCAGATCCGGCAGGCCGGTGAAGCTTTCCAGACCGAAGAACTTCGGACCGGCAGCGGCGATGAACGGCGCGTGGGACATGCAGGCTACGCTGGACACGTACTGCATCAGTTTCACGTCCGGCGAGCTTGGGGACATGTAGTAGTTGGCGATGATCGCGCCAACCGGCTGACCACCGAACTGGCCGTATTCAGCGGTGTAGATGTGCTTGTACAGGCCCGACTGCATGACTTCCGGCGAATCTTCGAAATCGTCCAGCAGATCCTCTTTGGAAACGTTGAGGATTTCGATCTTGATGTTTTCGCGGAAGTTGGTGCGATCGACCAGCAACTGCAGACCACGCCATGCCGATTCCAGCGCCTGGAAGTCCGGGTGGTGCAGGATTTCGTCCATCTGACGGCTGAGCTTGGCATCGATCTCGGCGATCATGCGGTCAACCATGGCTTTCTTGACTGGCTCACCGTTGTTCTGCGGCTTGAGCAGCTCTTCGATGAAAGCCGACACACCGCGTTTGGCGATGTCGTAGGCTTCGTCGTCCGGCGTCAGGCGGGTTTCGGCGATGATGCTGTCGAGAATGCTGTACTCGCCGCTGGCGGCGCCTTTCTCTTGTGCTGCGCTAGTGCTCATTTGTTGGCTTCCTTGGCTGCTGGGTTCAGGCGTCCGTGGCTGCGGCGTTCAGGCCCAGCTCACCGAGTACGCGACCGCGGGATTCGTCGTCGGCGAGTACGCCTTCGATGGCTTTACGGAAAGCAGGGGCGTTACCCAGCGGGCCTTTGAGGGCCACCAGCGCGTCGCGCAGTTCCATCAGCTTTTTCAGCTCAGGCACTTGCTCGACCAGGCTGGCCGGGTTGAAGTCCTTCATCGAATTGACGCGCAGTTGCACGCCCAATTCTTCAGTGCTGCCTTCTTCCTGCAGACGGTTCGGCACGTTCATCGTCAGGCTGAGCTCTTGCTTGGCCAGCACTTCGTCGAAGGTCATCTTGTCGATGCTGATCGGCTTGCGATCTTCGATCTTGCGCTCGTCCTTGCGGTGGGTGTAGTCACCGATTGCCAGCAGTTTAAGCGGCAGTTCGATCTCTTCCTGTGCACCGCCGGTGGCGGGTTTGAAAGTGACGTTGATGCGTTCCTTGGGGGCTACCGAGCCTTCTTTGGCCATGGCTTTTCTCCTTGCGGTTGTGGCCCTGGGGCCTATTCGAGTACCACTTCGAGATCGAGGTGGCACAGCCTGCGATAAATCTCTTCCTTGCGTTCACGTACGGCATGGTTCTGCGGCAACAACTCGCAGCAACTGTGCAGCAGGTGCAGCACTTCCAATGCAAGATCGGGCTCCCAGGCGTGCAGGCCTGAGTCCTGTAATGTCTGATCGAGGGTTTCCAGCTGGTTTTTCGCCAGTTCGTATTTCTTGGCCATGAAGCACAGCCGTGCGAGGGCGAACTGCCAGAAGAAGCGCACTCGCCCGCCTTGGGCAGCTTGCAGGCCCTGCTTGAGGATTTGCACGGCAGGTTTGAGGCCTTCCTTGCGCAGGATCGGCAGGACTTCTTCGAGGGCTTTTTCCCAGGCTGGCTGGGTTGCGACGTCGGTCTCGACCTTGCGCGGCGCACTGGCGCTTTGCAGGTGCGGCATGACGTTGGCGGCGATCCACGCCCGGGTGGACGGATCGGCAAACGGCGCGCCGTCATGGAAACGCAACTCGGCGATGCCGGGCAGGCGCTGAATCAAAAGCGCGAAGTGGATTTCCACTTCGCGCATGGCCAGCTCGGCGTTGAGGTTCTGGAGGCACTCCCAGACCATTCGCTGGCCGTCGAACCAGAACGGCGCCTTCGCCAGACTCGCCTCCAGTTCCACCAGCAGATCAGCGTATTTGCCCTGATCGAAGCGATCCTGATACTGCTTGAGCTTGTCGACCGGCAGCCCGCGCAACACGGTGATCTGCTCGGCGTTACGCTCAGGCACCTGGTCGATGGTCATCCACAGCAAAGTGCGATTAAGGCGCAGGGCGCGCAGGTCAGTGGCTTTTTGCTTGAGCCACCAGGCGCACAACGGGCGCGCGCTGTCTTGCTGGGCGCGCAGGGCTTTGTAGGCATCTTTTTCGTTGTCGATCGGCGCGCCGGGGGTGAGCAACTGGGCGGCGGCCTGTTTCACCTGAGCCACGGCCGCGCCGACCATGCCCGGCTCCGGCTGGTTGTCGGCGGCACGCTGGATCATCGACTTCAGGCGTCGGGAGATCGGCAGCAACAGCGGCGCGTCATCACCCAGATGTTCGGTGCATGCCGCTTCGAGGCCGGCCAGATGCTCGGACAACTGCCGGAACATCGGCAGCTGTTCTTTGATCGCAATGTTTTCGGTGAGCACTTGCTCCAGACGCGGCACCAGCCAGCCAATGGCGGCGGCACGGGTGCGGGCCTTGAGCGGGTGAATGTCGGCCCAGTGGTTTTCCGACAAGTGGTGCAGCAAACCGAGGCCGGCGAGCAGTCCGGGGAAGGATTCGCGCTGATACAGCGCCCACGTCAGCCAGGCACCGACGCGCAAATCCTTGGATTGGGTGCGCAGCAGGGATTCACTGTTTTCGCGGATTTTCAGCCAGTCGATCTGCCCGCTTTCGTGCATTGACGAGGCTTTGGCCAGCTCACTTTCCAGCGCCTCGAATTCGCTCGAAAAACGAACGTCTTCGCCCGCGAAATTCTCTTTGGAAACAGAGACTTTGGCGAGTTCGAGGTAATGGGCGGAAAGTTTGCTTGAGTAGGACATCCATGGCCTTTGATTTGGATAACGGTCGTGCGCCTATTGGAATTGCCGCGGCGCGGGACTGTATCGAAGAGCAGTTTGGAGACTCATCCAATTGAGTTTGTGCTCTTTCAAGTGCGCGCATCGTAATCACAATGATGGCCACTAGCAAGCATCCGATTAAACAACAAGACGAAGTGTTCATTGGAGTGTGTAGGAGATCGCCCTATATCGCGCAGGGTTTTCCCCGATGCCCGTTTGAATTTGACCAAATTCGACCAATCCTCCGCAAGCCTTGAGCTAGAGGGCCTCGCAACCCCATGACTTCGAACGTTCGTTCCACAACGGCGGGCAACATCATGACAACACTGGTAAGAAATAGAAGTAGGAATATTCCTAAAACCGACGAGCTTCTATCAACAAATCGTGCAAGACAGCAGCACCCGGGAAAAGTGCCATCAATTTGATGCCATTTTATATTGCATACAATCTCTAGTGCTTCGTCAGGCCGCCTCGCACATGTCGCGGACACTTACAGACTTACCGAAAGAGAACACTTTTCTCGAAAATGATCTGACAGTTACCGACGAATGTACTTACATCGAATTGTTTCTTGACTTAATAGCGTTGCCGAACAAGAAAGCCCTTATATTGTCGCCCGCCGTCACTTGATGGCGATTGCTCATCATTGATATGGACATTGGCAAATGGATGAAAACAGAAGGCCCATCAACACGCGCTCGGCGGGTTGGGCCAAGCGCTTCACCGAAGTACTGGTGAACAGAGACATTTCCCCGAATCAGATTTCCGTGGTGAGCATGGTCTTTGCGCTGGTCGGCGCGCTGGCGCTGAACATCGACAACGGCGTGGTCGGCTCGATCTGCTGCGCTGTCGCCATTCAGTTGCGGCTGTTGTGCAATCTGTTCGATGGCATGGTGGCGATTGAAGGCGGCAAGCAATCAGCGATCGGCAGTCTGTACAACGAGTTTCCCGATCGGGTCGCAGACAGTCTGCTGATCGTTGGGCTGGGTTACGCCATTGGCCAATCCGATCTGGGTTGGTTTGCTGCGCTGGCTGCGGCGCTTACCGCTTATGTACGGGTATTCGGCGGTTCGCTCGGGCTCAAGCAGAGTTTCATCGGGCCAATGGCCAAACAGCACCGCATGGCGCTGATGACTGTCGGGCTGCTGTTGAACGCGGTCGAAGCGAGCCTGTACGCGACGCACTATGTGTTGCTGATCGCGCTGACGATCATTGCCATTGGTTCGGTAGTCACTTGCGCAACGCGCACGTTGGCCATCTCCAGACAGTTGAAGGAGAACGCTCATGTGGATCAGTAATGCGCTGATTTCAGTGCTGCGCTTGTTGATTGGCGTCACGGCGCGCTGGGAGAGTCCGCCAGACCTCAGCCGTCAGCGCATCTACTACGCCAACCACACCAGCCACATGGACACCCTGGCGATCATCGCAGCCCTGCCGCCCGAGGCGCGTCGCAATGTGAAGCCGGTGGCCGCCGCCGATTACTGGGGCAAGAACCGTTTCCTGTCGTACATCTCGCAGAAGGGTTTGAACGCGGTGCTGATCGAGCGCAATCCAGCGCCCGGCGTCAACGTACTGGAGCCGATTTTCGACGTGGTCCGTGCCGGGCATTCGATCATCATTTTCCCTGAGGGTACGCGCTCGACTCAGGCACTGCCGGCAGAATTCAAATCGGGAATCTTCCGTTTGGCCGAGAGCTTCCCGGACGTCGATCTAGTGCCGATCTACCTGGAAAACCTGCATCGCTCGATGCCCAAAGGCAAGCATGTGCCGCTGCCGATCATCTGCACCATCCGCATCGGCGATCCGCTGCCAAGGATTGCCGATGAGGACAAGCAAGCATTCCTGGAGCGCGCGCGTGACGCCATTGTGAGGTTGTCGAAATGAGTCTGGAAACCAAATTCCTCTGGTTCTTCGCGGCCATCGCCGGCCTGCTGGCCGTGGCGTCGCTGGTCGGTTATGTACTGGCGCGGCGGGCGACGTCCGAGAGCTCGATCTCGACCATCGAAAACCTCAACCAGCGCGTAAATGCCTGGTGGGGCATGGTCATCATCTTCTTCGTGTCGTGGTTGCTTGGGCCGAATGCCACGGTGGTGCTGTTCGCATTCATCTCGCTGTTTGCCCTGCGCGAGTTCATCACTCTGACACCGACCGCGCGCGGAGACCATAACGCGCTGTTCTCGGCGTTTTTCATCCTGATCCCGCTGCAATACCTGCTGATCGGCAGCCACTGGTACTCGATGTTCACCTTGCTGGTGCCGGTGTATGCGTTCCTGTTGCTGCCGGCAATTGCCGTGCTCAGCCAGGACACCGAGGCCTTTCTCGAGCGCACGGCGAAGATTCAGTGGGGGGTGATGATCTGCATCTACTGCATCAGCCACGCGCCGGCGCTGTTGCTGCTGGATCTGCAAGGTTTCCACGGGCAGAACGCGCTGCTGCTGTTCTATCTGGTGTTCGTGGTGCAGATGAGCGACGTGTTGCAGTACGTATTCGGCAAGCTCTTTGGCAAACACAAGGTTGCACCGCTGGTGAGCCCGTCGAAAACCGTTGAAGGCCTGGTCGGCGGCGGTTTGTCCGCGACGTTGATCGGCGGCTGCATGTTCTGGATGACGCCGTTCAGCTTCTGGGAATCGTTGCTGATGTCGCTGGTGATCGTGGTGATGGGCTTCCTCGGCGGGCTGGTCATGTCGGCGATCAAGCGCAGCCTGAGTGCCAAGGACTGGGGCACGATGATCAAGGGCCACGGCGGCATGCTCGACCGCATGGACTCGATCTGTTTCGCGGCACCAATCTTCTTTCACCTGACGCGGTACTTCTTCTCCGCTTGAGCCGCAGTTTCCCTGAAGCATAAAAAATGGGCATCCGACTGAATCGGAATGCCCATTTTTTATTGCGGTTCTCCCCGTTATTCAGGGAGTTCGGCGCAATTATGGATTGACGCTGTCTTTCAACGACTTGCCTGGCTTGAAGGCGACGGTGTTGCTGGCCTTGATCTTCACCGGCTCACCGGTTTGCGGGTTTTTGCCGGTGCGGGCACCGCGATGGCGTTGCAGGAAAGTGCCGAAGCCTACCAGCGTCACGCTGTCCTTGCGGTGCAGGGCGCCGGTGATTTCTTCGAGAACGGCGTTAAGTACGCGGTTGGCCTGTTCTTTGGTCAGATCTGCTTTTTCAGCGATTGCAGCGGCGAGTTCTGGTTTACGCATTAGTGAAGCCCCTTTGACGGTTTATTGTTGTTATGTCCGTGCTGTTCTCGTTGGAACAGCGCCCAAGGCGCCGCAGGCTCTACTCTGCGGCAGACGGGAGTGAGGATGGCACGCGCTTAAGGGCGGCGCCAGTCTCCCCGCGACCTTTGTGGGGGCAAATGCGGGGTGATTCCGACAGAACGACCGGTATTTACGCCAGTAGTGCCGGAAGCTGTTTGTTCAGGGCGAGTTTTTCCAGCACCGCCGCACCCGTCAGCGCATAACCGAGCAATTGGCCCTGTGCATCGTGGCACAGCACTTTGATGTCGCCGTCCTGCCCTTCAACCGTCCACACGCCCTCGGTACCGCGTGGCGGGGGCGAAACCACCAGCGGGCAGACCGGAGTTTTCACAGTGATCGGCATCGGCCCGTAGCTGACCGCCGCAGGATTTCCCGCGAGGGTCTGCGCCAACGCACGCGCACAGCTCATCAGGGGCATCACGTACAACAAATTCAGCCCATCGACCTCGGCGCAGTCGCCCAAGGCGTAGATATTGGCGTGGGAAGTCTGCAGATGGCGGTCAACGACCACGCCGCGATTGACCTGAATCCCGGCAGCCGCCGCCAGATCGATGCGCGGGCGCAGGCCAATGGCGGAAACCACCACATCGCACGCAATGACCTGACCGTCGGACAGCTGCGCTTCGAGTCCATCGGCGACCTTGTGCAGACGGGTCAACACCGGGCCGAGATGGAAGCGCGCGCCAAGGCTTTCCAGCCCGGCCTGTAAAGCAGCGGCAGCGGCAGGGTGCAGCAAGGTCGGCATGACTTGTTCGCACGGCGCGACCAGTTGCACCTCGTAACCGCCAAGGATCAGGTCGTTGGCGAATTCGCAGCCAATCAGCCCGGCGCCGAGCAGCAGCACTCGGCGTTTGCCGGCCGCAGCAGCACGAAAATGCGCGTAGTCTTCGAGATCGTTGATCGGGAACACCAGCTCCGCGCCGTCACCCTCGATAGGCACGCGCACGGTCTCGGCGCCCCAGGCGAGAATCAGGTCGCGGTAGCTGACCGCTTCCTCGCCAATCCACAAACGCTTGTGGCCCGGATCGATGCCGCTGATGCGCGTGTGGGTGCGCACTTCGGCCTTCAATTGCTCGGCCATGGCGCCGGGTTCGGCCATGCTCAGGCCGTCGGCGTCCTTGTTCTTGCCGAAACCGGTGGAGAGCATTGGTTTGGAGTAGGAGCGACCGTCATCTGCGGTAATCAGCAGCAGCGGGGTTTCGCTATCGAGTTTGCGAAACTCACGGGCCAGGTTGTAACCCGCAAGGCCGGTGCCGATGATGACTACAGGTGCGCTCATTGCTAGATCCTTTGGATAACTTAGTTGATTTCGATCATTTCGAAGTCCAGTTTGCCGACGCCGCAGTCCGGGCACAGCCAGTCTTCCGGTACGTCCTGCCACAAGGTGCCCGGCGCGATGCCGTCATCCGGCCAGCCGTCGGCTTCGTTATAAATCAGGCCGCAGACCACACATTGCCACTTCTTCATTCAGGTACTTCCTCAGGATTCAGGCTTTTTACGGCACAGACGGTCGATGGGTGCAGCGCTGCCATCCGGCTCAGGGCGTTTTGTACTGATCGGGCGGCGCAGATGCAAGCCTGATCGGCGCGACTGCGCTCCGGATCAATCAACATCGCGGATCGCCATGTTAAGCTCGGCGCCTCATTTGCGGCCAATAATGACTCATTGTGCAACAGACAAATTCCTCCTGCCCGGCGCCGCTGTGGCTTGTGCAAAACTGCCTGACGCCCCTCCCCGACCCGTTGACGCTGGACTGGCTGTTCGACCAGGGCTCGCTGACTCGGCGTCTGACCCGGCTGTCGAAAGACGGCTTCAGCGTCACCCCGTTGTTCGAAGGCTGGCAGACCCTGCGCGCCGACGAATGTGCGGCGCTGGACTTGGCCGAAGGCAGCGAAGGCTGGGTTCGCGAAGTGTATTTGCGTGGCCACGGCGATGCCTGGGTGTTCGCCCGCAGCGTGGCCTCGCGCAGTGCCTTGCAGGGCGACGGGTTGCACATGGATGAACTGGGCAGCCGCTCGCTGGGGGAGTTGCTGTTCTGCGATCAGGCCTTCACCCGCCGCGCTATTGAAGTTTGTCACTACCCCGAACAATGGTTGCCGCAAGCGTCGCGCGCTACAGGTCTGTGGGGCCGGCGTTCGCGCTTCGACCGTGGCGCGCTGAGCGTGCTGGTGGCGGAGATTTTTCTGCCGACCCTGTGGGAAATCGCCCGCGCCTGCCCGGAGAACTGCTGATGTACCAAAATCTGCTCAAGTCGCTGAATCGCTTGAACCCGCGCGCCTGGGATTTTGTGCAACTGACCCGGATGGACAAGCCGATCGGCATCTATCTGCTGTTATGGCCGACCTTGTGGGCGCTGTGGATCGCGGGCAAAGGCTCGCCGTCGCTGGCCAATATCGTGATCTTCGTGCTCGGCGTGGTGCTGACCCGCGCCGGTGGCTGCGTGATCAACGACTGGGCCGATCGCAAGGTCGACGGCCACGTCAAACGCACCGCACAACGACCGCTGGCGGCCGGCAGAATCAGCTCGAAAGAGGCGCTGGTGTTCTTTGCGCTGCTGATGGGTGTGAGTTTCCTGCTGGTGCTGTGTACCAACGCTGCGACGATCTGGCTGTCATTCGGCGGCTTGGCGCTGGCCTTCACTTATCCATTCATGAAGCGCTACACCTACTACCCGCAAGTGGTGCTGGGCGCGGCGTTTTCCTGGGGCATGCCGATGGCGTTCACCGCCGAGACCGGCGAGTTGCCCGCCGCCGCCTGGCTGCTGTGGATCGCCAATCTGCTGTGGACGGTGGGTTACGACACTTATTACGCGATGACCGATCGCGACGATGATTTGAAGATCGGGGTGAAATCCACGGCGATTCTGTTCGGCGAGGCGGATCGGGTAATCATCCTGACCTTGCAGGGGCTGGCCTTGGGTTGCCTGCTGCTGGCTGGGTCGAAATTCGATCTGGGGGGCTGGTTCCACCTCGGCCTGCTGGTAGCTGCCGGCTGTTTTGCCTGGGAGTTCTGGTATACCCGCGGCAAAGATCGCATGCGCTGCTTCAAGGCTTTTCTGCACAACCACTGGGCCGGGCTGGCGATTTTCGTCGGGATTGTGCTGGATTACGCGTTGCGCTGAATGAAATCTGCCCCGCAAAACCGGGGCAGATTTGCGCTACACGAGTGGTTATTTCTGCGATTCGCGAACCACGTGCCACATGTTTTTCATTTTATCGCCGGTCATCTCACCCGGTTTGGTGTCCTTCATGAACGTGTACAACGGTTTGCCGTCGTAGGCGTATTGCATCATGCCGTCGTCGCGCTTGATGACCGTCCATTTACCTTCAGCCTTGGCGTCCGCCGGGGCCATCAGCGGTGGCCAGTTCTTCGCGCAATCATCGTTGCACATCGACTTGCCGCCACTGTCCTTGTCGAACGTGTACAGGGTCATGCCCTTGTGATCGACCATCATGCCGTCTTTCATCATGGCCGGTTCGGCCGCCATCGCAAATACAGGTAGAGTCAGCGCAGCGGCCATCAGCAATGCTTTGAAGGAAGCAGTCATTTGAGTCATGGAAACCTTCTTTTGTGGTTGTCAGGATTCGGACTTAGAGCTTAGTCGAGGATTTGCACAATCGCCGCTGGAGGAAAATACTGTCACACGACTGCAATAATTCCGTTATCTAATGCGGCGCAAGACAGTTAAATGACAAGAGGATTAAGGCATGGTTGGCAGGAGCATTCTGATCGTCGACGACGAAGCGCCCATTCGCGAAATGATCGCCGTTGCGTTGGAAATGGCCGGCTATGACTGCCTCGAGGCGGAAAACTCGCAGCAGGCGCACGCCATCATTGTCGACCGCAAACCGGACCTGATCCTGCTCGACTGGATGCTGCCAGGCACCTCCGGCATCGAGCTGGCCCGACGCCTCAAGCGTGACGAGCTGACCGGGGATATCCCGATCATCATGCTCACCGCCAAGGGCGAAGAGGACAACAAGATCCAGGGTCTGGAAGTCGGCGCCGACGACTACATCACCAAACCGTTTTCCCCGCGTGAACTGGTTGCCCGCCTCAAAGCTGTGCTGCGCCGCGCCGGCCCGACCGATGGTGAAGCGCCGATTGAAGTCGGCGGCCTGCTGCTCGACCCGATCAGCCACCGCGTGACCATCGACGGCAAACCTGCCGAAATGGGCCCGACCGAATATCGTCTGCTGCAATTCTTCATGACCCACCAGGAACGCGCCTACACCCGTGGCCAGTTGCTGGATCAGGTCTGGGGTGGCAACGTCTATGTCGAGGAACGTACCGTCGACGTGCATATCCGCCGCCTGCGCAAAGCCCTCGGCGATGCCTACGAAAGTCTGGTACAAACCGTGCGCGGCACTGGCTACCGGTTTTCCACCAAAGCCTGAACCAAGCCCCAGACCCGCAGACAAGGACCGTATTTTCCGTGAACCAAAACTGGCATGGCACCCTGATTCGCCACATGCTGCTGCTGGTCACCGCCTGCCTGGTGATCGGCCTGATCACCGGTTTCTACGGCTGGAGTCTGGCGGTAGGTCTGGGCCTGTATCTGGCCTGGACGCTCAAGCAACTGCTGCGCCTGCACGAATGGCTGCGCCTGCACCAACCCGATGAAGCACCGCCCGATGGCTATGGTCTGTGGGGCGAGGTGTTCGACAGCATCTACCACCTGCAACGCCGCGACCAGCGGGTGCGCGGACGTCTGCAAGCGGTGATCGACCGGGTTCAGGAATCGACTGCCGCGCTGAAAGACGCGGTGATCATGCTCGACAGCGAAGGCAACCTCGAATGGTGGAATCGCGCTGCCGAAACCCTGCTCGGCCTGAAGACTCCGCAAGACAGCGGCCAGCCGGTGACCAACCTGGTGCGCCATCCGCGCTTCAAGGAATATTTCGAGCAGGACAGCTACGCCGAGCCGCTGGAAATCCCTTCGCCGACCAACGATCGCCTGCGCATTCAGCTGTACATCACCCGCTACGGCAACAACGAACACTTGATGTTGGTGCGCGACGTCACGCGTATTCATCAGCTTGAGCAGATGCGCAAAGACTTCATCGCCAACGTTTCCCACGAACTACGCACGCCATTGACGGTGATCTGCGGCTATCTGGAAACCCTGCTCGACAACGTCGAAGAAGTGAATCCACGCTGGACCCGCGCCTTGCAGCAGATGCAGCAACAGGGCGGACGCATGCAGACCCTGCTCAATGACTTGTTGTTGCTGGCCAAACTGGAAGCCACGGATTACCCGTCGGACAACCAGCCAGTGCCAATCGAGGGCTTGCTGCAATCGATCAAAAGCGATGCGCAGCAATTGTCCGGGCAGAAAAACCAGAGCATCACGCTGGAAGCCGATCCGCGAATTCTGCTCAAGGGCAGCGAAGCGGAATTGCGCAGTGCGTTTTCCAATCTGGTGTTCAACGCGGTCAAGTACACCCCGGCCGAGGGCAATATTCGCATTCGCTGGTGGGGTGACGACCAGGGTGCGCACCTGAGCGTGCAGGATTCCGGGATCGGCATCGACAGCAAACACCTGCCGCGCCTGACCGAGCGCTTCTACCGCGTCGACTCCAGCCGCAACTCCAATACCGGCGGCACTGGCCTCGGGCTGGCGATCGTCAAACACGTGTTGCTGCGCCATCGCGCGCGCATGGAGATCAGCAGCGTGCCGGGCCACGGCAGCACCTTCACCTGCCATTTCGCCCCGGCGCAGGTCGCGCAATCGCTAGTGATCAGCGCCGCTGAGTAGAGCGGCACTAGGCAATCGGCCGGTCAGCCGCTACATTGGCTGACTCGCGCCTGCCTTTCAGGCGCTGAAATACCTCTCTTTTGAATTACTCGGAACCCGCAAAACTCCATCATGGACCCTTCCCCTGGCTTGTCCCTCGCTACGATATTCGCCGATTTCGGCATGATTCTTTTCGCTCTGATCCTGGTTTTGCTCAACGGCTTCTTCGTTGCGGCGGAATTCGCCATGGTCAAACTGCGCTCGACCCGGGTCGAAGCCATCGCTGAACAGAACGGCTGGCGCGGGCATATCCTGCGCACCGTACATAGTCAGCTCGATGCGTACCTCTCGGCGTGCCAGCTCGGTATCACCCTCGCCTCCCTGGGCCTGGGCTGGGTCGGTGAGCCGGCGTTCGCGCACATTCTCGAGCCCCTGCTGGAAAGCGTTGGCGTGCAGTCGCCCGAAGTGATCAAAGGCGTGTCGTTCTTCGCCGCGTTCTTCGTCATTTCGTACCTGCACATCGTGGTCGGCGAGCTGGCACCCAAGTCGTGGGCGATCCGCAAACCCGAGCTGCTGTCGCTGTGGACGGCCGTGCCGCTGTACCTGTTCTATTGGGCGATGTACCCGGCGATCTACCTGCTCAACGCCAGCGCCAACGCGATCCTGCGTATCGCCGGCCAGGGTGAACCCGGCCCGCACCACGAACACCATTACAGCCGCGAAGAACTCAAACTGATCCTGCACTCCAGCCGTGGCCAGGACCCGAGCGACCAAGGCATGCGCGTATTGGCTTCGGCGGTGGAAATGGGCGAACTGGAAGTGGTCGACTGGGCCAACTCCCGCGAAGACTTGATCACGCTTGAGTTCAACGCGCCGCTGAAGGAAATCCTGGCGATGTTCCGTCGCCACAAGTTCAGCCGTTATCCGGTGTACGACAGCGATCGTCAGGAGTTCGTCGGCCTGCTGCACATCAAGGATCTGCTGCTGGAACTGGCCGCGCTGGACCACATTCCCGAGTCGTTCAACCTTGCTGAACTGACCCGTCCGCTGGAGCGCGTATCGCGGCACATGCCGCTGTCGCAGTTGCTGGAGCAGTTCCGCAAGGGCGGCTCGCACTTCGCCGTGGTTGAGGAGGCGGATGGCAACATCATCGGCTACCTGACCATGGAAGACGTGCTGGAAGTGCTGGTCGGCGACATTCAGGACGAACACCGCAAGGCTGAGCGCGGGATCCTCGCGTATCAGCCGGGCAAGCTTCTGGTACGCGGTGATACGCCGCTGTTCAAGGTCGAACGCCTGCTCGGCGTGGACCTCGACCACATCGAAGCCGAAACCCTCGCCGGGCTGGTCTACGAAACCCTGAAACGGGTGCCGGAAGAAGAGGAAGTACTGGAAGTCGAAGGTTTGCGGATCATTATCAAGAAGATGAAAGGCCCGAAAATCGTACTGGCCAAGGTGTTGATGCTGGATTGATCGCTGAGAGCCGGCTCCTGTGGCGAGGGAGCTTGCTCCCGCTGGGCTGCGAAGCAGCCCCAAACCCTATACGGCATTCAATCAGTGAGACTGCGTAGACCAGCATTACGACTGCTGCGCAGCCGAGCGGGAGCAAGCTCCCTCGCCACAAAAGCCCTCTGCATTTGAGCCGTATCGTAGCTATTTTTTGCCCAACGCAAAGTTGGGCAATGCCCCCAGTGGCTGGTTGAACTGATACGGAATCGACACCAGCCCCAGCCCGGTATTGCGCTGCACTACGAAGTGCAGATGCGGTCCGCTGCTGTTGCCGGTGTTGCCTGACAGCGCCAGCGCGCTGCCCACCGTTACTCGCTGACCCTCGCGCACACTCACCGACCCTTGCTTGAGATGCAGATACACGCCCATCGTGCCGTCGTCGTGCAGCACCCGCACGAAGTTTCCCGATGGATCGCTGCCACGCCCGCTCTGCGAGTTCTCGGTTTTCACCACCACCCCTGCCCGCGCGGCAATGATCGGCGTGCCGACCGGCATGGCGATGTCCATCGCATAGCGATTCTTCGGCCCGAAGTGGCTGTACTGGCCCTCAGCGCCCTGACTCAGACGGAATGGCCCGCCACGCCACGGTAACGGATAGCGATAGCTCTGCGCGGCGCCTGCGGGGTCGCCCAGCGAATACTGGAATTGCGGGCTATACACCAACGGCTTGCCGCCAGTGATCGCCGTCAGCAGCGCCAGCCGTGTGTTGCTGCGCGCCGGCAGCACCCGGCGAATGGTTTGCTTCGGGACACCACGCACGTTGCTCAGGCCGGTGAACGCCAGCGCAATCTCCACCGGCGCATACAGATCGTTGCGCACGAACACCACGTCCATGCCCTTCTGCTTCTTGATGTCGAGATACACCTGACGCTCAAGGCGCTCGACCATGCGGTCCTGAAACACGAACACCTTCGCGCCTTTGCTCGGACGGTCGCTGTACGAGACCACTCCGTTGGCATCGGTGGATTTGTAGATAGTCATGGCCACAGCCGAGGTGCAGGCCATGAACAGACCACAGAAAAACAGCAGGCGCGCGAGCATGGGCAAAGATTCTGTCTGAGTAAGGCCTGAAAAAGAGCCTAGCAGGTGAGACAGACCAAGGTAGTGGAGAGATGTTTCAAATCTGGCAGAGCGCAAAGCAAAAGATCGCAGCCTACGGCAGCTCCTACATTGGAATGCGATCCCTGTAGCTGCCGGAGGCTGCGATCTTTTCGGGCGCCCCGATTACGCGCCTGGAACGAAGTGCTTCTGCGCTGTGCCGCGGGCGATCAGGCGGGAGATGTAGTCGAGCTTCTGTGCGTCCTGGTCGACGAAGCGGAAGGTCAGTTGCAGCCAGTCGCTGTCGGGTTTCTGCTCGAAGGCGACGATGGCGTGCAGGTAGCCGTTGAGGCGGGCGATTTCGGCGTTGTCGCCTTGCTCCAGGTCGAGCACAGCGCTGTCGAGGATCTGTGGCAGGGTGTCGGTGCGTTTCACCACCAGCAGCGCTTCCTTGATGCTCAAGGCCTTGATCACGCATTGCTGGGTACCGCTCGGCAGGCGCAACTGGCCTTGGCCGCGACCGCTGGCTGGCGACGACGCGGGCACAGGCGCCTTGACCGGCGGGCTGTTCAGCAGGCCACGTTGCGGGGCGGCAGCAGGTGCCGGGGCCGCAGCGACAGGCTTGGCGAACGGGTTGACCACCGCAGCAGCCGGGGCGCCGCCGACTACAGCAGCTTTGCCGCCAGTCAGTGCGCTCAGGGAATCATTGCCGAACGCCGAGTTCATCTTGGTTGGCGCGCTGTTCATCAAGGTGTCGAGTTTGCCGACCTTGTTCAACGCCTGCTTGACCTTGGTCAGCAGTTGCTCGTTGGTGAACGGCTTGCTGACGTAGCCGGAAACGCCGGCCTGAATCGCCTGCACCACGTTTTCCTTGTCGCCACGGCTGGTGACCATGACGAAGGGCATGGTCTTGAGGTTGTCTTGCTCGCGGCACCAGGTCAGCAGTTCCAGACCGGACATTTCCGGCATTTCCCAGTCGCACAGGACCAGGTCGAACGCTTCCTTGGCCAGCATGGCCTGAGCCTTTTTACCGTTGACGGCGTCCTCGGTGCGGATCCCCGGGAAGTAATTACGCAGGCACTTTTTCACCAGGTCACGAATGAACGAAGCATCGTCCACGACCAACACACTGATCTTGCTCATCCAACACCCCTATTAAAATCCCGGCAAGCATAACGCTGGCTGATGGCACATTGCCAAAACTCTTCAGTCACGCCGGGACTTTTCGTTCGCGGGTGCTGCTTTTTAATTCGATTGATTGAAAAGCACCGGAAACAAAAACGCCCGGCCAAAGGGCCGGGCGCTTTTCTCAGGCAATCTTACTTATCGTCAACTTCGCCCGGAACATTAGCGGTTTCGCCACTTGTGCCTTCAACTTCTTCCTTCATGCGCTTGAGGCCCATGTGGCGCACGTCGGTGCCGCGCACCAGATAGATCACCAGTTCCGAGATGTTACGCGCGTGATCGCCGATGCGCTCCAGCGAACGCAACACCCAGATAATGCTCAAGACCCGCGAGATAGAGCGCGGGTCTTCCATCATGTAGGTCGCCAGCTCACGCAAAGCGGTCTTGTACTCACGGTCGATGATCTTGTCGTACTGCGCCACCGACAATGCCAGGTCGGCGTCGAAACGCGCAAACGCATCGAGCGCATCGCGAACCATGTTGCGCACCTGGTCGCCGATGTGGCGAACCTCGACGTAACCACGCGGCGCTTCGCCTTCTTCGCACAACTGAATCGCACGGCGGGCGATCTTGGTCGCTTCGTCGCCAATGCGCTCAAGGTCGATTACCGACTTGGAAATGCTGATGATCAGACGCAGGTCGGACGCCGCTGGCTGCCGACGAGCGAGAATGCGCAGGCATTCTTCGTCGATGTTGCGTTCCATCTGGTTGATCTGATCGTCGATCTCACGCACTTGCTGAGCCAGGCCCGAATCGGCCTCGATCAGTGCGGTGACTGCGTCGTTGACCTGCTTTTCCACCAGACCGCCCATGGCCAGGAGGTGGCTGCGCACCTCTTCCAGCTCGGCGTTGAATTGCGCGGAAATGTGGTGGGTAAGACCTTCTTTACTAATCATCTTGGCGTCCTTGGAGCGTCCGGTAAGGTGCGGCGGGCCGCAGCGTCAATTCAGTGAGCGACAACCAGCATCTGCTAGCCGTAACGACCGGTGATGTAGTCTTCGGTCTGCTTCTTGGCCGGATTGGTGAACAGCGTGTCGGTGTCGCCGAATTCCACCAGTTTGCCCATGTACATGAACGCCGTGTAGTCCGAAACCCGCGCAGCTTGCTGCATGTTGTGGGTCACGATGACGATGGTGAACTTGGATTTCAGCTCGTAGATCAGTTCTTCGACTTTCAGGGTCGAGATCGGGTCAAGGGCCGAGCACGGTTCGTCGAGCAGCAGCACTTCCGGCTCGACGGCGATGGTGCGCGCAATCACCAAACGTTGCTGCTGACCACCGGAAAGGCCGAGTGCCGACTCGTGCAGACGGTCTTTGACCTCGTCCCACAGCGCCGCGCCTTTCAACGCCCACTCGACCGCTTCGTCGAGGATGCGCTTCTTGTTGATGCCCTGAATGCGCAGGCCGTAAACCACGTTTTCGTAGATGGTTTTCGGGAACGGGTTGGGCTTCTGGAACACCATGCCGACACGACGACGCAGTTCGGCAACGTCTTCGCCCTTGCGATAGATGTTGTTGCCGTACAGGTTGATCGCGCCTTCGACCCGGCAGCCGTCAACCAGATCGTTCATGCGGTTGAAGGTGCGCAGCAGCGTGGACTTGCCGCAGCCGGACGGGCCGATGAAGGCGGTCACGCGCTGTTTCGGAATGTTCATGCTGACGTCGAACAGCGCTTGTTTCTCGCCGTAGTACAGGCTCAGGCCCGGCACTTCGATGGCCACGGTTTCCTGCGCCAGGTTCAGGCTCTGCTTGTCGCGACCCAGGGCGGACATGTTGATGCCGTGAGAGTGTGTTTCGTGCTGCATGGGAAATCCCCTGTGCTAACAAATCCGGTTCGTTTAACCACTGGCCTGGCCAATGGGTACTAAAAATCTGTGGCTTGCGCCGATCCTTGTGGGAGCTGGCTTGCCAGCGATGGCATCACCGCGGTGCTACTGGCAGACCGAGTTGCCTGCATCGCTGGCAAGCCAGCTCCCACAGGGTTTGTGTTAACTGTCCAAAGCTTTGTATTTCTCGCGCAGGTGGTTGCGGATGTACACGGCCGACAGGTTCAACGTCGCGATCACCAGCACCAGCAACAGCGCCGTGGCATACACCAGCGGTCGTGCCGCCTCGACGTTCGGGCTCTGGAAGCCGACGTCATAGATGTGGAAGCCCAGGTGCATGATCTTCTGATCGAGGTGCAAGTACGGGTAGTTGCCGTCCACCGGCAGCGACGGCGCCAGTTTCACCACACCCACCAGCATCAGCGGCGCCACTTCACCCGCAGCACGGGCCACGGCGAGAATCATGCCGGTCATCATCGCCGGACTGGCCATCGGAATGACAATCTTCCACAAGGTTTCGGCCTTGGTTGCGCCAAGCGCCAGCGAGCCTTCACGCACGGTACGCGGAATACGCGCCAGACCTTCTTCAGTCGCGACGATCACCACCGGCACCGCCAGCAGCGCCAGGGTCAGCGATGCCCAGAGCAGACCCGGCGTACCGAAGGTCGGTGCCGGCAGCGCTTCAGGGAAGAACAAGCGGTCAACCGAGCCGCCCAACACGTAAACGAAGAAGCCCAGGCCGAACACGCCGTAAACAATCGCCGGAACACCCGCCAGGTTGTTCACCGCAATCCGGATGATCCGGGTCAGGGTGTTCTGCTTGGCATATTCACGCAGGTACACCGCCGCCAGCACGCCGAACGGGGTAACGATCATCGCCATGATCAGGGTCATCATCACCGTGCCGAAAATCGCCGGGAAGATCCCGCCTTCGGTATTCGCTTCGCGCGGGTCATCCGAGAGGAATTCCCAGATCTTGCTGAAGTAGAAGCCGATCTTGGTCATCGTGCCCATGCCGTTCGGCTGGTAGGCGTGAACCACTTTGCCCAGACTGATTTCCAGCTCTTTGCCGTTGGCATCACGAGCGGTCAGTGCGTCGCGGTTGAACTGCGCATGCAGATCGGCCAGCCGCGCTTCGATGTCCTGATAACGCGCATTGAGTTCGGCGCGCTCCGACTCCATGTCCGCCTGAGCGGTGGCGTCGAGCTTGCCTTCCAGTTCCAGTTTGCGGCTGTGCAGACGGATGCGTTCGAGGCCGGCGTTGATCGCGCCAATATCGGTTTTTTCCAGCGACTTGAGCTGCGCGGCGAGATCGTTCACACGGTTGATCCGCGCTTGCAGTTCCGGCCACGCCGCTTCGCCTTCGGCGATGACCTTGCCGTCCTGCTTGACGTTGACCAGGTAGCCGTAGAAGTTGCCCCACTCGCGACGTTCGATGGCCATCAGCTCAGGCGGCGTGGTCTGGTTGGTCAACCAGTCACCGACGATCCAGGTGAAGTCGTTGCCATTCAAGTCACGGTTACCGACCTTGATCAGCTCGCGGGTCATGAATTCCGGGCCGGCGTCCGGTACCGGCAGGCCGGCGCTCTTCAGACGGGCGCGCGGCACTTCTTCCTTCTGCACCACTTCGCCGACCACAAGGTGCTGGGCCTGGCCCGGCACGTCGTAGCTGGCGTGGATCAGATCCGCCGGCCAGAAGTGACCCAGACCGCGCACGGCAATCACCGCCAGCAGGCCAATGGTCATGATGACCGCGATGGACACCGCGCCACCGCTGATCCAGACGCCCGGGGCGCCGCTCTTGAACCATCCTTTCAGGGAGTTCTGTTTCACAGACTTCTACCTTTGCTTAAAGCGACGAGTATTTCTTGCGCAGACGCTGACGAATCAGCTCCGCGAGGGTGTTCATGACGAAGGTGAACAACAGCAGCACCAGCGCCGAGAGGAACAGCACGCGGTAGTGGCTGCCGCCGACTTCCGACTCGGGCATTTCCACCGCGACGTTGGCGGCCAGCGTGCGCAGGCCTTCGAACAGGTTCATTTCCATGACCGGGGTGTTACCGGTGGCCATCAACACGATCATGGTTTCGCCGACCGCACGGCCCATGCCGATCATCAGCGCCGAGAAAATACCCGGGCTGGCGGTCAGAATGACCACGCGAGTCATGGTCTGCCATGGCGTGGCACCCAGTGCCAGCGAACCCAGGGTCAGGCCGCGCGGCACGCTGAACACGGCGTCTTCAGCAATCGAGTAGATGTTCGGGATCACCGCAAAACCCATGGCCAGACCGACTACCAGAGCGTTGCGCTGGTCGTAGGTAATGCCCAGATCGTGGGAGATCCACATGCGCATGTCGCCGCCGAAGAACCAGTTCTCCATGAACGGGCTCATGTACAGCGACAGCCAACCGACGAACAGAATCACCGGGATCAGCAACGCACTTTCCCAACCATCCGGGACGCGCAGACGGATCGACTCAGGCAGGCGGCTGAAAGCGAAGCCTGCGACCAGGATGCCAATCGGTAGCAGCATCAGCAGGCTGAAGATGCCCGGCAGATGCCCTTCCACATACGGCGCCAGGAACAGACCGGCGAAGAAACCGAGGATCACCGTCGGCATCGCTTCCATCAGCTCGATCACCGGCTTGACCTTGCGGCGCATGCCCGGAGCCATGAAGTACGCGGTGTAGATCGCAGCGGCAACCGCCAGTGGCGCCGCCAGCAGCATCGCGTAGAACGCAGCTTTCAGGGTGCCGAAGGTCAGTGGCGACAGGCTCAGTTTCGGTTCGAAATCTGTGTTGGCCGCGGTCGATTGCCAGACGTATTTAGGCTCGTCGTAGTTCTCGTACCAGACCTTGCTCCACAGCGCACTCCACGACACTTCAGGGTGCGGGTTTTCCAAAAGCAGCGGTTGCAGCTTGCCGCCGGCCTCGACGATCACGCGGTTGGCGCGCGGCGACAGACCGAACACACCCTGCCCTTCGACCACTTGATCGACCAGCAAAGTACGGTGCGCGGTACTGTGGAACACGCCGAGCTTGCCGCTGGCGTCGAGGGCGAGGAAGCCCTTGCGACGTTCTTCGGCAGAGATTTCAACGATCGGCGACTTGCCCATCTGGAAGGTACGAATCTGCTTCAGGCGCAGCTCGCCATCCGGGTCGCGGGCCATGAACCACTGCGCGAGACCACCGGTGGAGTCACCGACGATCAGCGAAATACCACCGACCAGTTGCGTGGTGGCGGTGACTTCGGCGTCGCCGTTTTCCAGCAGTTTGTAGCGACCGTTGAGGCTCTTGTCGCGCAGGCTGAACACGTCGGCCTGAGCACGCCCGTTGACCACGTACAGCCACTGCTGACGCGGGTCGACGAAGATGTTTTTCACCGGCTCTGTCATCTGCGGCAGATCGATACGCTTCTGCTCGTTGGTGACTTCGCCGGTCATCAGGTTTTCTTCGCTGGTCAGCGACAGCACGTTGAGCTGCGAACCGCTGGAGCCGACGAGCATCAGCGTTGTGTCGGTGGCGTTGACGCTGACGTGCTCCAGCGCACCGCCGCTTTCATTCAACGCAATCGGCGCTTCGCCATACGGATACTCGATAGCAGGGCTGATGGTTTTCTTGCCATCGGGGTAGCTGACTTTGTAGGTGTGGCGGAACACCAGCGCCTGGCCGTTGGACAGACCCACGGCGACCAGCGGATGACCTGGCTGGTCTTCCCCGATGGAGGTCACGCTGGCGCCTGCCGGCAATGGCAGATCGACGCGCCTTAATTCAGCGCCACTGTCGATGTCGAAGAACAATGCCTGGCCCTTGTCGGAAACGCGCATGGCCACCTGATTCTGCTCTTCGAGCGAGATCATCAGCGGCTTGCCGGCGTCCTGCATCCAGGCCGGGGTGATCGCGTCTTGCGCGCTCAGGTCGGCACCTTTGAACAGCGGCGCAACCACGTAGGCGAGGAAGAAGAAGATCAGCGTGATCGCTGCCAGCACCGCCAGACCGCCGACGAGGACGTACCAGCGAGTGAAGCGATCCTTGAGCGCACGGATACGGCGCTTGCGTTGCAGCTCAGGCGTATTGAAATCAATGCGCTTGGGAGGATTATTAGTCATTTGGGAATTGGCCAGATCATTCATGCGCTCACCCTAGCGATCCTGTATGACAGAAAGATGACAATGCAGTGACGCAGCAAATCCACCGCCAGCGGGACTGGAGGAGGATCAGAAGAATTCGAAGGTTTTCAGGACCTGTGCAGGAGCTGTCGAGTGAATCTCGACAGCTCCTGCAGGGTTCCTGCAGGTTCGGGGCTTAGCCCGAACCTAAGGTGTTACTTCTTTGCGACAGCGCCGCCTTCCTGCAGACCCAGGTCAGCCAGTGCTTTTGCAGCAACCTTGGCTGGCAGTGGGATGTAGCCGTCTTTGACCACAACTTCCTGACCCTGCTTGGACAGAATCAGCTTCACGAACTCGGCTTCCAGCGGGGCCAGAGGCTTGTTCGGGGCTTTGTTGACGTATACGTAGAGGAAACGCGACAGCGGGTACTTGCCGTTCAGGGCGTTTTCTTCGGTGTCTTCGATGAACTCGGTGCTGCCTTTCTTGGCCAGAGCAACGGTTTTCACGCTAGCGGTCTTGTAGCCGATGCCCGAGTAACCAACGCCGTTCAGCGAAGAGCTGATCGACTGCACAACCGAAGCCGAGCCTGGTTGTTCGTTGACGTTAGGCTTGTAGTCACCTTTGCACAGGGCTTCTTCCTTGAAGTAGCCATAAGTGCCGGATACCGAGTTACGACCGAACAGTTGCACCGGCTTGTTGGCCAGGTCGCCGGTCACACCCAGGTCGCCCCAGGTTTTCACGTCGGCTTTTGCGCCGCACAGACGAGTGGACGAGAAGATCGCGTCAACCTGTTCCATGGTCAGGTGCTGGATCGGGTTGTCCTTGTGAACGAATACAGCCAAGGCATCCACGGCAACCGGGATTGCAGTTGGCTTGTAGCCGTATTTGGTTTCGAAAGCCTGCAGCTCGTTGTCCTTCATCTTGCGGCTCATCGGGCCCAGGTTAGCGGTGCCTTCAGTCAACGCAGGTGGCGCGGTCGACGAACCGGCGGCCTGAATCTGGATGTTTACGTTCGGGTATTCTTTTTTGTAGTTCTCAGCCCACAGGGTCATGAGGTTAGCCAGAGTATCGGAGCCGACGCTGGACAGGTTGCCCGACACACCAGTGGTCTTGGTGTAGCTCGGGATCGCAGGGTCAACAGCGGCAACCGCGTTGGCAGTCGCAACGCCAGCAGCGACAAAAGTCATTGCCGCCATCAAACGCTTCAGTTTCATGCCTTACTCCTAGCAGATAGGGTGTGTTAAGTCGGGGCCAAGTATCAGCAGGCCGTGTGAACACTCTATGGCTGAAATATGACAATTGGATGAAAGGCCAGCATTCGGAGTTTTTACAGGATGATTCATTCGACCCTAATCGCTAGCAGGCTAGCTCCCACATGGAGATGCATTCCCATGTGGGAGCTAGCCTGCTAGCGATTGGGCCGGTACAGCTGCCGATAATTTCCGGATCAGCGCCCCTTATTCCACAGCCACGCCCCCACCAGAATCCCCATGCCGCAGAGCACTGCCACATAGTAAGCAGGTCCCATCGGGCTTTCTTTGAGCAGCAGGCTGACGACCATAGGAGTCAGGCCGCCGAAGATCGCGTAGGCGACGTTGTAGGAAAACGACAAGCCGCTGAAACGCACGACTGGCGGGAATGCTTTGACCATCACGTACGGCACCGCGCCGATGGTGCCGACCAGGAACCCGGTCAGCGCATACAGCGGGAACAGCCAGTCCGGGTGATCGGCGAGGCTGTGATAGAAGGTCCACGAGCTGATCAACAGACCAAGGCAACCGAAAACGAACACTCGACCGGCGCCGAAGCGATCGGCCAGTGCGCCGGAGATAATGCAGCCAATACTCAGGAACACAATGGCCAGGCTGTTGGATTGCAACGCCATGGTCGGCGAGAAGTGATAGACCGTCTGCAGCACGGTCGGAGTCATCAGGATCACCACGACGATCCCGGCCGACAGCAGCCAGGTCAGCAGCATCGAGATTGCAATCGCCCCGCGATGATCGCGCAACACCGCGCGCAACGGCACTTCCTCAGCCAGCGCCTTGCGCTGTTGCAGTTCGGCGAACACCGGGGTTTCGTGCAGCCAGCGGCGCAGGTAGACCGAGAAAAGACCGAACACGCCGCCGAGCAGGAATGGAATCCGCCAGGCGTAGTCCGAGACTTCCACTGGCGTATAAATGCTGTTGATCGCGGTGGCGACCAGCGAGCCGAGCAGGATGCCGGCAGTCAAACCGCTGGTGAGGGTGCCGCAGGCGTAGCCCATGTGCCTTTGCGGAACGTGTTCGGAAACGAAGACCCACGCGCCCGGTACTTCACCGCCAATCGCCGCGCCCTGGATCACGCGCATCACCAGCAGCAGGATCGGCGCCCACATGCCGATCTGTGCGTAAGTCGGCAGCAGCCCCATGATCAGGGTCGGCACGGCCATCATGAAAATGCTCAGGGTGAACATTTTCTTGCGCCCCAGCAGGTCGCCGAAGTGCGCCATGACAATGCCGCCCAGCGGCCGCGCGAGGTAACCGGCGGCGAAGATGCCGAAGGTCTGCATCAGGCGCAGCCACTCCGGCATGTCGGCCGGGAAGAACAGCTTGCCGACTACAGTGGCGAAGAACACGAAGATGATGAAATCGTAAAACTCCAGCGCGCCCCCCAAGGCCGATAGCGACAGAGTCTTGTAGTCATTGCGGGTCAACGGTCGTGCGGGTTGGTCGGGCTGCGCGAGGCTCGAAGGCGCTGAGGTCATGGCGAGGTCTTCTCTTATAGTCGGATCTGCCGCCACAACAACGCTGGCTGTGGCTCGGGCAGGTTCGGCACCATAGCAAATTGTTCGAAAAAGCACATAGAGGCGCGTAATTGACGGTCGAAATGAGAACCGGACGGTCGTCGCGGAGTCTACCGACCGATATACTCGCAACCTGCACCGGTTTGTAAGGGGTTGCTGTGCGAAAACGTCGCTGGAGACGTCAGTCGGTTTCGCAGAGTTTCCCTCTCAGGCGCCTTATGGAAAACGTGACGAACGTAGTATGTTCGGTGCTGAATCGTTTTTCCCGAAGACGGCTACCACCAGCAGCACCAAAGAAGAGTCACGGGTCAGAGGCACCCCCGGCATGATAGAGCTCGAACAAGAAGATCCGATCCCGCAAGGCGACCTGGCCCTGCAAATCACCGCACTCCCGCGCGAAACCAACGGCTTTGGCGATATTTTCGGCGGCTGGCTGGTAGCGCAGATGGATCTGGCCGGCACGGCCATGGCCAGCCGCGTGGCCGGTGGCCGCGTCGCCACCGTTGCGATTGACCGCATGGCGTTCCTGGTGCCGGTCGCCGTTGGCGCGCAATTGTCCTTTTATACCCAGACCCTGGAAATCGGCCGCAGCTCGATCCAGATGATGGTCGAGGTGTGGAGCGACGATCCGCTGTCCAGCGAGTGGCGCAAGGTCACCGAAGCGGTGTTTGTGTTCGTCGCCATTGATGGCAGCGGTCGCACCCGGTCGGTTCCGCCGCGCGCGCGTTAAACATCGCGGCCGTTCTGCGGTCGATAGTCGTCCAAGTGTCTGATCGAGAGCCGTCCCATGAGCACGCCCAATGTTGAAGCCGTGAAACTCGATGAACTGAACTGCTGGCGCATTCGCCACGGTCAGGCAGAAGTGCTGGTGGCCCAGCAAGGCGCGCACATTCTCAGTTATCAGGTCGACGGCCAGCCGCCGCTGATCTGGCTCAACGACAAGGCCGAGTTCAAGACCGGCAAGAGCATCCGCGCCGGCGTGCCGGTGTGCTGGCCGTGGTTCGGCATCTTCGCGCGCAACCCCGAAAGCGTTCAGGCGATGCGCACCAGCGCAGAACCTGCTGGCGCTCACGGTTTTGTCCGGGCGATGGACTGGGAGTTGGGTGGCATCGAGGCTGAAGGCGATGGCCTGAAGGTCGAATTCAAGCTGCCGTACCCTGAAGGCGGTTTTCCCGGCTGGCCGCATCAGGTGGATCTGACGCTGACGTTGCGTCTCGATGATCAGTTGCACATCAGCCTGAGCAGCCATAACCGTGGCAGCGAAACCGTCAGCCTCAGTCAGGCGCTGCACACTTACTTCGCCGTCAGCGATGTGCGCAATGTGCGCGTCGAAGGTGTGGATGGTCTGGATTACATCGAAACGCTGGACGACTGGAACACGCATACCCAGCAAGGTGATCTGCGCTTTGCCGGGGAGACCGACCGCATCTATCTGAATGCGCCGCCGCAGTTGAGCATCGTCGATCCGGCGTGGGAGCGGCAGATTGTGCTGACCACCACCGGTTCGCGCACGGCGGTGATCTGGAATCCGTGGATCGACCGCGCCGCTGCACTCAGTGATATGGCCGAGGACGGCTGGCAGCGGATGTTGTGTATCGAGACGGCGAATGTGATGGGTGATGTAGTGAGCCTGGCGTCCGGCGCCAGTCACACGATGGGCGTCAGCATCGGTTCGAAACCGCTCTAGGCCACAGCGCAAATCCAATGTAGGAGTGCGCCTTTGTGGCGAGGGGTTCACTCTAGATTTGTTCGGTACGTGTTAGAGATCAGATTCTTCAACCACCCGCACTTTATCGGCATCCAGGGCATACGCCGCATCGGCCAGATCATTGCTGACCTTCTCGACCTTCAGAGTGCCTGTCACCCATAACGGCGTGTAGATGTCGTCCAGCTTCAAACCTTTCGGATACCGCACCAGCACCAGTTGATTCGGCGGCGGTGGTGGCACGTGGATGCACGCGCCCGGATACGGTACGAGGAAGAACAGCGTGCTGCGACCTTTGGCGTCGGATTCCAGCGGCACCGGATAACCACCGATGCGGATGTGTTTGTCGTTCATCGACGCCACGGTTTTGGTGGAATACATCACCGCCGGCAGACCTTTGGCCTGCTTCATCCCGCCCTTCTCGGTGAAGGTGCCGGTAGCTTCCGGGGAGTCGTGGTCGATTTCAGGCATGGCCTCGAGGGCTTTCTGATCCGACTTGGGCATCAGGTCGAGCCAGTCGGTTTCCGGCAATTCGCCGGCGTGGGCCAGACCGCTGCCCAGCAAAAGGAGAGTCAATAAAAGACGGCGCATGAGGGGGCTCGGTATATAGAAGGGTATGCACAACGCCGAGCATTCTAGCCCTCCCGAACCGATTGGCCGAGAGGGCTTTGACGCTTTGGATCAGTTCTTTTTGATCAGGCCGTAGATCACCAGCAACACGACCGCACCGACCAGCGCGCCGAGGAAACCTGCGCCTTCGCCCGCGCGATAGATGCCCAGAGCCTGGCCGCCGTAAGTGGCCGCCAGCGAACCGCCGATACCGAGCAGGATGGTCATGATCCAGCCCATGCTGTCATCGCCCGGTTTCAGGAACCGAGCCAGCAGGCCGACGATCAAGCCGATAAAGATGGTTCCGATAATTCCCATGGCATTTCCCTCTGATTTGGTAGATATGCCAAAGCCTAGTCAGACTTTGGCATCCTGCCATGAGAGAACGGCGGCCCGTAATGGTTCCGCCGCTGCCACATGAAACTGTTTTACTCGGCGATCAGCGCCTGGACCTTGCTGATCTGCTGCTTGAGGGTCGCCATGTCGGCGCAGCGCAGGTTAGCGTGACCGACCTTGCGTCCTGCCTTGAAGGCCTTGCCGTAGTGGTGCAAATGGCAATCTTCAATCGCGATGACTTTTTCAACCGGTGGAACTGCACCGATGAAATTGAGCATCGCGCTTTCGCCAACCTTGGCTGTCGAACCCAGCGGCAGACCGGCAACGGCCCGCAGATGGTTTTCGAACTGACTGCACTCGGCACCTTCGGTGGTCCAGTGCCCGGAGTTATGCACGCGCGGGGCGATTTCGTTGGCCTTGAGGCCACCGTCGACTTCAAAGAACTCGAACGCCATCACGCCGACGTAATCCAGCTGCTTGAGCACGCGGCTGGAATAGTCTTCGGCCAGGGCCTGCAACGGGTGATCGGTGCTGGCGACCGACAGTTTGAGAATGCCGCTATCGTGAGTGTTGTGCACTAACGGATAGAACTTCGTTTCGCCATCGCGAGCACGCACAGCAATCAGCGACACTTCACCAGTGAACGGCACGAAGCCTTCCAGCAGGCAGGCAACGCTGCCCAGCTCGGCGAAGGTGCCGACCACATCTTCCGGCTTGCGCAGGACTTTCTGACCCTTGCCGTCGTAACCCAGGGTGCGGGTTTTCAGCACGGCCGGCAGACCGATTGCAGCGACTGCGGCATCCAGATCGGCTTGCGACTGAATGTCAGCAAATGCCGGGGTCGGAATCCCCAGATCCTTGAACATGCTCTTCTCGAACCAGCGATCACGCGCGATGCGCAGGGCTTCGGCGCTCGGGTAGACCGGGACGAATTGCGAGAGGAATGCCACGGTTTCAGCCGGAACGCTTTCGAATTCGAAGGTCACCAGATCAACTTCATCGGCGAGCTGGCGCAGATGATCCTGATCGCCGTAATCGGCGCGCAGGTGTTCGCCCAATGCGGCCGCGCAAGCGTCCGGCGCCGGGTCGAGGAAAGCGAAGTTCATGCCCAGCGGAGTGCCCGCCAAGGCCAACATGCGACCTAACTGGCCGCCACCGATTACACCGATCTTCATCTCAACAACCTCAGGCAATACGTGGGTCTGGATTGTCCAGGACGCTGTCTGTCTGCTCGGCACGGAAGGTTTTCAGCACCGCGTGGAATTGTGGATGCTTGGCGCCGAGGATGCTCGCCGAGAGCAGCGCAGCATTGATCGCTCCGGCCTTGCCGATGGCCAGAGTAGCGACCGGAATGCCTGCTGGCATCTGCACAATGGACAGCAGCGAATCAACGCCCGAGAGCATCGACGACTGCACCGGCACGCCCAGCACCGGCAGGTGGGTCTTGGCCGCACACATGCCTGGCAAGTGGGCCGCGCCACCGGCACCGGCGATGATCACCTCGATGCCACGGCTTTCGGCCTCTTCGGCGTACTGGAACAGCAGATCCGGGGTGCGGTGGGCAGAGACCACTTTCACCTCGTAAGGGATGCCGAGCTTTTCCAGCATATCGGCGGTGTGGCTAAGGGTGGACCAATCGGACTTGGAGCCCATGATCACGCCAACCAGTGCACTCATCGTCGTGCCTCTTCTCTCTGGGCGCCCGCAGGCGCGTCAAAAACGACAAGCCACGCAGAAATGCGTGGCTTGTTGTAGGAAAAATGGCCGGGCGAACCGGCCGAAGGCCGCGCAGTATACCGCAATGAAAGCAATAAACAGCCCCCGTCACGACCATCTGTCTTGTGCCCGGAACTACACATTTTGCTGACTCGAGGTTCAAGAATATTTCTTCGATTTTTCATGCGTGAAGCATGGTCTACACATTGAATGGAGGAGCGTACTTAAACTTCCGTATGACGTCATGCAATAAAATTCAAAACATTCTCAGAGCATCAATAAAAACCAAATGATATAAAGCAACCCCACATTTAAAACACAGGGAATCAAATAGTAAACACAAGGATGCTGATATTGCACAGCCAACAAATCTATATTGAAAACACTTCCAAAAACCCAATGGCAGAATAGTCGAAACCATCAGACCTGCCCACAACTACCAAGCTAATTGAAATCATCAAAAGGATTTGAACATGGCCAACCAGCCTTTAACACTGAATGTCTTCATGCATGAGGACTTATCGAACTACAGCAGACAAAAATTGTACGAAACCCATTTCTCCTGGTTTGCCGACGAAATCCAGAACTGCTCCAACCGTAAATTAACAGTCAATATGTTCGCTCCGTCAGAAGCAAAGGCCTTGAGTGACTGTGATTATAAAAACATCTCTTCCACTGTTACTTTGGCCGCCTGGAAAGAAAAGTTAAACAACAATTTTGGCCCCCAACTCCTGCATGACTCGCACACACGATTCAACAAGTATTTATTGCTGACCCGCAATAATATAAACCAAAGCATACTGGGTATCGCCCAATTCAAGGGCTATGCGGGTATAGCTTCAATAACAAGTGACATGACCCCTGCTCACGAAGCAGGCCACATGTTCGGTGCAACCCATGCAGACAGCGAGGTTCTGTACAACGGTTGGTGGAGCGAAACGGTCATGACTGCTGAATCCTCACCATTACGTGGTAATGCCAACCGTTTTAGCGATAAAAACAGACAGAACATTCGTAACTATCTCAACGGGCCAATCATCAGAACAAGTACGCCACGTCCCGATGATGATGATGATGATGACTGAAACTGATTTACACCCGTGGCACTTCTGATCATCCAATCCACATCACAATTACCCTGACAACCTGTACCCATCCGGGTTAACCACAGAAAAAGCCAGAAAGGCTGTCTGGGGTACCTGGAAACACAGCCCTTTTGGTCAACAGCGACTGAGCGCTCTTCCAGCGGCCAGGCAGAGGCGAGAAACAACTTGCGCCTCTGCTTTCTTTCACTCAGTTATTACCGCTCGCCGCACCGCCCTCCAACTTGCGCCACAACAACCGCACATTGGCCTTGCGCACCAGCGCGCAGCGATACAGGCGAATCTCCAGCGGCACATGCCATTGCGGACCGCCACAGACCACCAGTTCGCCACGGGCGAGTTCATTGCGCACGCTCAGTTGTGGCACCCAGGCGATGCCGAGACCTTCAAGCGCCATGCTCTTAAGGCTGTCGGCCATCGCGGTTTCATAGATGGTGGTAAAGCGCAGTCCACGCTGGCGTAGCAAACCGTTGACCGAACGACCGAGAAACGCCCCGGCGCTGTAAGCCAGCAGCGGCACACTGTGCTCGCCTTCGAGATCGAACAACGGCTTGCCATCGGCGTCCGCCGCGCACACCGGAAGCATTTCGGTCTGGCCCAGATGCAGCGACGGAAAGATCTCCGGGTCCATCTGCATCGCTGCGTCCGGGTCGTAGAAGGCCAGCATCAGATCGCAGCCACCTTCACGCAGCGCGTGGACCGCATCGCCTACGTTGGTTGCCACCAACCGCGTGGCGATGTTCAGTCCGTCGTTGCGCAGTTGTGCGATCCAGCGCGGAAAGAAGCCCAATGCCAGCGAGTGCGCCGCCGCCACTTGAATCACCTCGCCCTGCCCGCCCTCCAGATGATGCAGATGCCGCAGCACTTCACCGAGCTGTTCGACCACGGTGCGCGCGGTCACCAGAAACAACTGCCCCGCCGCCGTCAGTTCGATCGGCGTGCGCGAGCGATTGACCAGCGTCAGCCCCAGCGCCGCTTCTAGACTACGAATGCGCCGACTGAACGCCGGTTGCGTCACGAAGCGGCGCTCCGCTGCTTGCGAGAAGCTGCGGGTGGCGGCCAGAGCACTGAAGTCCTCGAGCCATTTGCTTTCCAGATTCATCCTGTCCTCCCGGACACGCACCAAAACAGGTCACACGTCTGCCGCACACGCGGCGTCACACGGGCATTATGCCGAATATGCATAGGGCAGCGCTTAACAGCATTGGCCCAAAATTTCCCACAAGCCTAGCATTCGCAGCGTTCCGGCACAGACCGGGTCCATATCGAGATGATTTCCATCATGTCCTCCGCTGCATCATTCCGCACAGAAAACGACCTGCTTGGCGCCCTCGAAGTACCGGCTCAAGCGTATTACGGCATCCAGACCCTGCGAGCGGTGAACAACTTCCGCCTCTCGGGCGTTCCGATTTCGCATTACCCGAAACTGGTTGTTGGCCTGGCGATGGTCAAACAGGCCGCCGCTGACGCCAACCGTGAGCTGGGTCACCTGAGCGAAGCCAAACACGCTGCCATCAGCGAAGCCTGTGCACGTTTGATCCGCGGCGATTTCCACGAAGAGTTCGTGGTGGACATGATTCAGGGCGGCGCTGGCACTTCGACCAACATGAATGCCAACGAAGTGATCGCCAACATCGCACTGGAGGCCATGGGTCACCAGAAAGGCGAATACCAGTACCTGCACCCGAACGACGACGTGAACATGGCGCAGTCGACCAACGACGCCTACCCGACCGCGATCCGTCTGGGTCTGCTGCTGGGTCACGACGCGCTGCTGGCCAGCCTCGACAGCCTGATTCAGGCATTCGCAGCCAAGGGTCAAGAATTCAACCACGTCCTGAAGATGGGTCGTACCCAGCTGCAAGACGCCGTGCCGATGACCCTCGGCCAGGAATTCCGTGCTTTCGCTACCACCATGGGCGAAGACCTGGCCCGTCTGAAGACGCTGGCCCCGGAACTGCTGACTGAAGTCAACCTGGGCGGTACCGCGATCGGCACCGGCATCAACGCCGACCCGCGCTATCAGGCACTGGCTGTCGAGCGTCTGGCACTGATCAGCGGTCAACCGCTGGTGCCAGCGGCCGACCTGATCGAAGCCACTTCCGACATGGGCGCCTTCGTGCTGTTCTCCGGCATGCTCAAGCGCACCGCGGTCAAGCTGTCGAAGATCTGCAACGACCTGCGTCTGCTGTCCAGCGGCCCGCGCACCGGCATCAACGAAATCAACCTGCCGGCACGTCAGCCCGGCAGCTCGATCATGCCTGGCAAGGTCAACCCGGTTATCCCGGAAGCCGTGAACCAGGTGGCGTTCCAGGTCATCGGTAACGACCTGGCCCTGACCATGGCGGCCGAAGGCGGCCAACTGCAATTGAACGTGATGGAGCCGCTGATCGCCTTCAAGATCTTCGACTCGATCCGTCTGCTGCAACGCGCCATGGACATGCTGCGTGAGCACTGCATCGTCGGCATCACCGCCAACGAAGCGCGCTGCCGCGAACTGGTCGAACACTCGATTGGTCTGGTTACCGCACTGAACCCGTACATCGGCTACAAAAACGCCACGCGTATCGCCGGCCTCGCTCTGGCCAGCGGCCGCGGCGTGCTGGAACTGGTGCGCGAAGAAGGCCTGCTCGACGAAGCCATGCTCGCCGACATCCTGCGCCCGGAAAACATGATTGCTCCGCGTCTGGTTCCGCTCAAAGCCTGAGCCGACGCGTTATTGGTAGCACCGCTCACCAGGTCGAGGGACTAGACACCTCTCACCTTTTGAGGGCTTGGGGACTCAGTCTCCAAGCCCTTTTTTTTAACTTGTTTGCGGGATATGCCTCTGAATGACTTGTGTTTTTGATACCGCCAAGATCGCAGCCTTCGGCAGCTCCTACAGAGTTTGACGTACACCTGTAGAGGCTGCCGAAGGCTGCGATCTGTTGATTTTGCAGCACCTCGTTTCGTCGCTTGCACCACTACCGTGCAGACGGGCGCCGCACTGATCGGTATAGTGCCGCCCCTCTTCGCGTGAGCGGTCGTCGGTAACGAGGCCACAACCCATGCGAAACCCGAACTAATAACAAACCCGCGAAATGGATCCGGGACGAAACCCTCGCCTCGCCTGTCGTGCCGCGCGCAGACCGGTGTAACGCGATGTTTCTGAACATCCAGAATTTGCTTACACAAAAAACAGCGAGGAAAAATCCATGCTCGAAGTCATCAACGACTTCCTCTCAGGGAAAGTACTGATCGTGCTCATTGTCGGGCTCGGTAGCTACTTCACGATTCGCTCGCGTTTCGTTCAATTGCGCCACTTCTTCCACATGTTCGCGGTGTTCCGCGACAGCCTGAAAAGCAGCGCCGGGCAACTCAGCTCGTTCCAGGCCCTGATGCTCAGCCTCGCCGGCCGCGTCGGTGCAGGCAACATCGCCGGTGTCGGCATCGCCGTGACCCTCGGTGGGCCAGGTGCGGTGTTCTGGATGTGGGTGACCGCACTGGTCGGCATGTCCAGCAGCTTCTTCGAATGCTCCCTCGGCCAGCTCTACAAACGTACGGATGCCGACGGCACCTACCGTGGCGGCCCGTCCTACTACATCCAGCACGGTCTGCAGAAGCGCTGGTTGGGTATGGTCATGGCGTTCCTGTTGCTGGTGACCTTCGGTTTCGCCTTCAACGGCCTGCAAGCTCACGCCGTGACGCACTCGCTGAACAACGCCTTCGGTCTCGACACTACCTACACCGGCCTCGGTCTGGCGGTGTTGCTGGGCCTGGTGTTCATCGGCGGGATCAAGCGCATCGCCAAGGTCGCTGACCTGCTGGTGCCGGTGAAAACCCTGGTCTACATCGGCGTGACCGTTTACGTGATCGTGCTGCAATTCGACCACGTGCCGGCCATGTTGATGACGATCGTCAAAAGCGCCTTCGGTCTCGACCCGGCGTTCGGCGGTCTGATCGGCAGCGCCATCGTGATGGGCGTGAAGCGTGGCGTGTTCGCCAACGAAGCGGGTCTGGGCAGTGCGCCAAACGTGGCCGCCGTGGCTTCGGTTGAACACCCGGTTGCGCAAGGCGTGGTTCAGGCGTTCAGCGTGTTCCTCGACACCTTCGTGATCTGCACCTGCACCGCGTTGCTGATCCTGCTCTCGGGTTTCTACACCCCGGGCTTCGAAGGCGACGGCATTGCCTTGACCCAGAACTCGCTGGCCGCCGTGGTCGGTGACTGGGGCCGCATGTTCATCTCGGTCGCACTGGCGTTGTTCGTGTTTACCTCAATCCTCTACAACTACTACCTGGGCGAGAGCAACCTGCGCTTCCTGATCGGTGAAAACCGCAAGGCGCTGATCGGCTACCGCGCATTGGTACTGGTGTTGATCTTCTGGGGCGCCATCGAAAACCTCGGCACCGTGTTCGCGTTCGCCGACATCACGATGACCATGCTGGCGTTCGTCAACCTGATCGCGCTGTTCATGCTGTTCAAGGTCGGCATGCGCATCCTGCGTGACTACGATGACCAGCGCGCAGCGGGCATCAAGACCCCGGTGTTTGATTCGAGCAAGTTCCCGGATCTGGACCTGGATCTGAAAGCCTGGCCAGCCAATCCGCCGGCTGTCACCAAGACTGAAAAACAGCCGCAAGGCGTACCCGCAGCGCAACGCTGATCGGGTAAAAACCGGGCGCACTCCACGCGCCCGGCGTGACACAGCGTGTGGTCGGCGTCATGCTCGACCGCACGCTGTCATCGTTCAGGAGAACTCCCCATGAATTCCTCGACCTACCCTGCCGCTCAGCACGTCATGGTGCTCTACACCGGCGGCACCATCGGCATGCAGGCCAGCGCCAACGGCCTGGCCCCGGCCTCCGGTTTCGAAGCGCGGATGCGCGATTACCTGCACAGCCAGCCTGAGCTGGTGCTGCCGCAGTGGCGTTTCCGTGAGATGTCGCCGCTGATCGACAGCGCCAACATGACACCGGCCTATTGGCAGCAACTGCGTGAAGCGGTGGTCGATGCGGTGGATGTGCAGGGCTGCGACAGCGTGCTGATCCTGCACGGCACCGACACCTTGGCGTACAGCGCGGCAGCCATGAGTTTTCAATTGCTCGGCCTGCATGCCCGCGTGTGCTTCACCGGTTCGATGCTGCCGGCCGGGGTCACCGACAGCGATGCCTGGGAAAACCTTGGAGGCGCACTGGTCGCCCTCGGCCAGGGCCTGGCGCCGGGCGTGCATTTGTACTTCCACGGTGAACTGCTGGCACCGACTCGCTGCGCGAAAGTGCGCAGTTTTGGTCGGCACCCGTTCAAACGTCTGGAGCGTCAGGGTGGCGGCGTGAAAGCTGCGTCCGTGCCAGCCGCGCTGAACTACAACCAGCCCAAGCAATTGGCGAACGTCGCGGTTCTGCCGTTGTTCCCCGGTATCAGCGCCGGAGTTCTGGATGGCTTGCTCGACAGCGGCATTCAGGGGCTGGTGCTGGAGTGCTACGGCAGCGGCACCGGGCCGAGCGACAATCCCGAATTCCTCGCCAGCCTCGGCCGTGCGCGGGACAGCGGCGTGGTGGTGGTTGCGGTGACGCAGTGCCATGAAGGCGGGGTTGAACTGGATGTGTACGAGGCTGGCAGCCGTTTGCGCGGGGTTGGCGTGTTGTCCGGTGGCGGCATGACCCGTGAGGCGGCGTTTGGCAAATTGCATGGATTGCTCGGCGCGGGGCTTGCAACCGCTGAAGTACGCCGACTGGTCGAACTCGACCTGTGCGGCGAACTCATCTGACACAACACGATCCCCAGGTGGGAGCCAGCAGGCTAGCCCCCACCAGGATATCTTCCGGCATATAACTTGCTGCGTTCCAGTCATCCCAAGGCTGGAAGTCGCCCATGCTCCACTCCCACCTCACGACCCTCAACGCCGTCTCGCTGGTGCTCAACACCTTCAAGGCCCAAGGCCTGTCCAGCGAGGCGTTGCTGGCCGGCAGCGGCATCAGTGCGGCGGATCTGAGCCGTGCCGATACACGCATCACCACCAATCAGGAGATGCAGGTCTGCGCCAACGCAGTCGCGCTCAAGCGTGACATCGGCCTCGAACTGGGGCGGCGCATGCATGTTTCGTCCTACGGCATGCTCGGTTATGCACTGCTCACCAGTGCCACCTTCGGTGACGCTTTGCGCTTGGCGATCCGTTATCCGGCGCTGTTGGGAACACTTTTCGAGCTGAGTCTTGAGGACGACGGCGAGCGCGTCTGGTTCGTCGCGGCCGATTATCGCGAGAGCCCGGCGATGGCGGTGTTCAATGCCGAATTCTGTCTGGTCTCGCTGAAGGTCATTTGCGACGACCTGCTTGGGCACGCGCTGCCACTGCTCGCCACCCGCTTCGAACACGCCGCGCCGGACTACCGCGACAGCTACGCCGAACACTTCGCCTGCCCGCTGCACTTCGCGGCCAAGGACAACGCCTTCGCCTTCGACCGGCGCTGGCTCGATCAGCCGTTGCCGCTGGCCGACGTCATTACCCATCAGGCCATGGCCGAACGCTGTCGCAAGCAGAACACCGAGTTCACCGGCCGCCAGGCGTGGCTGGGGCGGATTCGCCAGTTGCTTGGCGCACAACTCAACGCCGCACCGGGGCTGGAAGGTCTGGCGCAACAGATGAAGTGCTCACCGCGCACGCTACGCCGGCACCTCAAGGATCTGGGGTGCAGCTATCAGGAACTGCTCGACGAATTACGCTTCGAACGCGCCAAGCAAATGCTCTGCGAAGAGCATCTGCCGATCTACCGCATCGCCGAAACCCTGGGCTTCAGCGAGACCGCAAGTTTCCGCCATGCATTCGTGCGCTGGAGCGGCGTGGCGCCGAGTCAGTTCAGGCCTTGAGATAAATCACGCAGCGCGCGGCCGACTGCACTACATTACGCGGCCAATTAATGTCGCTGGCGTTTTAGCTTGATGGCCGTTCTTCGTTTATCTCCGCACCTTGTCCTGCTCGCTGTTCTGCTCAACCTGCCGATGGCCGCCAATGCCATTGAACTGAACTGGTGGGGGCTGCCCCCCAAAGCTGTGGTCGATGCACCCGAGTACGCCCGCACCATCATCCCGATTCCAGCCGCCGCCGAAACGCCCGGTGTTGCAACGCCGCTCGCGGGTTTGCTCAGCGGCTTTCGTGGTCTGTTCTACCTGAACGTCTATCGCGATCAGGACTACCGCGAGCGCCTGCATAAACTGGGGCCGATCCCGCTGCTCAGCGGCGACGAGTTTCGCAGTTGCATCACTGAGTTTCAGTATCTGAATCTGGGCACGTCGGCTGCGCGCACCGATATCGCGCCCGGCATCGTGGTCGATACCCTGAGTTTCGAGTGCGCCAAAACCAACGGCTGGGAAAGCAAGCGCTATCTGCTGATCGACTGGCGCGCACCCGGCACGCCGCTGCTCGCCCTGGGTCGGGTGCGCAACGATCACCTGTTGTCATTCCAGCCGTTGCAGGACACCCCTGCCCCAGTGCTCGACTCTTGGCTCAAGGGCATCGAAGGCGCCCGCAACGCCATGCGCTACCGCGTGCCCGACGCACCGCTGAGCATCGAAGTCGATCCGCGACCATACCTTGCCGGCGACGGCGCCCTGCAACTTTGGGAGCTGCATCGGCAACTGAGCACGGCCAGCGACAAAGGGCCGGGACTGAAGAAAGTCGATGAGCTGTTCTTGAATCAGGACTTTCGCCGCATCGGTGCCGATCAGCCGGAATTCATCGGCCAGCTCAATGACATTGCCTACTGGAAGAGCCAACTGGCGCCGGACGAGGGTTCACGGCAATGGTTATTGGAGGTTGTACGGCGCGCACCGCAACGCATTCCGGTGTATCTGAACCTCGCGGACCAAGCGTGGAAGGCCTATGAAAAGTCACCGGCCTACACCACGCAATACGCATTGGCGCAGGAGTATTACCGGATCTACTGTGGGCTGCGTCTGCAACGCAATCTGAGTGTTCCTGAGCGTGTACTGAAAAATCTCGGCCTCACCCAGGCCGACCCGCAGGCCTGCCAGGCCCAGTGGCCGTTGATTGAGGCTGTCGACAATCAGGACGAACCGCGCGTGCGGCAACTGCTCGACAGCGGCCTTCAAGCCAAGACCCTGGGCGAGGATGGCCGCAGTGCCCTGCTGCGTGCACTGGACGCGCCGAATTTCCCGATTGCGCGTCTGTTGCTTGAACGTGGCGCTGCGACCAGCGGAATCAATGGCAGCGAACCGCTGGTGATGCAGGCATTCAACAAAGACATCAAGGCTGACGCCAACCCCGAGAGGGCGCAGCGCACGCAATTTCTACTGGCCGCTGGTGCAGCCATCGACGAGCCTGACGCAAGCGGCCAAACCCTGCTGATGCAGCGAGCTTCAGTCAAAGACTCTGCAGCGTTCAACTGGCTGCTCAACTATCCACAAGACCTTGATCGGCGCGAGGACAGAGAGCAGAAAACCGCGCTGTACGAAGCGATTTATCGCAACAATTACCCGGCGGCAAAACGTCTGGTCGAAGCGGGTGCAAAGCTCAATCTGGTCTATCCAAGAGGACGCTGCACTGAAGGCGACCGAACCCAGTCAGCCTTGTTCCTGCTGGCCAGTCAGGCGCCTCGCGAAGAGCTGGGACTTGCGCTCAATCAGCAGCAGACGCTTGAACTGTTTACCTTGATGCTGAACAAGGGTGCCGACCCGACTTTGGGCCGAGAGTGCTCGGCAGACGCCTACAGTGAACTGCGCAAAGTCATCGGTCAACGTCAACGACCGGACCTGCTGGAAGCTCTCGAGCGCCATGCACCCGAGGCACACAAGGCCGTAACCGGCCGCTGAAGCCTCCTGCGGCGCCCTGCGCAGGGGCGCCGGCTCTGCGCGAAGCGGGGCGAATTCCGGTCAGCGGTTTTGGCCAGATCAATCCCCTTTTGGCCGCTCCTGCCGTTCTCCGAATCAGCATCCGCCGCGACACTACAGGCCACCGAATCAGCCCTGCGGAGAACAACAAATGCTGACGATCTACTCGGACGATCACCACCTGCACCACGGCCGCTGCGAACTGATCGATGGCCAGCTCAAGCCGTGCTTCGAGATGCCCTCGCGTGCCGACCATGTGCTGCAACGGGTGAAGGAGCAAAACCTCGGCCCGGTCGCGGCGCCGCAGGATTTCGGTCTCGGGCCGATCGAACGTATTCACAGCCGTGACTATCTCGACTTCTTCAAAGGTGCCTGGGCACGCTGGACCGAATTCAACACTGACGGCGACTTGTTGCCCTACACATGGCCGACACGCACCTTGCGCGCGATAAAACCGGTCAGCCTGCACGGCCAGCTCGGCTATTACAGCTTCGACGGCGGCGCACCGATCACCGCCGGCACCTGGCAAGCGGCGTACAGCGCGGCGCAAGTGGCGTTGACCGCACAGGCCGAGATCCAGCGTGGCGCGCGCGCGGCTTTCGCCCTCTGTCGTCCACCGGGACACCACGCCGCCGCAGATTTGATGGGCGGTTATTGCTACCTGAACAACGCCGCGATTGCCGCGCAGGCGTTCCTCGATCAGGGCCACAGGAAAGTCGCGATCCTCGACGTCGACTATCACCACGGCAACGGCACCCAGTCGATTTTCTACGCGCGCAACGACGTGCTGTTCACGTCGATTCATGGCCACCCGGAAGCAGAATTTCCATTCTTCCTCGGTTATGAAGACGAGCCGGGCGAAGGTCCGGGCGAGGGCTTCAACTTCAACTATCCGCTGCCGGCCGGTTCTGGCTGGGAAACCTGGAGCGCCGCGCTGGAGCAGGCCTGCAAAGAGATCGAAAGTTACGACGCCGACGTCATCGTCGTGTCGCTGGGTGTCGATACGTTCAAGGATGATCCGATCTCGCAGTTCAAGCTCGACAGCCCGGATTATCTCGCCATGGGCCAACGCATCGCCGCGCTCGGTAAACCTGCGCTGTTCGTCATGGAGGGCGGTTACGCGGTAGAAGAAATCGGCATCAATGCGGTGAACGTGCTGCAAGGTTTTGAAGGCCAGTCCGTCAGCTGAAGCCGCTCTCCCCATCAGACCAGGACCCGCATTAGCGGGTCTTTTTTTGCCTGCGATATCTATGTACCGCACCGGGCCGTGGCCGGGATTCTAGTCTGCTCCGACTCCGGCGTTGTTGGTGAGCGCCGCCACCGACAGAGAAGGAACGGCCATGCCCGCAATCTCCAAGCCTGACGTCATCGATCTGCAGACCCAACTGGTGTCCGGGCCTACGCTCAGGGACACCGCCGCGAATACCTTGCGTCACGCGTTAAAAACTTTGTATCCGAATCTCGACATTGATCCGCAGCTGGCAATGGTTGCGACGCCCACATGGAACATTGAGGGAGATCACGTCGCAGCCGGCCCCGACTGGTTTGAATCACTCACCGACGTGTTGGTGCGACTTGGCATCTACGGCAGCAGCGTGACCTGGTTCGATGGTGAGCATTTCCTCACCCAGCAAACGGGCGGTGGGTCGGCCCTGCATCTGCCGGTGCAAATCGATGCGGTCGGGCGCCTGATCAACGAGCTCGCCACGCTGCTGTTCGTGGCCTATCAGGAACAACAGGTCGACTACTGGAACACCGCCACCAGCCCCGGACAACCGCGCTGGTATCAACTCTCGGATGCCTTGCGCAATGTGTGGAACATTACCGATGCCAAGGGCTGGGACGCCGAGCAACTGGCCATGGCCGCGGCGGTGTACCGCTTTCCCGACAAGCAACAGCGGCTGCCCGACGACAAGTTGAAGATTCGCGCCTGCCTGATCGACATCGACCGCGATGACACCACCGAACGCACGCACCTGGACGTGCTGCCCATCGCGGTGCTGGTGGGGACCTCGGGTCAACGCACGCTGATCGCCACGCACTCGATCACCCAGGGATTTCGCCACTTTGATTCGCTCGATGCGCTCGGCAAGGCTCTGGTCAAACTGCTGGAAAACAACACTCAGGCCAATCATCTGCAATGGCGACTGTTCGAGCCGCAAGGCAATTTCTTCGATTATCAAGCCCGTACGCTGATAGCGCTGGATACGGATGTCATCGGCTCGTTCGGTGTCTCTCCATCCGTCGGCACCAGCGCTGTGGCCGACGAGGTAACCGATCTGCCAACGGCCGTGCAGCCAGAGGAGTATTTCGAACAACTGCGACCATTGCTCCCGCGCTGGCTGGACCGCGCATCCGCCGCTGATCAGGCCTGCTACAGCCGCCACTTGCTTGATCTGGCGGTTGTGCAAAACCGCAACAAGGGCAAAACCTTTCAGCGCGAGGTCAGCAGTCTCCACGCCTTTACGGTGGAGGCGCTGACCACAAGGATTCGCCAGGATCATCCGGCGACGGCAGCTATTCAGGTCGAAAACATCGAGATCACCATCACCAGCCTGGTGGTGTGGGGCACATTCGTTTTGCCCGGGCAGATGGACACCCTGACCCTGTCACTCAGCGAACTGGCACTGCAAAACCTTGCCGGGCTGCCGACGGGAATCAAAACCGTGCGCCATGTCGACGGCACGCCGATTCCCGGCTGGCTGACGGCCGATTATCTTGAAACCCTGGTGACGGCTGTCGACATCGGACGCACTTATCCGGCGATGCTCAAACGCCGGCTGATCGACGACCCGAGCGAAGCGCCTGCCCTGCGTCAGCTGTATGCCCATCAGTTGCCGATTGAACTGGCATTGCTCGCGCTGCAGTACAAAATCCGCGGTGAAGCACGGCTGGACGAGCGAGGTTACCGTTATGTCGTCGCCGCGTTTGCCACTGACGCGAGTGCCCGCGAGGTGGATGGCCAGCCCATCGTGATCCGCCCGCTGGCGTTCATGGCCCATCGCAGCAACGACACGGTCGACACCGTGGCCAACATGTTCGTCATCGGGCCACGTCAGGCAGACAAGGGCCCGTGCCTGCTTTACAGACCGCTGCTCGACCCGCCATTGCTGCAGTATCCGAGCCGGACCAATCTGCTGTATGCGATCAAACATTCGCGCACACTCAAACAAGCGGTGCTGGCCTGGCTACCCGACAGCGTGCGCTTCAATTACTCACAATACGTGTTCCCCGCGACCCTGCCTTCCGTGTGGATCGTGCCGCAATTGCTGGTCGATCCGACCATCGCGCTGGACATGACCGGCGCAGTCACTCTGGCCGACAACAACGTCATCGAAACCGATGTGCTGACAACGCTGTTCGACGCCAACGTGCAAGCCCTGATCACTCAAGCCGACCGGCAATCGGTGTCCAACGCCGAAGCGCGCTGGGCCACACTCAAACGCGGGAGCTGGATGCTGTTCAACGCGGCCTTGCCGTTTTTGGGGCGCAGTATCGGTACGGCCGCGTGGATCTGGCAGATCATGGATGACCTGCAAGCATTGATCGACGCACGCAATGAACAGCCCGGCGCTGTCGACTGGTCGGCCCTGACCGATTTACTCCTGACCCTCGGCACGGTGCTCGCGCACCGCGCGGCATCGAGCCGCCAGGCACGGCGCCCGACAGCCATCACGCCACCGCCAAAGGCCATTGCCCGGACGCTCACGGTGACGCAACTGGCAGACGTCAGTGGCGCGGAATTTCCCACGGCGCATGAAACCTCGCTGCTCACCATCGGCGCGCTGAGTCGCTCGCGTCCGCTGCTGGCGACGCTGCTCGACACACTGAAAGTCGAAAAACCCGAAGGGCTCGCCAGCCCCGCCATTGACGGTGTGCACCGCCACCTCTATGCCCATCTGCGAAAGTGGTACGCGCCCGTCGGCGAACGCTGGTTCGAGGTGAGGCTCAACGACGATGAGCAGGTGCAGATTATCGATTCGCGGCAGCAACCGGTGCGCAACGGGCCGCTGCTGACGCATGACGCCAAAGGCCTGTGGTTCATCGATCTGCGACTGCGCTTGCGCGGCGGTGGACTGGGCAGCAGGCGCAAGCAGATGCAGCAAGACAACAAACAACGTCTGAGCCAGAAAAAGGCCGAAATATCAGCCTTCGACGCAACTTTGGACGCCAGGCAGGCCCAGTTGCTCAATGCCCGGCAGGCGATGCTGTCAGCACAGCCGGCAGCCGTTGACGGCGCGCGCGATTACTTCCTGCAAACCCTCGATTCCCAGCTCAGGGAGTACGCCGACCACACCGAGCAACTGAAGGCGCTGAACGCTCTGGAGAGTGTCCCCAGCTATCGCGCGGCCATGGTCGAGCGGCTGTCGCACCAGCTGTTTCTGGCGCAATCCTGGCTTGATCAGCGCTCGAAGGACTTTCGCGACAGCTTGCACGCAACCCTCAAGCTTTTGGACGAAGAAGCGTCAGCGCCGCAACCCGGGCGCTCGGCGCACTTCGAAAAAATGGCTGACCTGACTCAGGGGATCATCGAAAAACTGCAACTCGCGCAATCGCGTCTTGAAGAGCTCGGTCTGCTCGGCAAGGAGGCATGCGAGATCAGCCGTGAGCGCAAGGCGAAACTTCCGCAGTTCAGCCTCAATGATTTGAAATTGCTACAGATCACCCTGGCCGAGCAAACGTGCCTGAAGGAGGAAACGACGCAATACGTAGCACAGGCACGCAACGCACTCGACCAGCTGATCAACGACGCCAGCGTCAACATCCGCAGTGCGCTGGATCTGAGCGGTGATGAGAGTTGGCATAACCTGAGCGAACGCACTGAGGCGATGGACAATCTGGCGCAGCAGTTTTCCACCATCGATCAACGCTTCAGCGATCTGGCGATTGAATACCCGCAACAGATCATCGGCGATCGGCTCGAGCATATCCGCGTACGCGTAGCCGAATTCAGTCAGGACGCGGTGTCTGAACTGACCCGTTTGTTGCAGGAGCGGCGTCTGATCGAGCCGACACCCGGCCCATCGAAACCTGCAGCGGCGCCCGTAAAAAGAATCATCAAGACCCGCTACAAAGGCACGGTTGTCGGTGAGTCGCGCCAAGGTGCTGACGGCCAGGACACTGATCTGGTGGACGTGAAAGCGCCACTGACCGGCAAGGTGATCGCCACTTTTCACCAGAAAACCCCGGGAGTCTGGCTGCGCAGAGTTACAGCGTCCGCTGGGCCGAAAAAAACTCCGGCCACACTGGCCGACAGCCTCACGAACGGGCAGGCGCTGCTTGATGGTCTCGCGGATTTCAAACGCCGCACGCAAGCGCACGTCAGCCGTGCACAACGAATTCCGGTGGATATCCAGGAGATCTATAACCAGCACGCCGCGCGTCTCGGCGACGTGGTCAAGGCCATCGACAAGGCGCTGCTGGCGAGCAACCGCACAGAAGAGCGCAACGACGCGGCCACCACATTGCGCGACACCCTCACCAGCGCCGCCAGCGAACTTTACGACACCGGCCGCAGTACCCGAATCCGCATGGTCAAGGAGCAACCGCCGACTGCGGCGCGAGTTGAATGGCTCAAGAGCAAAGGTGAAGTCGACATCGCCAGATCCACCGCCAGACGTCGACTCAAGGGGCCGGGCAGAGATTATCTGGATGAGTACGAAGTGCTCGATCACAAGACCCGCAAGGTGTTGTGGTACGCGCACTTCCACTACGCCAATGCCACCGACCCCGCCGGGTCCTTCACCGCCGCGCATTTGAAAACTGCGGCGCAAAGACTGCTCGGCGGCCAGGTCGATCGCGACAGCGCCACCCAGGAGCTGATCGCCATTTATCGCAGCGAGATCAGCCGCGCACTGGCCGCTTCGCTGTTTTTCACACCTGAAACGGCCACGCCGTCCACCTCCTCCCACGGGACAAAATCATGACCCCGTCCGTCACTGCGCCGCTGCTCAAACAAAGTCGCCTGGTCGAACTCACCGGTCGCGGCTTCTCTTTGCATCAGGTCGCGACAGCGCTGCTCCAGGAAGCGTTGCTCAAACGCTACCCCGAACTGCTCATCGACCCGGAACGTACGATGCTCGCGACACCTTTGCGCGACATGCGTGCAGCACAGATGAACACCCAGGCTTTCGACTTGCAGTCACTGACCCATGCCTTCATCCAGCACAGCGTGCTCAAGACCACCGCCGATTACATTGAAGGCGAGCACTTTCTGACGCTCACGCCCAAAGCGAATCCGCCGATTCATCTGGCGGTCAGCATGGATGACGTCACCGCACTGATGAACGATCACGCACCGTTCCTGTTCCTTGAATATCAGCAGCGCCAACTCGATTACTGGAATCAGTCGGCGAGCAAACAACCGCGCTGGCAGGAGCTGTCCGACTTGTTGTGCGCGGCCGCGGACGTGCAATCGGCCAGCGGCTGGGATGCCGACGACTGCGCACTGGCGCGATTTGTTGCGCAACACCCTGACAAGGCCGAACGCCCGAAAAGCAGCGATTTCGCCGGGCCACGCGCCTGCCTGCTGGACATCGACCTGATGGATGGCAGCGACACCGTGCACCTGCTCATCGCCGGAGCGCTGGTGCTGACGGCGACGGTGAAGAAGCGCGAGCGGTTCCTGATGTACACCGTCGCCGATGGCTATGAGTCGTTTGACTCACTGACAGCGCTGGGCGAGTCCCTGCCCGGGAGACTGGACCCCGATCTGTCCGGCCGATCCTTCAAATGGCGCCTGATCGAACCCGCAGGGAATGTTTTCGACGCCGTCTCCCAGGCGCTGGTGGCCAATCAGTTGGGGGCCATTGAAGCACTGGATCCCGGCAGTCAGTCCATTGCTGCCCGTGCCGGTTCCGGCCAGCAGAACCGCGCCCGCTTCAACCCGGTTGAACGAGCGCGCGTCGAGCAGCTGGAGCAGGCCATTCCCGGCTGGCTGCACGCTGGCTCCATCCATGACCTGCAAGCCTACAGCGCCTGCATCGCCGACCTGGGGACATTGCGCGAAGACGCGGACAACACTGATGACGACATCCCCCTGATCAAGCCGTACGCCGAAGAGAAAATGCGCGAGGCGATCATCGCCGATAAAACCGCCGAAGGTGCCGCCGACCTGCCGCTGGAACACTTGCGGATCACGGTAACCAACAGCTTGGAAACGGCCGGCTTCACTCTGCCCAATCCGTTTGACCGGGTGCGCGAAACCCTCGGTGAATTCGCCCTGCAGAATGCTGCGCCGTATCAAGCCACCGTTGCCTTCACCGATGCACGTGCGGTACCGGGCTGGCTGACAGTCGATTTTCTGACCGCCAAGGCGCAGGAGGTCGACATCGGAGGCCAATACCCGCAACTGATCAAACGTACCCTCATTGACGATGCGGTCCGCGCAGCCAGGCAAAAGACCCGCTACCTGCGCCAACTGCCGACGCTGCTGCCGTTACTGGCACTTGAATACAAACTCAAACGGCAGGGCGGCATCGATGAGCGGGGTTACGGCTACGTCTGCCAATTGATGGATTCGATCACCAGCAAACAGCCGGATGCCGAACATCCGGTGACCATCCGGCCGCTGGCCTTCGCTCCGCGTCGGCGAATGAGCGGGCGCGTAGACACCGTCACCAACATGTTCGTCATCTGTCCGCGAGACCACCGTCAAGGTCCCTGCTTGCTGTACCGGCCGATGCTCGACATGCCGTTGATGCAATTTGCCTCCCTGCAAAATCTGATGTACGCGCTCTACCAGCCCGGCGAATTACGTAATTCGGTAATTGCCTGGCTGGGCAGTGCAGCACTGAGCTTCGAGTACTCGCAGTACGTTTTCTCGACGGGCCTGCCCTCGCCCTGGATCGTCACGCAGTTGGCCGTCGAGCCGTTCATGCACCTGGATCTGACCGGCCCGATCGACCTCGCCAACGCGCCCCTCACCGGTGACATCCTCGCAGCGCTGCACAGCGCCAACAGTCAGGCCCTGGTCGAACTCGCCGACCGTCAGTCGCAGTCCAATAGCGAGCGGCGCTGGGCGCTGGCGGCAGACAGCGGCTGGGCGCTGTTCAACGTGGCCGCAAACTTCATGAGCGGCGCGGCGGGCACCGCTGTCTGGGTCTGGCAGACCATCACGCAGATCCAGCAGGCCATCGATGCCCACGAGCGCGACGATAACATCGTGGTCTGGCAATCCACTGCCGATGTGCTGCTGACGTTGGGCATGATTCTCACGCAACACGCTGTCGCACGGCGCAACCGCTCGTTGCTGCCGCACCTGAAAGCCGTCCAGGAGATTGTCGAGCTATCGCCTGAAACCGAAGATCTGGCCGACCATCCGGCTCTGCCTTCACCAACGGTCACACCTGCCGTCACGCTCGACCCGGTAGCCATCGTCGGCGATCTGCCCGTCGGCCATCTCACACAGCTCGAACCCGGAACCTTGCTGCGGCCCGATTCCAGCGCGCGCTTTTTGGCCATGCTCGAAAGCTTCAAGATACCTTTGCCGGATCTCAGTGGAAAAAGTGCATCTCCAGTCACCCATCTCTACACGCTCGACGGCAAAACCTGCACCCCGGTCGGCAGCCGCTGGTTCCAGGTGGCGGCAATTGAGGAAACGCTGGTGTACATCGTCGATCCGGGCAATCCGTTACGCAGCGGCATGTCGATCAAATACGACAGCACTGCCGGGCGCTGGCACTGGGACCCGAAGTTGCGCTTGCGCGGCGGCATGCCCAAGGGCCGGATCGAGGCTCTGCGGCGCGCCAAGGAACAACGGATGAATAGCGCATGGACCGCACTGGAGCAATTTGCCCAACGCGAGCCAGAAGAAAAACGCCAACTCCTGCACGCCCTCGTGTCCCTGCCGAGCGTCACCACTGAAGCCGGATTTACGCCACCCGCCACGCGCTATCTGGATCAGGCCATGAAGCTCGGCAGCGACTACACCGCAGCGCTCGAGCAACTGGATATCTGGCACAACGCGGGAGGCGCTGCGTTGCTGCACCAGTCACAACTGATGCGCCTGACGGCGGAGCAGCATCGCTGCCTGGGGTCGTGGCTGCGGGTGAAAATGCGCATGTACGCCAATGCGACACAAAAACTCATCGACAGCACGACCCGGCAGATTGCTATTCCTCGCAGCGAGCACATCGAGATTGCCAATGCGGCGATACCGCTGAGTGACGCGATGATTGGCACTCTAGAGACGCTCTATCGCTCCGCGCAAGTGCTGAGCAGCCACTCGGGCAAAGCCAAAACGGTCGCGGCAAAACTGATCGGTCTACTGCCGGACTTCGGTCCGCTCGATCTCAAAGCCAATGAAATCGGCATGTCCTATGAACGCTCGGTCAACGAGCAACCTGGCCCCGCGATGCTCGCCGCGCGTGAGGCGATCGGCATCATCACCGCCAATGCTGCAGACGCCGCCCATGAGCTGATCCTGCTGAGCAAAACCGCTGTGGGCTCCGCCGGGCAAGCCGGGCGCATCGAGCAGTTGTCACAGTGGAACGATCTGTTCGCCAGCCTCGACGAGCGCATCGTCCAACTGCCCGCCGCGTACCCCAAGATGTTTATTCAAGCGCGGCTCGACCGGGTCCGCACGCTGATCGACGAATTCCACGCCCTGGCGCGCGAACGCCTGATCGCCGAACTGCCCGAGCAGGAGCAACTGCCCGCACCCGTCAAGCCTGAACCGCAGCCCTCCACTTCACAGCCTCGGGTGAAAGTCAGCAAAAGCCGCCCGCGCCCGGACACCGGCGAAAACTCTTCAGGCTCTCAGAGCAGCGATTCGGACGAAAAAACTGCGTTCGTCAAACTCCCCTCGCAACGGCCCAGACCAACCGCGCCTAGCGATGACATAGAGCTGATTTCAGCAGCGATGGAGCTCAATCTGCACATCGACGACTTCAACCGCAAGACCCGCGAAGATGCCCGGCGACCAGGGCGCATCCCGGCCGATATTCGCGACCTGTTCGAACAGCAAGTCGCACGGCTGAAGCAGACCGCGAGTGACGTCGACATGGCAATCGCCAGACGAAGCGTGAGCAAAGCGGATCCACTGCCCATTGCGTCCCTCAGCGACGATTTGCGCGAAGGCGCGACTCGCACCCATGCCGATGGCATCACCACCTACGCGGCAATGCTCAAGCAACGTAAACCTCGGGAAGCGTATTTCCATTGGTTGCAGAGCAATGCACAGGTCGAGGTGGTCAAGGACGAACGCGGGCGTATTCGCACCCGCCATCGCGGGGATTACTTTCAGGAGTACCGGATTCTCGACCAGGCCAACGGCGGCAAGCCGTTGTGGGTGGCGCACTTCCACTACGAACACATGACCGACGCGGACGATGCGTACACGGCTGCTCATCTGAAATTCGCCGATGCGTATCTGCTGACACTTGATGCGAAGACACGCCAGACACTGAACAGCTTCGACGCCGTGGACAATGCGCTACGGCGGATCGTCGACCCGCAGGTGCGCGACCTGTTTCTAAAACCGCACGCGGCGAAACCCTGACTATCCGCGCCAGACCTCACGCAAGCGTGCCAGAGCCGACTCGATTGCCGGCTCCGGCACCGCCGCAAAACCCAATACCAGACCGGCGCGCTGATCAACTGGGGTTGTCGAATCTGGCAACCAGTAACTGCTCAAACCATTGATCTCCACATCGACGCTGGCGGCTTGCGCGATCAACTGTTGCTCGCGGGCCACGCTGTCGACTTGCACCGTCAGGTGCAACCCGGCAGACACCGCCGGCAAGCTGCCGACGCCGGCCAGATCTTGCGGCCAACCGCTGAGCAAGGCATTACGGCGGCTCAGTGCCGCCCGGCGCATGCGCCGAATGTGTCGCTGGAAGTGCCCGGCGGCCATGAATTCGGCCATCACTGCCTGAGTGCTCACTTCCGAATGCCGGACATCCACCGCACGCCGCTGGGAAAACGCTTGCACCAACCCCGGCGGCAGCACCAGATAGCCCAGACGCAGCGCCGGGAACGCGACTTTGCCAAACGTCCCGACGTACAGCACGCGGCCTTGGCGATCCAGCGCGGCCAGCGGCGCCAAAGGTGCGCCGGTGTAGCGATATTCGCCGTCGTAGTCGTCCTCGACGATCCAGCCACGAGTGCGCTCGGCCCACGCGAGTAATTCCAGACGCCGCGCCAGACTCATCACCACGCCAGTCGGGTACTGGTGAGACGGCGTGACATAGGCCACCCGGCAATCCTCGGCGGCGGCCAGCGCGGCGCAATCAATGCCCTCCTCGTCCACCGCAATTGCGCGCAATCGCCCACCCGCGACCGCGAATGCATGACCGGCCGCGCGATAGCCGGGATTCTCGATTGCCACACCTGCGCCGGGCTCGACAAGCAGCTGTGCACAAAGGCTTATTCCCTGCTGTGCGCCACTGGTGATCACAATTTGCTCAGCCGAACACTGCATCCCGCGTGAGCTGCGTAAATAGGCCGCGATCAGTCCGCGCAGACGTGCATCACCGGCCGGATCGCCGTAACACAGCTGCTGCAAATCCGGTTTGCGCCAGAACCCCGCGTTGAGCTTGGCCCAGACGTCGAACGGGAACAGATCGAAGGCCGGAATGCCGACGCGAAATGCGCGCGGTGGCCCCGTCGGCGGCGTCGATAAATGGTTGTTTTCGAGACGCTGCAACGCACCACTGTGGATAACTTTACTGGATGGAATCCCAGTGGAATTAGCCGAAATTGTGGATAAGGCTGTGGGTAAGCCTGTTGAAAAGCCTGTGGACAGTTTTGTGGATAGTTTTTTTGCCGCGAGTCCTGATTGCGGCAACTGAGCGACATAAGTCCCGTCACCAACCCGTCCTTCGATGAAGCCCTCGGCATACAGTTGGTCGTAGGCACGGACGACGCTGTTGCGCGAAATACTCAGCGCTGCCGCCAGATCACGACTGGCAGGCAGTCGCGTGCCGCTAACGAGGCGACCGTCCAGCACACGCAGGCGCAACGCTTGATAGAGCTGCAGACTAAGGCCTTTGCGGCGGTCGAGTTCGATACCCGCCGGATTGAATGGCATCGACAGCGTGGACGAATCGGGCATGACAATGGACCTATGAAATTGGTCATCAATGGCTCTTACAACAGACCAATAGCCTGCCTAGGATGGGGCCATTCGCCAAGGGAAATTTCTGCATGTATACGCCGCGCGCTTTTGCTATCGATGAGTTGTCCCAACTGCACGAACTGATTCTCGCCAGCCGCCTCGCCATTCTCGTCACCCACGGTGAGCAAGGCCTGCAAGCCAGCCATGTGCCGGTGCTGCTGCACTGTGAACAAGGCGAGAACGGCACGCTCTACGGGCATCTGGCCAAGGCCAATCCACAGTGGAAGGACCTGCGCGACGGCGCCGAAGCCATGCTGATTTTTACCGGCCCCGACGCCTACGTCAGCCCGGGCTTTTACCCGAGCAAGGCCGAGCACGGCAAAGTCGTGCCGACCTGGAACTACATCGCCGTGCACGCCTACGGCCACGCTGAAACCTTCAGCGATGGCGGGCGACTGCTCGACATCGTCAGCACCCTCACCGACCGCCATGAGGCCGGTCGCGCCCAACCATGGTCAGTGGCCGACGCGCCCGCCGATTACATCGACGGCATGCTCAAGGCCATTGTCGGCTTTGCGATCCCCATCGAGCGCCTCGAAGGCAAGCGCAAGCTCAGCCAGAACCGCAGTGCCGAAGACATCGCCGGCGTGCGCGAAGGGCTGGCCGCCAGCCCCGATCTCACCGACCAAACCCTCTCCCGTTTGATGCGTTAAGGAAACCAGCATGAGTCAGATCGATATCCGCCAGGTCACGACCGACGATTACGCCGCCTGGCTACCGCTGTGGCAGGCTTACCTGCGTTTCTACAACACCGAGCTGCCCGAACCGGTTACACAGAGCACCTGGCAACGCTTTCTCGACCCAAGCGAACCGACCCACGCCGCGCTCGCCTGGGCCGACGGCAAAGCGCTAGGCATGGTGCATTACATCTACCATCGCTCGAACTGGAGCATCGAAAACTCCTGCTACCTGCAAGACCTGCTGGTCGAAGTGCAAACTCGCGGCACCGGCGTCGGGCGCCTGCTGATCGAACACGTTTACGCCACGGCCAAGGCCGACGGTTGCTGCAAGGTGCACTGGCTGACCCACGAAACCAACACCACCGCGATCCAGCTCTACGAGCGCATCGCCGAGCGCCCGGGTTTCATCCAGTTTCGCAAAGCCATTTAAGGAGTGCTGCACATGACAATTTCTCCCGCCGACTGGAAAGGCGCCCCGCCGCCCTCGGCCACCCTGCTCGAAGGCCGCTTCATCCGCCTGGAAAAACTCGACCCGACGCGCCACGGCGACGACTTGTTCAACGCTTTGCAAGGCCCCGGCGCCGACCCGAAACTCTGGGATTACTTGCCCTACGGCCCGTTCCCGGAACGCAGCGTCTTCAACGACTGGCTGAACAACCACGCGGCCAACAGCGACCCGTATTTCTTCAGCGTGATCGACCGCGCCAGCGGCCAGGTGCAGGGCCTCCTCAGCCTGATGTCGATCATCCCGGCGCACGGCCGCATCGAAATCGGCCACGTGACCTTCGGCGCGCCGATGCAGCGCTCGCCGAAAAGCACCGAAGCGGTTTATCTGCTGGCCAAGGAATCCTTCGCCACGGGCTACCGTCGCCTTGAGTGGAAATGCAACAACGCCAACGCCCGCTCCAAATATGCCGCCGAACGTCTGGGTTTCAGCTTCGAGGGCGTGTTCCGCCAGCACATGGTGGTCAAGGGCCAGAACCGCGATACCGCGTGGTACTCGATTCTGGACTCGGAATGGCCGGCGATTGCGGCAGGGTTTGAGCGGTGGCTGAGCGATGAGAATCAGACGGCGTCGGGGCAGGTGAAAGGGTTGGTTGAGTGCCGCGCCTGAAACTGGATCGAAATTAAGTGCGTTGCGGGTTCAACTGTTATCACGGCGAATCCGCACCACGCCCATCTTCAACCCGAATGGGCGGAATACGGCATTTAATGATTTCAGCGTCTGATTGCCTTCTCCGTGCTCGATATGCACCAGCGTGCGCACCGAGATTTTGCACATCTTGGCGAATTGAGTCTGATGCAACCCAGTCACTTCCACGCGCAAACGCCGAACGGCTTCACCAATCTCTAGCGCCCCTTGAGCCAATCCCTCTTGAATGCTTTCAATGAGCAGAGTGCGCTCGGCGACAGTCATGCTCATTTCAAATCCCACTCTTTCAAACGTTGCTCCAGATTTTTCAGGTGAACGCCTGGGTGATTCATTGTCCGGTCAGGCAAGCCGCTGGCGGTCAAAATGTCCGGGAGCGCCGCCAAGCGTTCGGCATCCTCGCGTAAACGCTCGAAAGAATCCGGCGAATCAGATAATGCAGCCAATGGGTCATCCGGATCGGTTATGTCCGCCAATGCGCGGCAAACGCCTCGCCAATCGACATCTCCGGCCCTCTCCAGATCTCTTGGCCATTTTGTGGTGCGGGTCACCCCTTCGTCATCCATGACCATAGGCGCCAAGTCATATATGGGTGCCAAGCGAAACGAATCCACATCGCGAATGATTGCGGTGTTGCGACCATGGTTGTCCGAGTTGCCGAGAACTTTGTTGATCAGATCCCGACGTAGATAGTCCGCCACCAGAGCCGGAATCTGACTCCCTTGGCCTGCGTCACGCCAGAGTCCGGCGAGCATACGAATGACATCCATATGGTTCATCGCACTTCCCGGCGTAGTCACCTCAGCCAGCGAGTAAATTGACTCGACGGCAAAACGCGTGACTTCCCCGTTCGTTACGCTGCGATCAAAGCGCTGCATCCAGAGGCTGGGTTTGGGCCGGCCGCGAAGATTTGTAATGTCAGGTCGTACATATTTTCCTACTTGCATCTAGTGCGGTCGAAGCGTTTCAAAGGCTGCGTACGCAATATAGTGCACACACAGCCAAAAACTACGCGCATATGTGCAACAAAATGCAGATTTATCTGACTCAACCCCATAGTAGACGCAAAATAATGCAGATATACCCACATGGTCGAGTTTGTCAGTTTTCGAAACCTACGCAGGCTGAAGCGCAGTGAGTAGTAGAGCTCCCAATGATTCGCCAATCAATATTTCAGCGCGGGCTGTAGGCAAAGGCAGCGCTTCATCGAAGTAAAAGCGGCTTTTTGAAACTAACGAGCTGCTTTCCTCCCGATCCAGTCGCCGAACCCCGCAGGATTGGCAGAACGGCCTGACATCGGCGTCTACAGGTCCCGTCTTAAAGTTCGACCTCCCCAACACGGAGGTTGAACCGATGCTTGCTCGACATACATACCGACTTCACCAACTGGCTGTTGCGATCACACTGACGCTTGGCTACGCCGGAATCTCTCTGGCGCAAGAGACCGCTCTCGAGCCTGAAATGCCGGCCGGCCAGGTGCCTGTGCAACTGAGATCGGCGTTCGATACCGTTAGCAATGACCCTGATAAGGTCTCTCATGAGATCAAGAACGCGACAAAGGTCGTCGACGGTTTCCTGCTGAAAGCGGGTGAAGCGAACGATCTGATTAGCGTGAAATCTCGAGCCAGCTATTCCGGAGTGATTGACGGTGGCGGTGGCGACAACCTTATTCAGCTCGACGGCCCCAAGGGCGGAAAGCTTGGCGAGTCGCATAACTTCCTGGGACTGGAGGTCAAGCAAGGTGACTGGACGCGCAAAGGCCCTGCAGATTTCACCGGCGGTGTACTGGTCCACTCCAAAGCCCAGCTGACAAATGAAGGAACCATCCTCGGCGACGCGGTCACTGAAGGCATATTGATCAACAAAGGCATGATCGAACGCGGCGTGTTCGTGCAGTCCGGTGGCGATCTCACCCACTCGGGAAACATTGCAGGCACCGTGGATGTGCATGAGAACGGTCATTTCGCCGGTAATGGCGAGGTCGGTGGTCTGAATGTCCGCGGACGCTTTTCCGTGGATGAGGTGTACGGAGCACCGAGGGTCAAGGGTGATTTGACGCTGGCAAGCTCTGCCGTCCTCGCGTATTCCGTCGATGCCGCCGGCGACAGCCCGACCATCATCGTCGACGGCACTGCCGTACTGGGCGATGCGACCCTGAGACTGGTCAGTGCCGGCGACTACCCGCAAAGCAGCCAACATACGATTCTTGTGGCTGGCAATGTCGAGGGACGGTTCGGTACGGTCGAGAATAATCTGGCCTACATGACTCCGACCCTCGATTACGACGATCCCAAGCGTGTCGGTCTGTCTTACACCCGCAACGATGTGCGCCTTGAAGAAGCCGCTACCACGGAAAACGCCAGCGCTGTTGCCGAGAGCATTGAGGCGCCGCCAGCACCGCCGCAACAGACGTTAGCCGACACTCAGGAAAGTCCGCCCACAGCGAAGGATCCAGTGCCTCCCGTAACTGCGCAAACCCCAGAGCAAAGTCAGCCCGGGAAACCCGCGCAGGTTCAGCGACCACCCTCCAGCGCGGCGCCAATCTCAGCCATCCAATCCGTCTCAGCCGCCAGTTCCGCTCCAGTCGCCCCGACAAACACGGCGGTTGCGGCTTTGCTCACGACCAGTAAATCCACGGCGGCAATCGCCCTCGAACAACTGGCCGGCAGTGGCAACGCCAACTTGTCCAAGGCGACTTTGAGCGGTGTCGCGCCGGTCAGCGCCAGCATGTTATCGGCCATGCACCAACTCGATGGAATCCACGGGACCCAGAAAGAATCTCCGCGCCACGCGGCCGGAAAAGCTGACTCCGGCAGGGTCTGGCTGCAAGCCCTCGGCCACGGCGGCAAACTCGATCGCGACTTCGAGCCGATGCAGCATTCCACAAAGGGCCTTCTGCTCGGTGCGGACTGGCGTGTCGATGAGGAGTGGCGTCTGGGATTGCTCGGCGGAAACTCAAACACGCGCATGGACAGCCGTGAACTGGACGGCGACCTGAACAGTTGGCACTTGGGCGCATACGCCTTGCGTCAAAGCGGTCCGGTCTCACTGCGGCTCGGCGCGAACTGGAGCAGCCATGAAGGCCGGACCAAACGCAAAGTCGAGTTCGACCGTTTCAGCAATCGCCTCAAGGGCAGCTATGACGCAAGCACCCAGCAGGCCTTCGCCGAAATGGGCTACAACCTCGGCCAGCGAGACACCATCATCGAACCGTTCGCCAGTCTCGGTTATCAACGCTATCAGCGCGACGGCTACACCGAGAAAGGTGGAGATGCGGCGCTCAAGGTTCATGGTCAGTCCCAGGGCAACATCAACAGCACCCTCGGCCTGCGCATGGCAAGCGTCAGTACGCTGAATAATGGCATGCGCCTGACCCCGCGATTCAGCGCAGGGTGGAAACACGTTTATGGCGATACCTACACCAGCACTCGGCAACGTCTGGACAAGGGCGGCCGCGACTACACCGTTTACGGCGCAGAGCTGGATCGCGACAGTCTGATGCTCGACACCGGGCTTGACCTAGCCGTCTCCAACAGCCACACATTGGGCGTCGGCCTGTCTGGCGAGATCGGCACCGACAGCCGCAATCACGGCGTAACCGGCCAGTGGCGCATGGCGTTCTGATCGACATACCAGGGCGGGGCGCTTGCGCCTCGCCCGCTGAATTGCGCGCAAAAAAAAGGGGAGCACATGCCCCCCCGAGGTTTAAACGTTGTATCGAGGCGTGTATCTCAGCCTTCGATCTCGATCAGAATTTCGCCCGGATTCACTCGGTCACCCTTGGCCACATGAATCGCGGTGACCTTGCCGGCGATGGCCGCCTGGACTTCAGTTTCCATCTTCATCGCTTCGGTGATCAGCACCGACTGGCCAGCCTTGACGGTGTCGCCTTCCTTGACCAGCACATCGACGATGTTGCCCGGCATGGTGGTGCTGACATGGCCCGGTGCAGAAGCCTGTTTGCGCTTGCTGCTGCCGCCACCGACGAATTCGTTGAGCGGTTCGAACACCACTTCTTCCGGCATGCCGTCGATGGACAGGTAGAAGTGACGCTTGCCTTCAGCCTTGACGCCGACACCAGTGATGTCGACGCGGTAGGTTTCACCGTGGACGTCGATTACGAACTCGGTCGGCACACCTTCGCCACCGGCCTTGGCCACGCCGCCCGCTTCAGGAATCGGCAGCAGCACTTCCGGCGTCAGGGTGCCGGTAGCGCGTTCTTCGAGGAATTTGCGGCCGATGTCCGGGAACATCGCGTAGGTCAGCACGTCTTCTTCGGACTTGGCCAGTGCACCGATATCGGCACGCAGCTTGGTCATTTCCGGTTTGAGCAGATCAGCCGGACGCACGTCGATCACTTCTTCGCTGCCGATCGCCTGGCGACGCAGCTTCTCGTTGACCACGCCCGGAGCCTTGCCGTAGCCGCCTTGCAGATAGAGCTTCACTTCGTTGGTGATGGTCTTGTAGCGCTCGCCGGCCAACACGTTGAAGAACGCCTGGGTGCCCACGATCTGCGACGTCGGGGTCACCAGCGGCGGGAAGCCGAGGTCTTCACGCACGCGCGGGATCTCTGCCAGCACTTCAGCCATGCGATTCAGAGCGCCCTGCTCTTTCAACTGGTTGGCCAGGTTGGAGATCATCCCGCCCGGCACCTGGTTGACTTGCACGCGGGTGTCGACGGCGGTGAATTCGCTTTCGAACTGGTGGTACTTCTTGCGCACGGCGTAGAAGTACAGGCCGATCTCTTGCAGCAGCTCCAGGTTCAGGCCGGTGTCGAACTCGCTGCCCTTGAGTGCAGCAACCATCGACTCGGTGCCTGGGTGGCTGGTGCCGGAAGCGAAGCTGGAGATCGCGGTGTCGATGTGATCGGCGCCGTTTTCAATGGCCTTGAGTTGACACATGGTCGCGAGACCCGCGGTGTCGTGCGAGTGAATGAATACTGGCAGCGACTGCTCGCTCTTCAATGCTCGAACCAGTTCACCAGTGGCGTACGGGGTCAGCAGACCGGCCATGTCCTTGATCGCGACCGAGTCGCAACCCATGGCTTCCATCTGCTTGGCTTGCGCCACGAACGCGTCGATGGTGTGCACCGGACTGGTGGTGTACGCGATGGTGCCCTGAGCGTGTTTGCCCGCCGCTTTCACCGCTTCGATGGCCACCCGCAGGTTACGCACGTCGTTCATCGCGTCGAAAATGCGGAACACGTCGATGCCGTTGACCGCTGCCTTGGCAACAAAGGCTTTGACCACGTCGTCGCTGTAGTGGCGGTAGCCCAGCAGGTTCTGGCCGCGCAGGAGCATTTGCAGACGCGTGTTAGGCAGCGCCGCACGCAGTTGGCGCAGACGCTCCCACGGGTCTTCTTTGAGAAAACGTACGCAGGCGTCGAACGTCGCACCGCCCCAGCATTCCAGCGACCAGTAGCCGACTTTGTCGAGCTTGTCGCAGATCGGCAGCATGTCTTCGGTGCGCATGCGGGTGGCGAGCAGCGATTGATGGGCGTCGCGCAGGATGGTGTCGGTAACGTATATTTTTTTGGACATTGGAGTATTCCTCACAGGCCTGCGTGGGCGGCGATGGCGGCGGCGATGGCCAGGGCCAGCTCTTCGGGTTTGCGCTTGATCGAGTAGTTGGTCAGTTCAGGATGGCTTTCAACGAAGCTGGTATTGAACTGGCCGCTACGGAATTCCGGGTTGCGCAGGATTTCCTGATAGTACGCGGCGGTGGTCTTCACGCCTTGCAGACGCATGTCGTCGAGGGCGCGCAAGCCACGGTCCATGGCTTCTTCCCAGGTCAACGCCCAGACCACCAGTTTCAGGCACATCGAGTCGTAGAACGGCGGGATGGTGTAGCCGGTGTAGATCGCCGTGTCGGTGCGCACGCCGGGGCCGCCGGGTGCGTAATAACGGGTGATCTTGCCGAAGCTCGGCAGGAAGTTGTTTTTCGGGTCTTCGGCGTTGATGCGAAATTGCAGGGCAAATCCGCGATGCTGAATGTCTTCCTGCTTCACCGACAGTGGTAGGCCGGAAGCGATGCGAATCTGTTCGCGGACGATATCGATGCCGGTGATTTCTTCGGTGATGGTGTGTTCGACCTGCACCCGGGTGTTCATCTCCATGAAGTACACCTCGCCCTCGGCGAGCAGGAACTCCACGGTGCCGGCATTCTCGTAACCTACAGCCTTGGCCGCACGCACCGACAGGTCGCCGATGTAGGCGCGCTGCTCGGGGGTCAATTGCGGGCTCGGGGCGATTTCGATCAGCTTCTGGTTACGGCGCTGGATCGAGCAGTCACGCTCGAACAGGTGCACGACGTTGCCGAAGCTGTCGCCGAGGATCTGCGCTTCGATGTGTTTCGGATTGACGATGCACTTTTCCAGGAACACTTCCGCCGAACCGAAAGCCTTGGTCGCTTCGGAAATGACGCGGGGGAAATTCTGTTCGAGTTCTTCGCGGCTGTTGCAGCGACGGATACCGCGACCGCCACCACCGGACGTGGCCTTGAGCATCACCGGGTAGCCGATGCGGTCGCCTTCGGTCAGGGCTTCGGCGATGTCCGCCACGTTGCCCTCGGTGCCCGGCGTCACTGGCACACCGGCCTTGATCATGCTGCGGCGCGCTTCAGTCTTGTCGCCCATGCGGCGGATGACTTCTGCCGACGGGCCGATGAATTTGATTCCGCGTTCGGCGCAGATATCCGCCAGTTCCGGGTTTTCCGAAAGGAAACCGTAGCCGGGGTGCAACGCATCGCAGCCGGTTTCCACCGCGAGGTTCACCAGCTTGCGCGGGTTGAGGTAACCGGCCAATGGCTCGGCGCCAATGCTGTGGGCCTCGTCCGCACGCTTCACATGCAGCGCGTGACGGTCGGCGTCGGAGTAGATCGCGACCGAGCGGATGCCCATTTCGGCGCAGGCTCGTACGATTCGTACGGCAATCTCACCACGGTTGGCGATCAGGATCTTTTTTATCACTTGGAGGTTCCCTTGAGCCGGTGGCATCACGACCTGCTAGTCCCAGGTCGACGCGTGACCAAATGTTTCAATCTGGTCGCGCCCCCACACTAGCGCTCATAAGGGATTAACAAAAATGAATAAAAATTGGGTCAGCCATAAGTAAAGACTTATAGTCAGCGCATCAGCCTGCGCCCAGAGTACTTAGAAAATGCGTAAGTCATTGATGCGTATGACATTGCGTCAACTGCAGATCTTCAATGAAGTGTGTGATTTACGGTCCTACAGCCGTGCAGCTGAGGAAATGTCGCTCACTCAACCCGCCGTCAGCCTACAGATTCGGCAGCTTGAAGAGCTGATCGGCCAGCCATTATTCGACTATGTCGGCAAGAAACTGTACATGACCGAGGCAGCGGAAGCGCTTCAGCGTGCCAGTCGCGACATTTTCGGACGGCTGGAAAACCTCGATATGCAGCTGTCGGACATGCAGGGTTCGCTCCAGGGTCAGCTGAAACTCGCGGTGGAATCCAGCGCCAAATACTTCGTGCCGCATCTGTTTGCTGCATTCAAACGCCAGCACCCCGAAGTGAATCTGCAACTGACTGTGGTTAACCGTGGCCAGGTGATTCGCCGTCTCTCGGACAACCGCGACGATCTGGTGATCATGTCGATGGTGCCGCAGGACATGGGCCTGGAATTCCTGCCCTTCCTCAACAACCCGATTGTGGCCGTCGCGCCGCCGGATCATCCGCTGTCGCACATGGGGCCGCTGCGCTTGCAGGATCTGGAGCCCTACACGCTGTTGATTCGTGAAGCCGGTTCAGGCACACGCATGGCTTGCGAGGAATACTTCAAAGAGAAGCGCGTGCACTTCACGCAGACCCAGGAAGTGGCCTCGGCCGAAGCTCAGCGTGAATGCGTGCTGGCGGGTCTGGGCCTGGCGCTGTTGACGCGCCACGCCCTGAACCTTGAGCTGGCGACCGGCGCACTGGTCGAGCTGCCGGTCGAAGAACTTCCATTGTTCCGTAGCTGGTGCCTGGTGCAGGCCAAAGCCAAACGCCTGTCACCGGTAGCACACGCCTTCCTGGCGTTTATCCGCGCTGAGCGCGTGCAGATCAGCGCGCTGGTTGAGCGTTTCGCCGGGAAACTGCCGGTGCTGCCTGCCAGTGATTGATCTCGGCAAAATCGTCGATCTCGGCGAGAAGCAGGCGCTGTTCGGCGCGATCTTCAATGGCGCGGCGAAACTCCATGCGGCGCTGATCTTCCTGCTGACGACGGGTTTTCGCGGCGCTGTTGCGTTCTTCGTAAGGCTGAGCCATTTCGAGTCTCCCAAGGCGTTTACGGGAGTTTCACGATAGGCGCGGGGGATGACGGTTTGGCTGCTTGCAGGTTACAGGCAGATGAAATTCTTCAGGGCAGAGGCAATTTGTGGCGAGGGAGCTTGCTCCCGCTGGGTCGCGCAGCGGCCCCGATATTTTTGTGAGCGCTGCGCACTCAAGCGGGAGCAAGCTCCCTCGCCACAACAGCCCCGCATTCCAGGGTCAGTCGTCCAGCGCTTTCACCGATTTGGGCGACAGGCGCAAGCTGCGCAGGCTGCGTTTGACGCTCTTGAGGTGGTTGACCAGGCTCGGCCCACGCGCCATCGCCACGCCCATTGCCAACACGTCGATCACTACAAGGTGAGCAATTCGTGATGTCAGCGGCGTATAGATTTCCGTGTCTTCATGCACATCGATCGCCAGATTGACCGTCGACAATTCAGCCAGCGGCGTCTGGCTCGGGCACAACGTAATCAACGAAGCACCGCTCTCACGCACCAGATTGGCAGTGATCAGCAGATCTTTGGAGCGACCGGACTGGGAAATGCAGATCGCCACATCAGTCGGTTTCAACGTCACTGCGGACATCGCCTGCATGTGCGGATCGGAATACGCCGCCGCCGTCAGCAGCAAACGGAAGAACTTGTGCTGGGCATCCGCGGCCACCGCGCCCGACGCACCAAAGCCGTAGAACTCGACGCGCTGCGCCTGCGACATCAACGTCACCGCGCGCTGCAATTCCAGCGGATCGAGCTTCTCGCGAACCTCCATCAGCGTGTGCAAGGTGGTGTCGAAAATCTTCAGGCTGTAGTCGGCGACGGAATCGTCTTCATGAATGGCGAACTGGCCGAAACTGGCGCCGGCCGCGAGGCTCTGCGCGAGCTTGAGTTTCAGATCCTGAAAACCCGAACAACCGATGGCACGACAGAAGCGCACGATGGTCGGTTCGCTGATACCGACGCTGTGCGCCAGGTCGGCCATGGAACTGTGCATCACCGCCGCAGGGTCAAGCAGCACGTGGTCGGCGACCTTGAGCTCCGACTTGCGTAACAGGTGACGTGACTGGGCAATATGTTGCAGCAGATTCAAAGGACTGGACTCTTGTTATGGGGCAGATGCCGGGGATGTAGCAAGCTTGTAGTTATACTACATGAATTGGCTTTTTGCCCGCTCAATGCGTATCTGAATGCCCCCGGATCAGGCGTCGTCCTCTGTATGTAGCCCTTTATGCCGGTTTTTCCTGCCCGCGTAGTAACTCGGCCAGAGTCGTCGCCTCGACCGGACGGCTGATCAGATAGCCCTGCACCTCATCACAGCCCTCAGCCCGCAAAAACTCCAGCTGCTCCGGCCGTTCGACGCCTTCAGCCACGACTTTCAGCGACAACCCATGCGCCATCGCAATGATCGCGCGAGTAATAGCCGCGTCCTCGCTGCCCTCCCCCAGTCCGCGAATGAACGCCTGATCGATCTTCACGTAGTCCACCGGAATCCGCTTCAGATAACTCAGCGACGAATAGCCGGTGCCGAAGTCGTCGATGGCCAACTTCACCCCAAGATCACGCAGTTGCTGGAACGTGGCGATGATGTGTTCAACGCTGTCGAGTAGCTGACTTTCGGTAAGTTCGAGTTCAAGGTAGTACGGCGCGAGGCCGGTTTCTTCGAGCACTTGGCGCACCAGACTGACCAGTTTGCCTTGGCGCAACTGGTGCCCCGACAGATTTACCGAGACCCGAATCGGCGCCAGCCCTTGCCGCTGCCATTCGCACGCCTGCAAACAGGCCTGGCGCAGCACGAACTCGCCAATCGGCCCGATCAACCCGGTTTCCTCAGCCAAGCCGATGAAATCCCCCGGCGGCACTCGGCCAATGGTCGGATGATCCCAGCGCACCAGTGCTTCGGCGGCGTTCAGCCGTCCCGTTTCCAGGCACAGCTTGGGTTGATAGAAGACGTGCAGCTGCTGTTCCTCGATGGCTTTGCGCAGCTGGTTTTCCAGTTGCAGACGCTCAAGTGTGCTGGCTTGCAGGCTTTCGGTGTAGAACTGGAAGTTGTTGCCGCCCAAATGTTTGGCGTGCTGCATGGCCATGTTCGACTGACTGACCAGCGCGGAGATTTCCCGGGCGTTGTCCGGCAGCATGCTGATGCCCATCGAGGCGCTGACCACCAACTCATGTCCGTCGATGATCAGCGGCAAGCGCAGTTTGGTCGAAAGCCGTGTAGCGACCCGCGCCAGACTCGACAGGCTGCCATAAGCATCGAACAACACCGCAAACTCGTCGCCGGACAGGCGGGCGATGGTGTCGGCTTCCGGCAAAGCGATGACCAGGCGCCGCGACATTTTTTGCAGCAACTGATCGGCGATTTCATGGCCGAGGCTATCGTTGAGCAGCTTGAAGCGATCCAGGTTGATGTGCAGCAAAGCCAGACTGCGGCGTCCGCCCTGCCGCACGCGTTGATGCGCTTCGTGCAGACGGTCGCGGAACAGCGAGCGGTTGGCCAGTCCCGTGAGTTCGTCGTAGTGTGTCAGGTAGCGCATACGCTCTTCAGATTCGCGACGCGCGGACAGATCGGCGAAGAAGCCAACGATATGGCTGACCTTTCCCCGGCGATCACGTACGACATTCAGTTGCAGCCACTGCGGGTACAACTCGCCGTTCTTGCGGGTTTCCACCAGCTCACCTTGCCAACTGCCGTGCTGCTCCAACGCCTGGCGAATGGCCGCGTAATGTCGACGCGCGTCGCGACTGCACGGCAACTCGACCACGTTGCGCCCGAGCATGTCGTCGATGTCGTAACCGGTGACCCGGCTGAACGCCTGATTGATCGCAATCAGCGAGTAGTTCGGATCAAGAATCACGATGCCTTCGCTGGCCGCTTCAAACACGGTTGCCGCCAGTTGCTGCTGCACCTCCAGGCTTTTGCTCACGCTGATGTCGCGGCGGGTGCCGACCATACGGATCACCCGTCCGCTGTCGCTGCGCTCAACCGCGCGGCCACGGTCTTCAATCCACACCCAATGGCCATCACCGTGGCGCACGCGGTATTCGATCTGGTAGTCCTCGGTGCGACCTTTCAGATGCTCGACCAGTGCAAACTTGAGCAACGGCAAGTCATCCGGGTGCAGCCGCGGCTTGAGATCCCTGAGCAGTGCCGTGACGTACTCCGGAGCCAGGCCAAATAGCTCGTGAATCTGCGTGTGATGCACTTCATCGGTTTGCAGGTTCCAGTCCCACAAGCCCAACTCACTGGCTTTCAACGCCAGCGCCAGCCGCGCTTCGCTTTTGCTCAGGGCCTGATTGGCGGCGTCCAGTTCCAGGCTGCGCTGAGCGACGCGCGCTTCCAGTTCGACTTGCGCCTCGCGCAATTTACCCTCGACGCAACGCCGGTGGTCGATTTCTCTGGCCAGTTCCTGATTGAGCTGTCCGCTGCGGGTTTGCGCCTGCTGCAAATGCTCGATCAGGTGCTGAGTCTGAAAGCGCCGCAGCAGACCGCGATCGATAAGACGATGAACCTGCCACGCCACCACGCTCAGCGAACCCAACAGAATCAACCCGAGCCAACCCCAGCCGCGCGCCTGATCGTCGCCGCCCCAGAACAGAAAGCCGATGGCCGGCAGCAGACACGGCAAGGTAAAGGACAGAAACGCCGGAAGACTCACCGCGTAAGCCACGCTGGCCGAGAGCGTCGCCGCGCCAATCAGGCCGAACACCCAGGCTTGCTCGATGAAGTTGTCGGCGGGCACCAGAGCGATGCCGGCGCCGGCCAGAGTCAGGCCGGTCATGGTCGAACCGAGCAGAAACATCCGCCGCCAGATCGGCTGGGCCTGACGGTCAGGGATCGCCGAATCGAACGCCGCGACCTGAATCACCCGCAACGCCACCAATGACAGCAGCCACACCAGCCAGACGCTGACCACGAAGTAACGCTGCGGGCTCCAGAGCAAACCGGCGCAGACCAGACCATTGATCAACATGAACAGCGTCGGCAGCAGCGAACCCTGATAAAGCAGGCGCGTGCGCTCTACCGCCATCTCGGTGGCGTAGTGTTTGCGGATAACCCGGGGTTCCACGGAGGGGCCCGACAGGTCTGAGCTGAGGGTCATAGGCAACGTTCTTGTTCTTATAGATGTGGGCATGCGCCCGGAAACGTGGACGGAGCATACACAAGCCGATTCACTTGCCACACTGCTCGCGAGCAGAATTTCAGCCAGACTTTTCGGCCTTTTACCCTCCTCAAAAGTCCCGAGGCGAGGCGGGGCAACGCCTGTAGCCGGTGACTGACCGGTCGTCATCGGCAGCACTTTCATCGGCTAATGCAAAGCTCGGTTTGCCCGGGCTGGCGGCGCACCCTAGAATGCCCCGATGCGCGATGATCTCTCCCTTCTGCTGAACTCCCTCAACGATGCCCAACGCCAGGCCGTAGCTGCCTCCGTGGGTCGTCAGTTGGTCCTGGCCGGTGCTGGTTCCGGTAAAACCCGAGTGCTGGTGCACCGTATCGCCTGGTTGATCCAGGTCGAGAACGCCTCACCCCACTCCGTCCTGTCGGTGACCTTTACCAACAAGGCCGCTGCCGAGATGCGCCACCGCATCGAGCAGTTGATGGGTATCAACCCGGCCGGCATGTGGGTCGGTACCTTCCACGGCCTGGCGCACCGCTTGCTGCGGGCGCACTGGCAGGAAGCCGGGCTGAGCCAGACTTTCCAGATTCTCGACAGCGACGACCAGCAACGGCTGGTCAAGCGGGTGATCCGCGAGCTGGGTCTCGACGAGCAACGCTGGCCGGCGCGTCAGGCGCAATGGTTCATCAACGGGCAGAAAGACGAAGGTCTGCGTCCGCAACACATTCAGGCCAGCGGCGATCTGTTTCTGGCAACCATGCGCAGCATTTATGAGGCCTACGAGGCCGCGTGCCTGCGCGCCGGTGTGATCGACTTCTCCGAACTGCTGCTGCGCGCCCTCGACCTGTGGCGCGACCACCCGGGACTGCTGGCGCACTATCAGAAACGCTTCCGCCACGTTCTGGTGGACGAGTTCCAGGACACCAACGCCGTGCAGTACGCCTGGTTGCGTCTGCTGGCGCAGGGAGGCGACAGCCTGATGGTGGTCGGCGACGACGACCAGTCGATCTACGGCTGGCGCGGCGCGAAAATCGAGAACATTCACCAGTATTCCGCCGACTTCCCGGATGCCGAGACCATTCGACTGGAGCAGAACTATCGCTCCACCGCCGGCATCCTCAAAGCCGCCAACGCCCTGATCGCCAACAACACCGGGCGCCTCGGTAAAGAGTTGTGGACGGACGGCGGCGACGGCGAAGCGATCAATCTTTACGCCGCGTTCAACGAACACGATGAAGCACGCTACGTTGTCGAAACCATCGAAAGCGCGCTGAAAACCGGCCTCGCGCGCAGCGATATCGCGATTTTGTACCGATCCAACGCCCAATCGCGCGTTCTGGAAGAAGCCTTGCTGCGCGAGCGCATTCCTTACCGCATCTACGGCGGCCAGCGCTTCTTCGAACGTGCGGAAATCAAGAACGCCATGGCCTACCTGCGTTTGCTTGAGGGTCGCGGCAACGATGCGGCGCTGGAACGGGTGATTAACGTTCCGGCGCGTGGCATTGGCGAGAAAACCGTCGAAGCCATCCGCGAACACGCGCGCCACGCCGATGTTTCGATGTGGGAAGCCATGCGCCAACTGGTCGCCAATAAAGGCCTGACCGGGCGTGCGGCCGGCGCGTTGGGTGGGTTTATCGAGCTGATCGAGAACCTCTCCGCCAAGTGCGCCGAGATGCCGTTGCACTTGATGACCCAGACGGTCATCGAGCAATCGGGCCTGATCGCCTATCACGAAGCGGAAAAAGGCGAAAAAGGCCAGGCCCGGGTGGAAAACCTTGAGGAACTGGTCAGCGCTGCACGTAACTTCGAGAACACCGAAGAAGACGAAGAGCTGACGCCACTCGCGGCATTCCTCGGCCACGCCTCCTTGGAGGCCGGCGATACTCAGGCCGACGAGCACGAAGACAGCATTCAACTGATGACGCTGCACAGCGCCAAGGGTCTGGAATTCCCTTACGTGTTCCTGGTGGGCATGGAAGAAGGCCTGTTCCCGCACAAGATGAGCCTGGAAGAACCGGGGCGTCTCGAGGAAGAACGGCGCCTGGCGTATGTCGGCATCACCCGGGCGATGCAGAATCTGGTGATGACCTACGCCGAAACCCGACGTCTGTACGGCAGCGAAACCTACAACAAGGTCTCGCGTTTCGTACGCGAGGTGCCGAAAGGTCTGATTCAGGAAGTGCGCTTGTCGAACAGCGTCAGTCGACCGTTCGGCGGTAATCAGTCGATGAGCGGCAGCAATCTGTTCGCCGGCAGCGAAATTCCGGAGACGGGATTCAGCCTTGGTCAGGCCGTGCGCCATTCGATCTTTGGCGAAGGCGTGATTCTCAACTTCGAAGGCGCCGGCGCTCAGGCTCGAGTGCAGGTCAACTTCGGCGAAGGCAGCAAGTGGCTGATGCTCGGCTACGCGAAACTCGAAGCCATTTAAACCTGAGTTGTGTGGGAGTGAGCAGGCTTGCTCCCACACAACTATTCCCACAGAACTTATTCCTCCTTCCTACAGACCAAAGCTAACAGGTCCTATTGCGCTGTCCGAAGCTGAACCTCACCTGTCAGGCAAAAGCCCGAAACACTCTGTCGCTAGCCAGTAACACTTCAGCTGTGCAACATGACGCGCATGTCTCACTAAACGGGAATTCCGTATGAAACGTTTTCTTAGCATCGCCATGGCGTTGTGTATCGGCCTGACGATGAGCCTCGATGCCAATGCAAAGCGCTTTGGTGGTGGCAAAAGCGCCGGCGCTGCGCCGACGCACCAGACCAGCCAAATGGCTCCTTCTTCTGCTGCGGGCGGCGCTGCTGCCACCGCTGGTGCTGCCGGTGCCGCGGGCGCTGCAGCCAAGGCTGGCGGTGCTTCGCGCTGGCTCGGCCCTCTGGCCGGCATCGCCGCCGGTGGCCTGCTTGCGTCCATGTTCATGGGCGACGGTTTCCAGGGCATGCAGATCTTCGACATCCTGATCATGGCCTTGATCGCGTTTGTGATCTTCCGCTTTATTGCCGCCCGTCGCCGCAAGCAGCAGGAGCATCTGGCTCCGGCCGGCGCGCCGATGCAGCGTGAAACCTTCGAGCAGAAGCCAGCAGGCATGGGTTCGATCTTTGGTGGTTCGGCTGCACCGGCTGCCGCCCGTCCGGTAATCAACGCTCCGGCGTGGTTCAACGAGCAGCGCTTTATCGAAGCCGCCCGTAACCACTTCCAGTCGCTGCAGCAGCACTGGGACGCCAACGAAATGGACAAGATTGCCGAGTTCGTGACGCCGCAACTGCTTGAGTTCCTCAAGCGCGAGCGTGCAGATCTGGGCGACGGCTTCCAGTCGACCTACATCGACAACCTCCAGGTTCAACTGGACGGCGTGGATGACCGTGCGGACAAGACCATCGCCACCCTGACCTTCAGCGGCGTGTCGAAAACCTCGCGTTTCGACCAAGGCGAAGTGTTCAGCGAAAGCTGGAACATGGAACGTCCGCAGGGCGAAAACCAGCCTTGGCTGGTGGCCGGTATCCGCCAGAACGGCTGATACCCTCTGCGTTAAGTATGTTGTAACGAAAACCCCAGCCTCGGCTGGGGTTTTCTATTTCGCGGTTGCATCTATAGCGAGCTACTGTATAAACCGCCCCATATAAACCGCGCCATACAAGCAAGAGGATCCCGGACGTGGAAGAAATCATCGAACAACTGCGTGAAGCCAACGAACCGGTACCGGTCCCCTTGGAGCTGCCAGACGAAGATCTGCTGGTAGAAATCGAAGAACAGCTGTTCATCGACATCCCGTTTGTCTTCAGAGAGTTTTTGCTGACCGTCAGCGACGTGGTTTACGGCAGCCTGGAGCCGGTGACCGTCACCGATCCGCAATCGCATACCTATCTGCCGGACGTGGCCGCCAATGCGTGGGACGCCGGGGTTGATCGCAGTCTGATCCCGATCTGCCAGGACGGCGACGATTACTACTGTGTCGAAGAAGACGGCACCGTGGTGTTGTGGCAAGCCGAAGAAGAGCTGATTGCCGAAGAAACCTGGGAGTCGGTCTGGCATTGGGCGCGGGACGTCTGGCTGGAAAGCTGATCGGCCAAACGCCCTCGAATGGTCAGTGCCCCGACGGCTCTTTGTGGTTGTCGAGCGTCTCCAGCAAGGCCACCTGCATCCGCGTGTGCACGCGGATGAACCAGCGCCAGAGCAGTGCCGCCACGGCGGCCGCGACCACGGCGATCAGCATCAGCAACTTGTTGGTCGGCAAGATACTGGCCGACAAGGCTGCCAACAGCAGGAAAATCACCAGCAGCGAGAGAATCGGGATCACTTCGGCGATCACCCGACGCACTCGCTGCGTGTGACGCCCGGCCATCTCCGGTTTCACGCCCATCTCCGCCAGCAGCATCGACAGCGCTTTAAGCTTGCGGTAGGCCGCGATCAAGAACGGCAACGACAGCAGCAGCGCCCCACCCCAGATCAACGCTTTCTGCCAGCTCGGATCACCAATCCAGTCTTGCAGGTAAGTCGAAATACGCTCGGCGAAGAACGCGCCCGAGAAGAAAATCGCGATCACCAGCGCCAGATTGACCCCGACCTGCAACAGAATCCGCCGGATGATCGATGCGAGCATCGCGCCCTCGCCCTGTGGCTGAATGCTGCGCAGCCATTCGCCATACATACTCAGCACCCGTCCCAAACGCTGCGGCATCGCCGCCGACAGCTTGATTGATAGCGGATCAGCCGCGCGGATCAGGTATGGCGTGAGCAGCGTGGTAATCACCGAAACAGCCACGGCCACCGGATAAAGAAAGTTGCTGGTGACCTGCAGGGTCATGCCCAGTGCAGCGATGATGAAAGAAAATTCGCCAATCTGCGAAAGACCCATGCCGACGCGCAGTGAGGTGCGTCCGTCATTGCCGGCGATAAACGCCCCGAGGCCGCAGGACACCATCTTGCCGAGCACTACGGCTACGGTGATCACGGCGATCGGCCATGCATATTGCAACAGGATCAGCGGATCGAGCATCAGGCCGATGGCGACGAAGAAGATTGCGCTGAACAAATCACGCACCGGCTCGATCAAGCGCTCGATCTTCAGCAGTTGCCGCGACTCGGCCATGATCGCGCCAATCAGAAACGCGCCGAGCACCATGCTGTATTCGAGTTTGACCACCAGCAGGCAGAAGCCGAAACACAGGCCGAGCACGGTGATCAGCAGCATCTCGTTGCTCTCGAATTTCGCCACATAGGCCAGCAATCGCGGCACCAGCAGGATGCCGATTACCAGCGCCACAATCATGAACAGCGAGAGTTTGCCGACCGTGGAGAACACTTCGCCGGAACTCACCGTGCCACTGACGGCAATGCTCGACAGCAAGGCGATGATGCCGATGCCGAGGATGTCTTCGACAATCAGCACGCCGAAGATCAACTGCGCGAACCGCTCGTTTTTCATCTTCAGATCGTTAAGCGCTTTGACGATGATGGTGGTCGAGGAAATCGCCAGGATCGCGCCGAGGAACAGCGAATCCATGGTGTTCCAGTCGAACCAGCGGCCGATTTCGTAGCCGATCCAGATCATCAGCACGATTTCGAGGAATGCCGCGATAAACGCCGTGGCGCCAACCTTGAACAGCTTGCGCAGGCTGAACTCCAGACCTAGGCAGAACATCAGGAAGATCACCCCGAGTTCGGCAAGGGTCTTGATGGTTTCTTCGTCGTGGATCAGGCCGAACGGCGGGGTGTGCGGGCCGATAATGAAGCCGGCAACGATGTAGCCGAGCACCACCGGCTGCTTGAAACGGTGGAACAACACGGTCACCACACCTGCGATCAACATGATCACTGCCAGATCCTGGATAAAGCTGATCGCATGCATGGCGTGGGCTCCTTGAGTGACGAGGCGCCCATCAGACGTCAGAAGAGTCCGGGCGAGCCGAGTAAAAATCCGCTTTTGCTGTGGGAATTGCCCTTGGGCGGGGCTTTCGCAGGGTAACACCGCGACTTCCAGCTGAAAGGCGGTGCAATATATGGAAACAGATCGATCCCGGCGTGACGGCAGCCAGTCGCTTGGCGTCCCGATAACGGTGGTTTTGAAAAAGCGACCAGGCACCCGCAGAGGTGTTCTTCCCGTAATCCTGCCTTGACCCGTGAGAACGTTATGGAACCCGGAAACGCCCAGCTGTCGATGACGGTACTGATGACCCCCGACATGGCCAATTTTTCTGGCAATGTCCACGGCGGCACCCTGCTCAAATACCTCGACGAAGTGGCCTACGCCTGCGCCAGCCGTTATGCCGGTCGCTATGTGGTGACCCTGTCGGTGGATCAGGTGATTTTCCGCGAGCCGATCCATGTCGGCGAACTGGTGACCTTTCTCGCGTCGGTGAACTACACCGGCAACACCTCGATGGAAGTCGGTATCAAAGTGGTGACCGAAAACATCCGCGAGCGCTCGGTGCGCCACACCAACAGCTGCTTCTTCACCATGGTGGCGGTGGATGACCAGCGCAAACCTGCCGTGGTGCCACCGCTACAGCCGCAGAACAGTGAAGACAAGCGTCGTTATATGCAGGCGCAGCAGCGTCGGCAGATTCGCCAGGAACTGGAAAAGCGTTACCAGGAGATCAAGGGCGACGCTTGATGCGTTCACGCCTTTAGATAGCTATCGCGGGCAAGCCCGGCTCCCACAGGTTTTTGTGCTGAATACACAATTGTGTTTCAACAGAGAACCCTGTGGGAGCCGGGCTTGCCCGCGATTGAGGCGACGCGGACTTACAGACTGATCGCGGTCGCTTCGAACTTCACCCGCGGATGCGCAATCCGATCCTGCGCCCGAATCAGCTGCAACTCGTAACTGGCGCACGCCTGAGTCTCCAGCAGTACTTCATGCACTGCCGCAGCGGTGAATTCGAACGCCGCCAACAGGCTGTCACCGAGCAGCACCCGCGCCAGAAACAGCCCGGACGTCAGATCGCCCACGCCCACCGGCTGACGCGGGAACGCCAGCAGCGGACGCCGCAGATGCCAACTGCCCTCGGCGGTCACCAGCAGCATTTCAAAACCATCCGCCGGTTTGCCCGGGTAGTCCAAATGCTTGACCAGCACCGCTTTCGGCCCGCGCGCCAGCAATGCGCGCGCCATGGCCAGGCAATCGAACAGCGACTGCGGTTTGCGCCCGGAGAAGCTGTCCAACTCCAACTGGTTCGGGCACATGAAATCCGCCACCGCCGCCGCTTCGTCCAGCAGAAAATCACTGACCTCAGCCGGCACGCTGCAACCCTTCTCCGGATGGCCCATCACCGGGTCGCAAAGATACAAAGCCTTGGGATTGATCGCCTTGATGCGCGCCACACCGCCGAGAATCGCCCGCCCCTGCGCCGCGCTGCCGAGATAACCGGACAGCACCGCATCGCAATTACCCAGCTCACCAATCGCGGCAATGCCTTCGACCAGTTCGCCAATCTGCTGCGGCGGCAACACTTCGCCTGCCCACTGACCATATTGGGTGTGGTTGGAAAACTGCACAGTGTTCAGCGGCCAGACGTTGACCCCAACCCGCTGCATGGGAAAAACCGCCGCGCTGTTACCGGCGTGGCCGAATACCACGTGGGACTGGATGGCGAGCAGATGAGGCGTACGTTTCATTCGGGTTTTTCCGTAAAACGATTGAAATTCAAGCCGCGCAGTATGCGACGAAACGCAGCCTGTACGACAGACCGGCGACGCAGTTAAGCTGACGTCATCTATTGGAGTTCCTTGTTGATGCTGACCCTGGAAAATATTTTCGTGTTCATGCTGTTCGCCATGGCTGGCGCATGGCTGTGGCACAACCACGGCTTGCGCGAGCGGGCGCTGGAGCGGGTCAAACAGCATTGCGTGAACGCCGGCGTCGAGCTGCTCGACGGTAACGTGGCGCTGAGGAAGATCGGCTTTATCAAGGATGCGCGCGGGCGCCGGCGACTGGCCCGTGTGTACAACTTCGAATTCACGGTGACCGGCGAAACCCGGCATAACGGCACCATCACCCAGTTCGGCGCGCACAGCGCACAAATCGAACTGGCGCCCTACCCGGCGCCGTTTGATGACACACCGCCGGTGGTGGAAGTGGCCAAGCCGCGGGCGCAGGTGATCGAGCTGAGTCAGTGGCGGCAGGAACACACCAAGTGGAAGCCTTGAGCTAGGTGGTCTGAATACGGCAGCCAGCCAGTTGAGCCTGTAACTGGGTGGCATCCTGCGGGCCGCTGAAAATCAGTTCGATTCGCGAGTCTCGTCTCCATTCACTGGGCTGCCAATCCAAGTCATCATTGTCTAAAACATTCGCTGAAACCCAACCCTGCGGGGTGTGGATAACCAGTTTCGCGCGGCGCCAGCTCAGGCTTTTCAGCCAATCGGCGACACGCGTTTCGTCGAACACCTGACTTGGATGCCAGCGCCAACCAACACTCCAACCACCCTCCTGCGACTGACTGAGGCAAATCGGCAGCGTTGGCTCGCTCCACACGGCCAGCCTCTGCGCCTGCCCTTTGGGCAGGACCAAGTTGTCCACACCTTCGACACCCTGCACCGCTAATCCCGGCAACTCGCTCAATGCCAATTGGGCCTGCTGCGTCCAGATCAACCTACTCGCTGGCAACTGCCGGGTGATTCGTTCGCGGACGTTCTGGTCGAGATTTTCTGCCTTGTTCAAGAGCAGCAAACCAGCACTGGCCAGCGCCTGCTGCTGCGCTGCCGGCAACGGCTTGCCCGCCGCCAACGCTTGGGCGTCCAGCACCAGCACACACGGCTGCACTGCCAATACGCCTAGCCATGGCGCCTCATTCAATTGCCTGAGCAATTGCGCCGGATGCCCCAGCCCGGACGGCTCAATGAACAGCCGATCCGGCCTGGCCTTGCGCAACAAGCGTCCAAGCCCGATCTGAAACGGCGCACCATTCACGCAACACAAACACCCCCCGGCCACTTCGCCCAGTGCGATACCATCGGCGTCGCTTGTCAGCAGGGCGGCGTCGAGGCCGATCTGGCCGAACTCGTTGATCAGCACCGCCCAGCGCTCGCCAGCCGGGCGCTGCGCCATGAGCTGGCGGATCAGGCTGGTCTTGCCAGCGCCCAATGGCCCGGCGATGACGTGGGTGGGAATGTTCTGCAACATGATTGAGGCTTTCTGGAGGTTGAAGATGCGGTGGATGGGATGGTCGTTGCTGTTGGCACTGATGTCGGGCGAGGCCTTGGCGCAAGCCTGCGTGGTGCACAGCCAGGCCGAGCGACTCGACGTGAAGGTCTGCCAGCAGAACCGCAACATCCCGGAAAAACTCTTCAGCGACGGCTTCTGCAAACCCGCATTGGCCGGGCAGAAAGTCGACGTGCAGTACGTCGACCAATGCCCGACCGGGGCTTTCGGCGTGTGCAGCAACGCGCAAGTCGCCAATATGCCTTATCGCCAGGATATCCACTATTACGGCGTGGCCACCGACGCGGCGTATTTGCAGCCGTATTGCGAGGCGCAAAGCCAGGGCAAATGGCTCAAGCCTTGAGGCGTTAGCCGAGCCAATCGAGGGTGAGTATCAGCCGCCTTTCGCCCGGCGCTGGTTGTGGCGAGCGGTGGATCAGACCGAAACCTTCGTTGCCGCTCCATTTTTCGCCTTTGAGCAACGCCACTTCACCGCTGGCCAGTTGTTGAATCAGCGATTTTTCCTGCGGTTCGCTCAACGGTTTTCCCAGTTGCCGGCGATCCATCGCGCCTTCTTTCAGCCACTCGCTGCCGATGCCGGCATAGGTGGTGATCAGCCGCACCGGTACATGGTCGACGTGGAAGCGCGGACACATCGCCGCATCCAAGACCCGCAGGCGCAAGCCGATGCGTCGCGCACCGAGCAGGCAGGCGAAGGCGCTGACCAGCCATTTCAGATCCGCGATAAAACCTTCGTAGCCTTCAAGCTCGCGCAATCCGGTGACCAGACTCGTCAGATCCGGCTCAGCGTCTTCATCAGCCAACTCCAGGTGCAGCGACTCGGCGTAGGGTTGGTTGAGCGACAGTAACAGGTTGGCGAAATCGCTAATGTGCAACGGCAATTGACGCTGCCAGACCGTGAGATTCACTTCATCTTCAAGGATTCGCGCCAAGGCTTGGGGGCCTCGGCCGTGATGCTGATGGCGCGTTGTGGATTGCAGCGGTTTCAGGGCGAGCATCAGGCAGCCTCTTCGTGCCAAGGGCCGAATGGGTCCGGCAGCGCTTGCCAGCCCTGGGTGCCTAGCGCCATTTCCTCATCGGTCAGCAGGCAGCTGTCGAGTTCCGACGCGAGCTGCAGGAAATCGATGTTCTGGCCGATGAACACCAGCTCCTGGCGGCAATCTCCGACATCGCTCGTCCAGTTTTCCATGATCGCCGCGGTGTTTTCCTCGTCTTGCGGCCATTGATCTTTTGGCACGAAGCGCCACCAGCGTCCGGCAAAACCATGACGCATCAAGCCGCCAGCCTGCGACCAGCTGCCGGCATCCTGCGGTTTACTCGCGAGCCAGAAGAAGCCTTTCGAACGCAGCAGTTTGCCATTCAGCCACGGGCGGTCGATGAAACTGAAAAAACGCTGCGGGTGAAATGGACGGCGTGCGCGGTAAGCAAATGACGCGATGCCGTATTCGTCAGTTTCCGCGACATGCTCACCGCGTAGCTCCTGCAACCAGCCCGGTGCCTGGGCTGCCTTTTCGAAGTCGAAGCGGCCGGTATTGAGGATTTTCTCCAGCGGCACTTCGCCCATGACCATAGGGATGATTTCGGCATGGGCATTTAGACGTTTGAGGATAGCGGTGAGCTCTTCCCTATCACGCCGGCTGATCAAGTCGATCTTGCTGATCAGCAGGACGTCGGCGAATTCGATTTGCTCGATCAGCAGATCGGTAATGGAGCGCTCGTCTTCTTCACCGAGTGTTTCCCCGCGAGACGCGAGACTTTCCGCTGCCTGGTAATCAAGCAGGAAGTTCATGCCATCAACCACAGTGACCATGGTGTCGAGACGGGCGATGTCGGCCAGACTCTGGCCGTGCTCATCACGAAAAGTGAAGGTCTCGGCGACTGGCATGGGTTCGGCGATGCCGGTCGACTCAATCAGCAGATAGTCGAAACGTCCTTCGCCGGCGAGCTTGCTGACCTCCTCCAGCAAATCCTCGCGTAACGTACAGCAGATACAGCCGTTACTCATCTCGACCAGTTTCTCTTCTGCACGATTCAGGCTGACATCACGCTGAACTTCGCTGCCATCGATGTTGATCTCGCTCATATCGTTGACGATTACAGCTACGCGCAGATTGTCACGATTACGTAGTACGTAATTCAGAAATGTACTTTTTCCGGCGCCGAGAAAGCCGGATAAAACGGTCACTGGAAGTGGGATAGACACGGGGGTAATCCTTATCAGGCAGTCGCCAAATCAACGCCCGCTCAACCAGCGCTTGCGTCGATGAAAGCTTGTTCATGAAAAATTGGTCGTTGATTGTATTGTTATAATGTAACATCAATTTCAATCATCACAACGGACCAAATCATGAATGCGCTGACGCTGCCGGATATCGCCGCGCAAGCCGCTCGCCAAGCGTTGCCCCTTGAATGGGTGGGAATGCATGGCATCGCCTTGCCTGTTTTAATCGAAGGCCAGCGTTTAGCTGCCAAGGTGGATGCAGGCGTCAGTCTCGATAACGGCGAAGCGCGCGGAATTCACATGTCGCGCTTGTATCTGGCGCTGGAGAAACTGGAACAGCGCAATCTCACCCCGGGACTGTTGCGCGGAGTTTTGCAATGTTTCCTCGATACGCATGCGGATCTGTCGAATAACGCCTACCTCAACATTCACACAAGTTTGCTGCTGAAACGTCCTGCTCTGATCAGTCCTCTGAGCGGATGGAAAGCCTATCCGGTCTGCATCGCAGCCAGTCTGAAAAACCAGATGTTCCACGTGGAACTCACACTTGGCGTGCAATATTCCTCGACTTGCCCTTGCTCAGCGGCGCTAGCCAGACAACTTATCCAACAGCAATTCGTCGACGATTTCGCCAACAAGTCGCTGGAGCACGCGGACGTTTTGGCTTGGCTCGGCTCGACTCAGGGCATTGTCGCCACCCCTCACAGCCAACGCAGCACTGCGCAAATTCATGTGCATCTGGAAGATTTCGTCGATGAACTGCCGCTGACTGCAATCATCAACGACGCCGAAGCCGCGCTAGGCACCGCTGTGCAAACCGCGGTAAAACGCGCCGACGAACAAGCCTTCGCCCTCGCCAACGGCCAGAACCTGATGTTCTGCGAAGACGCCGCGCGCCGGCTAAATCTTGCCTTGCGACGCTCACCCGGAATCAGCGAGTTCCACGTACGCGTGATCCACGCCGAAAGCCTGCACGCCCATGACGCAGTTGCCGAAACGCATTGGCGGCGGGAGCAAGCATGATCCGCTGCCAAGGTCTGAGCTGGGGTGCGCCCGGCCAACCGCTAACCCCACTCCTGAATCTGCAATTGGAGAGTGGTAGCCTCACCGCCATCGTTGGCGTTAATGGCAGCGGTAAAAGCAGCTTGCTCAAAGTCATCGCCGGTTTGCAGAAACCATTGTCCGGGAAAGTCGCCTTGAGCGTGCCGAGACAAAGCGGTGTGTCATTCCTGCCGCAACAACAGCATCTGGATCGACAATTCCCGATCAGTCTTGAAGAACTGGTAGCCGCCGGATTCTGGGGGCGCAGACTTTCGACGCAACTTCGGGCACAACGTCTGGCGCAGGCACTCGATGCCTGGCACCTGAGCGGCCTCGAACGACGTCCGTTGATGGCGCTCTCCGGCGGTGAACTGCAACGCGCCCTACTCGCCCGTCTGAGTCTGGCCGATACGCCTGTGCTGTTGCTCGACGAACCGCATGCGGCACTCGATGAACTCGGTCAGGCTTTGCTCTGGCAGCACCTCCACACATGGCACGAACTAGGTCGGACTTTGGTTGTGGTCTGTCATGACCTCGCCGCCGTGCGCCAACACATACCGCAAACCCTGCTGATCAAAAACAGCGGCTGCGTGTTCGGCAACAGCGCCGAACTGATCCAGCAAACTCCTCACACGCAGGTGGCCTGATGCAGGCCATCGCGCATTTCTGGCAACCGTTCCAGGACTTTGTATTTATGCGCCGCGCCCTGATCGGCGGTCTGGTTCTGGCTTGCAGCACAGCCCCGCTCGGGGTGTTTTTGATACTGCGGCGCATGAGTCTGATCGGCGATGCCGTAGCCCACGGCATCCTGCCTGGCGCTGCGCTCGGCTTCTGGTTCGCCGGACTAAGTCTGCCCGCCCTGACCATCGGAGGCCTCGGCGCCGGGCTAAGCATGGCCGGAATTGCTGCATGGATCACCCGCCGCACTGGCCTGCGCGAAGACGCCAGCCTCGCCGCGATTTACCCGATCTCCCTCGCCAGCGGCGTGCTGATTCTCGGTATAGCCGGCAAGCGCCTGGATCTTCTGCATCTGCTGTTCGGCTCGGCATTGGCCGTCGACGGCCCGACGCTCACCGGCATGTTATGGGTCTCGGCACTCAGCCTGATCGCCATGGCGCTGATCTACAAACCACTGCTGCTCGACACCCTCGACCCACTTTTCCTGCGCACTGTCAGCCGCCTCGGGCCGCTTGCCCACGGCGTGTTTCTGACCTTGGTGGTGCTCAATCTGGTGATTGGTTTTCAAGCCATCGGCGCGTTGATGGTGGTCGGATTGATGATGTTGCCCGCCGCCGCGTCACGCTTCTGGAGTCGCCATTTGCCGACGCTGATCGCCATCGCCGCATTGATCGGCAGCCTCTCGGTATGGCTCGGACTGCTGCTGTCGTTCTACTACTCACTGCCCAGCGGCCCGGCCATCGTGCTGGTGGCGGGTTGCGCTTATCTGCTGTCCGTAGTGTTCGGCCCGGTGCACGGTTTGCTGCGCCGCCCGCCTTTGCTCACATCCCAATGAGGTGTCTCCCGATGCGCGCTCTACTCGTGCTATTCAGCCTGATGCTGTCGATGTCGTTATCGGCGGCGGAAAAATTACCGGTGGTCACCAGCTTCAGCATCCTCGCTGACATGGTGCAGCAGGTCGGCGGCGAGCATATTCAGATCACCAACATGGTCGGTGCAGATGCCGACGCCCACACCTACGAGCCAACACCGGACGATGCCAAGGCTTTGCTCAAAGCCAGGCTGATCATTAAAAACGGACTCGGATTCGAGCCGTGGCTGGATCGACTGGTGACCAGTACCGAGACCAAAGCCACGGTGATCAGCGCCAGCCGAGGCGTGATTCCACGCGCGCTGGATGAGGACGGCGAAACCGTTCCCGACCCGCACGCCTGGCACAACCTGGCGAATGCCGAACTGTATGTCGCCAACATCACCAAAGCGTTGATCGCCGCTGACCCGGCCAACAAGGCTGATTACGAGCGCAACAGCCAAGCCTATCTGAAACAGATCTACGCCCTGCTCGCCGAGGCCAAAACCAAACTCGGTTCACTGCCGCCGGGCAATCGCAAGATCGTCACCAGCCACGATGCCTTCGGTTATCTCGGGCAGGCGTATGGAATCGACTTCATGGCGCCGCAAGGGCTGTCCACCGAACGCGAGCCATCCGCCAGCGAAGTTGCCGCGCTGATCACGCAGATTCGTCAGGCCAAAGTCAAAGCGGTGTTCATGGAAAACATCAAGGACGCGCGCCTGCTCAAACAGATTGCCGAGGAAAGTGGCACGCACATTGGCGGCACGCTGTATTCGGATGCGCTCGCCGCCAGCGGCCCGGCCAGCACGTTTACCGGCCTGTTCGAATACAACCTCAACACACTTTACCAAGCACTGAGCCAGCCATGATCCGCAAAAATCCTTCCGGCGATTTGCCGCAGATTGCCGAGTCAGCCTACGTCGACAAAACCGCGATCATCTGCGGCAAAGTCGTGATCGGTGAGAACGTATTCGTTGGCCCTTACGCAGTGATCCGCGCGGATGAAGTAGACGCATCGGGCGAGATGCAGCCGATCACCATCGGTGCCAATTCGAACATTCAGGACGGCGTGGTGATCCACTCCAAATCCGGTGCGGCAGTGACCATCGGCGAGTTCAGCTCCATCGCCCATCGCTCGATCGTGCATGGCCCGTGCGTGGTCGGCGACCGGGTGTTCATCGGCTTCAACAGCGTGTTGTTCAATTGCGTGGTCGGCAACGGTTGCGTGGTGCGGCACAACTCGGTGGTCGATGGCCGCGATTTGCCGGACGCGTTCTACGTACCCTCCACCACCCGCATCGGCCCGGGCACCGACCTTTCGCAATTCCCGCCAGTGAGCGTCAGCGCTTCGGAGTTTTCCGAGGACGTGGCGCGCACCAACGTCGATCTGGTGCGCGGCTACAAAGCCTTGCAGAACGAGTTCTGAATTATGAGCAGTGTGTTGATTCGCAATGCGCGACTGGTGAATGAGGGACGCGAATTCGATGGCGATCTACTGGTCAGCAACGGTCGCATCGTCAAGATCGCGCGCAGCATCGAGGATGAAAATGCCACGCTGGAAATCGATGCCGACGGCCAGTGGCTGCTGCCGGGAATGATCGATGACCAGGTGCATTTTCGTGAACCCGGCGCTCCGGCCAAGGGCAGTATCTACACCGAATCCCGCGCGGCGGTGGCCGGTGGCATCACCAGTTTCATGGACATGCCCAACACCAATCCCGCGACGCTCACACTTGATGCGCTGGCCGATAAAAAGCGTCGGGCGGCGATGAGTTCGGTGGCCAACTACGGCTTTCACTTCGGCGTCAGCCACGACAATCTTGATACCGTCGCCGCGCTCAATCCGTGTGAAGTGGCCGGGGTCAAAGTATTCATGGGCGCCTCCACCGGCAACATGCTGGTGGACGATCCCAAGACCTTGGAGCGACTGTTCGCCGAGGTGCCGACGATTCTGCTGGCCCATTGTGAACACACGCCGAGCATCGATGCCAATGCCGCGAACCTGCGCGAGTTGTTCGGCGCCCATCTGCCCGCCGCCGCTCACGCGCTGATCCGCAATGCCGAAACCTGCTACCGCTCTTCATCGCTGGCGGTGGATCTGGCCAAGCGTCATGGCACGCGCCTGCATGTTTTGCACCTGACCACGGCGCGCGAACTGCAGTTGTTCGAGGACCAACCGCTGGCGCAGAAACGCATCACCGCCGAAGTCTGCCTGCATCACCTGCTGTTTGATGACCGTGATTACCCAGCCCTCGGCAATCAGATCAAATGCAATCCGGCGATCAAGTCCCAGGCTGATCGCGATGCGTTGCGTCAGGCGCTGCTCGGCAATCGGCTTGACGTAATCGGCAGCGATCACGCGCCGCATACCTGGGCGGAAAAGCAGCGGCCATATGATCAGGCACCGTCCGGTTTGCCACTGGTGCAACATGCGCTGCCGGCGCTCTTGGAATTGGTGGCAGACGGTGTATTGCCGATCACTACGTTAGTGGCAAAGACCAGTCACCGCGTGGCGGACCTGTTTGCGATTCCGGATCGAGGGTATTTGCGCGAAGGTTATTGGGCGGATCTGGTGTTGATGCAGCCGCAGATGCTGGAGGTGGATCGACAGCCGATTCTGTCGCAGTGCGGGTGGACGCCGTTTGCTGGACGCAGCTTTCGACATCGAGTGACGACGACGCTGGTATCGGGGCAAATTGCCTGGGATGGCAATCGGGTCAACGATGGGTGTCAGGGCTTACCCTTGCGGTTTATGCGCTGAGCATAAATGGGCCATCGCCAGCAGGCTGGCTCCCATAGTGGGAACTGGGTACATCAGCAAGAGATTGGTCGGCTATAAGGCCGCCATCGCTGGCAAGCCAGCTCCCACAAGGTTTAGGTCCACCCGAAAACCGCACGTCGCTTTTCACCACTCACCACAATGAGCGTTAGCTCGAGTACCGCTCTTGATCTCGAGCGCCCGTCGGCAGGCTGAGTAGAGGGATTGATCCGGGGGTGGGAGCGCAGCGACCGTTTGGCGCAGCCAAACACATCGAGAGGAGGTGCAGCGAAGCAAACCGGAGGCGATGCCCCCGGATCAATCCCGGAGCGAAGGAACCCGAGCCACAGCGAGGGCCGAACGTCAGGGTAAAGCCTTTTGGGTTACCTTTTTGGCGTTTGAAAAAGGTGACCCGCCGTCAGGGCGGAACCCTAGGAAGCCGTTACCGCAGCAACGGATATGGACTCAGTCAAAAACAGGTTTGGCGGCTTCCCCTCAAACATAGAATCTCCCACAGGAAGATGCATTTCTCCTGTGGGAACCAGCCTGCTGGCGATGCTTTGTCAGGCTCGGGGTTTAACCGTGCCGCAATCCTGACCCAACCACACTGCGCGGGTCTCAAGACTGCCCTTTTGCTGAATACCAATCGCATTGAACGTGCCGTTGGCCACCGTGGTGAACTCACGATCACTGAGGAAAGTAGCCACGCCAGTGCCCTGAGCTTTCGGGCAACTGAAGCGGAATTTCCACTGGTTGCCGGTGCGGTCGGTGATCTGCTGCTTGCAGCCCGATTGCGGGTCCGCCAACGGAATATCGTCGGTCGCGACCTGCTGCTGCGTCAGGCAGGCACGAATGCCTTTACCGCCGATATTGATGCCCTGCTTCTCCAGCGCTGCGCGCTGCTGCGGGGTCATCTGCCCTTGCAACTGGCCGAGGATCGATTGCACATCCATCGGCTGATCATCGACTTTGACGTTGCTCGATGTCATTTCCCACAACCCCGGCTGCAACATCTGCGCCTGAGCAATCACCGGCAAAGCCAAACCCAGGCCCAGCGCCAAACCCAGCAGACGAACGTTCATCGAGTAACTCCTGATCAGTAGTGGCCGTTAGACGTCGGCCAATTGTTTCGGTTCATGCCGGGCTTTGCCAGCAGAAACTAAATAGCGACAATCGCCAAGGAACATGGTCTGTTAAGCATTGCATCTTCCGGAGCAAGGTTGCCCCATGGATTATTTTGGACCGCACATTTTCGGTTATCTGATCGCCCTTATACACACCCTGGGTTCAATCGCCGCGATTCATGCGGTGCTGACCGTACGCACCGCGCAAGGCTCGATTGCCTGGGCGCTGTCGCTGGTTTTCATTCCTTACTTCACGCTCATTCCTTATCTGGTGTTCGGCCGCAGCACCTTTGATGGCTACATCAAGGCACGACGCCAGGCCAACGAGCACATGCGTCAGGCGATCTCTGAACTCAACTGGCGGCCATGGGTGGAAGAAGCCCTCGCCGCCCGCGCATCCAGCGCCTACGCATCCTTGCGTGCGATGCCGAAACTCGGGCGCATGCCATGTCTGGCCAACAATGAAGTGCAGTTGCTGATCAATGGCACCGCCACATTCGAGGCGATTTTCGCAGCCATCACTGCCGCGCGCGAAGCCGTGCTGATCCAGTTCTTCATCATTCATGACGACCGTCTCGGCCAGCGCCTGCGCGATCTGTTGCTGAAGAAAGCCGCCGAAGGCGTGGCGATCCATCTGCTCTACGACGGCATCGGCAGCCACGCTCTGCCCAAAAGCTATGTGCAAAGCCTGCGCGACGGCGGTGTCGAGGTCAAAGCCTTCGCCACCCGCAGCGGCTGGCTCAATCGCTTTCAAGTGAATTTCCGCAATCACCGCAAGATCGTCGTGGTCGACGGTCTGATCGGCTTCGTCGGCGGGCATAACGTCGGCGACGAGTACCTCGGTGAAAAACCGCCGCTGGCACCGTGGCGCGACACTCATGTACAAGTGCGCGGCCCGGTGGTGGCGTGCATGCAGGAGTCATTCGCCGAGGACTGGTTCTGGGCTGCACGCACGCTGCCGCCGCTGATCCTGCCGGACGCTTACCCGGAGGATGGCGTGCTCTGCCAATTGCTCGCCAGCGGCCCGGCGGATGCCTACGAAACCTGTTCACTGTTCTTCGTCGAAGCAATCCACGCAGCCAACGAGCGGGTGTGGATCACCAGCCCCTACTTCATTCCAGACGAAGCGGTATTCGCCGCGATGCGTCTGGCAGTCCTGCGCGGGGTTGATGTGCGCTTGCTGCTGCCGTCGCGCCCCGATCACCGCATCGTCTACGCGGCGTCCAGCCTGTATGCGTTCGAAGCCGTGCGCGCCGGCGTGCGGGTGTTTCGCTACGAGCCAGGTTTCCTGCATCAGAAGGTGGTGTTGATCGACAGCGAAATCAGCGCCATCGGCAGCGCCAATCTGGACAACCGCTCATTCCGGCTGAATTTCGAAGTGATGCTGTTGACGGTCGACAGCGAGTTCGCCGCCAGCGTGGAACACATGCTCAACGCCGACTTTGACCAGGCCTGCGAAATCGCCAAAGACGAAAGCCGGGAACTGCACCGCCTGCAACAACTCGGCATGCGCATCGCCCGGCTGATTTCACCGATTCTCTAGCGCTAGGGGTTATAGATGTCGTCGCGGGTCCATGGCAGTTCATGGCTGCCGTCGGCGTGGGCTTTGACCGCGAGAATCTGGTGCAGATTGATCCAGCCACGGGCGAACGCGTAGGCGCAACCGGCGAGGTACAAACGCCAGATGCGCAGCGCCTGATCGGGAACCAACTTGCCAGCGGCTTCGAGATTGTCCTCCAGCCGCTCGCTCCAGTGATCCAGCGTACGCGCGTAATGCAGGCGCAGGCTTTCGACGTCGACAATCTCCAGCCCTGCATCACTGATCTCGGCCGAGATCATCGACAGGTGCGGCAGCTCGCCATTGGGGAACACGTATTTCTCGATGAACTCCCCGGCGCCGCGTCCGACCGGGCGGCCATCAATGTGCTTGGCGGTGATGCCGTGGTTCATCACCAGGCCACCCTCCTTCACCGCGCCGAACAGGGTTTTGCAGTACTCGGCAAGATTGGCGTGGCCGACGTGTTCGAACATACCGACGCTGACCACTTTGTCGAAGCGTCCGTCCTGGGGCAGATCGCGATAATCGAGCAGTTGCAGCTCGACCAGATCTTCCAGACCTTCTTCCTTGACCCGCTCACGCGCCAGTTCCAGTTGTTCTTTGCTCAGGGTGATGCCGAACACTTTGGCGCCGAATTCGCGCGCGGCATAGCGCGCCAGTCCGCCCCAGCCACAACCGACATCCAGCAGATACTCGCCTGGTTGCAAGCGCAGCTTGCGGCACAGGTGGCGAAATTTGGCCTGCTGCGCCTGCTCAAGGGATTCGCTGCCGGTTTCGAAATACGCGCAGGAATACGCCATGTCGCTGTCCAGCCACAGTTGATAAAACGCGTTGGACAGGTCGTAGTGATAGGAAATGGCTTTGGCGTCGGTTTCCTTGTCGTGCGCCGCGCGCACAGGCTGGCTGCCATCATCGGTGCCGAGCAGCACTTGGCTCAACTCGTCGCAGACCCGAATGACTTCGCTGATCGAACCCTCAAGTTCGAGCTTACCCTCGACGAACGCTGCCCCCAGCGCGTCCAGACTTGGATGGGTGAGTTGGCTGACCATCTGTGGATCCTTGACCACGATGGTGACGCTGGGCGCCGGCCCCAGATTGAATTCGTGGCCGTCCCAGAGTCGCAGGCGAAGCGGTAGCTGCAGATTCTGCAAGGCCGGTGGAAGTTGCGCGAGCATGGAATATCCCCCCTTGTTTCAGACGTCTGATCTGAGGGTAGACCATCCTTGAAAAATAGCTGGCTATCGATTTGATCGCCGCGATCTATCAGCCGCGCAGGCTGCAACAGCCTCCGTATCCTTGCATCAGGGTCCACGAAACGATCAGTTCTGCTGTTTAAGCTTTAGCAGCGGTTCCTGAAAACGCAACAAACGCCCGGCATTGCCCAGCACCAGCAGCGTGCTCAGGTTGTGCAACAACGCCGCGATCATCGCCCCCGCAGCGCCGAGCCAGCCGAACGCGGCGAACACAACGATGGCCAGCGTCCAGCCCAGACCGATGATCACGTTGACCTGCAAAGTACGTCGGCACTGGCGACTGAGGCGCACACACGTACCGAGCCGGCGCAGGTCACTGCCAATCAACACGATGTCGGCCGACGCCAACGCGATGTCCGCACCGCCCGCACCCATGGCCACGCCGACTACGCCGGCCTTGAGCGCCAGCGAATCGTTGATGCCGTCACCGACCACCATCGGCCGGAAGCCGTTATCGATTTCCTTGAGTACGCGGTTGAGTTTGTCTTCGGGCAGCGCCTGAGCTTCGACTTCATGCAGGCCGACATCCCGGGCCAGTGTCTGCGCGACGCTTTGGCGGTCGCCGGTCAACAGCAGTTGCCGCCCAAGACCCAGTTCGCGCAACTCGTTCAAGGCAAATCTGGCTTCCGGTTTCACCGTATCAGCCAGCAATAGCCAGGCAAGGAATTCCCCGTTCAGCGCCAGACCGGCAATCGGTCCGTCGTGTTCGGGAACTGCTGTGGTGACAATGCCCAGTTGCGCGAACAATTCAGGACGGCCCAAAGCCGCTTCACCCTGTGCAGTCATCGCCACTACACCGAGGCCTTGGCGTTCGTGAACATCAGTCAGCGGCAGAACCTGTTCGGCACTGACTAACCCCGCCAACGCCCGACTGACCGGATGGCTGCTGGCGGCACCGAGACTCGCGGCCAGCGCCCTCACCGAATGTTCATCCGCACCCGCGGCGTCGATCGACTGCAAACGCAAAGTCCCGTAAGTCAGCGTCCCGGTCTTGTCGACCACCAGTGAAGTCAGGTCAGCCAACTCTTCCAGAAATGCCGAGCTGCGAATCAGGATCCCATGCCGCGCCGCGACCGCCACGCCGGCAATCGCCGTGGCCGGCGCCGACAACACCAACGCGCATGGACATGCCGCCACCAACACCGCGAGCATCGCTTGCGCGTCATTGGTAATGAACCAGGTGACCGCAGCCAGCAGCAACACCAGCACCATGTAGCTGCCGGCATAACGCTCCAGCAACCGAGTGATCGGTGGCTTCGAGCGCTCAGCGTTCTGCATCAGCGCGATGACTTTGCCCAGCGTCGATTCGTCCCCGGTGCGTGTCACTTCAATGCGCAACAGCCCATCGAGATTGATCGCCCCGCCGAACACCGCCATGCCGACGCCCGCCTCGACCGGCACCGACTCGCCGGTAATCGAAGCCGTGTCGAGACTCGCCTGACCCGAGAGCACGCGACCGTCGGCCGGTACGCGATCACCCGCGCGCACTTCAACCTTGTCGCCAGCCTTGAGCGTGCCGTTATCGACTTCGATGATCGAGCCGTCGGCCTGAACTTTACGCGCGTGGCTGCGGGTCAATTGGCCCAGTGCGTGAATCGCCTCTTGCGAGCCAATCACACTGCGCTCTTCCAGCACGTGGCCGAAGATCATGATGATCGGCAGCAGCGCCGCCGTCAGCAGATCACCGGTCGCCCATGCCCCGAGCATGGCCAGCGCGATCAACTGATCGGTGATGCCATGCAAACTCGGATAACGCAGGCTGTACCACGCCGAGCGCATCACCGGTACCGCGACTAATAAAGAAGCAAAACCCAGCAGTAACTGACTGACGCCGGTTTGCTCGGGCACCAGCCAACGCCAGATCAACCCTAAACCAAGCAAGCCGAGAGCGAGCATGGCCAAAGTCAGTTGGCGCGCGGCGCGGCGTTGTTCGGCCGAGGACAGCAGGCTCGGTGCAGCGGTGGTCGCGCTCATTTACTGGCTCCCTGAATGATCAGGCGGGAATCGTCTTTCGGATTGACCGTAGTTACCGAACCGGCCTGGCCGAGAATCTTCGGCATGCGCTCGCGGTACAAACGCAGGAGCATTTGCGGATCGGTGCCTTGCTGTTGCGCCTTGGCCAAACCCAGCACTGTGGCCGTGTCAGCCGAGGCTTGAGCCAGGCGTTCACCGGCCTGCGCGTGGGCGACTTGCAGCGTGCGGTCAGCTCGTTCGTTGGCAGATTGAGTGGCTTTTTCGGCTTCCGTACGGGCATTGGCCACCGCTTTGTCGGCTTGTTGACTGGCGGTGAGCACCGCATTGAAAGCGCTGATCGCCGCTTCGGGCAGGCTCGATTGCACATCGACTCGCGCCACTTCAATGCCGATGCCCTGCCCGCTGGCCTTCAATTCGGCCAGACGTTTGTTGATGCCTTGCACCAGATCACCGCGCAGTCGTTCGCGTCGTTCGGCTGCCTGACTATCGGAGCCGATCAGTTCTGGTCGCGCGACCAGAATGGTGTCCAGATCGCGCGCCGCGGTCAGGGCAAGCGCACTGCGCGTGACCAGTCGATCCAGCGCCGGCAGCACGTGATCGCTTTGCAGCACGAAATCGTATGGATCAGTGACCTTGTAAAACACCCGCACATCCAGCTCTACCACTCCGGCGTCACCGGTCAATAAATAACCAGAACCGGCCAGCGCATCGCTCAGCGGAGTGGCGAAGGTTGCTACGCGATCAGCCTGCAAAGCGACGTCGCTGCGCAGAAGGTTTTCCACTCGGCGTTCGATGACGCGGTCTGCCGCTGGTAGCAGAACCACTTGTTCGAACGGCTGTGGCCAGGCCAGTAACAGACCGGCGTTTTGAATGCGATCCAGTGCGCCGAAGTGCAAAACCACCGCGCGGTTCTGCGGGTCGATTTGCCGAACGTTGGAGAATGCCCAAGCCAGTGCCGCCAGAATGGTCACCGCGTACAGCGCCCAAAATGCCAAACGTCCGGCCTGAATCCACGGGCTATTTAGCGAGTTTGTTCCACGTGGAACTTCACTCATGGCTGCGATCCGGTTTTGCTGTCGAGAGTTGGCGGGCCATCCACCAGCACGCGAAATGGTGCGGCGTCGGTGCGCAAGATCAATTTGGTATCCGGAGTAACGATGGTGCCGAGGGTATCCAGCGATCGCAGCAGGTTATACAGCTGCGGCGAACCGGCGTAGGCGCGACCATAAATCTGCGCGGCATCTACTCGCGATTGCGCTTCGATTTCCGCCGCTTTCACTGTGGCATCCGCCTGCACAATTCGCGCATCGCGCTCGGCAGCAGAACGGATTTGCGCCGCTTCACGTTTGCCGATGGCCGTGCGTTCGGTGGCGATGGTTTCACGCTCGGCGCGCATCCGGTCGACGGTTGCAGTGAGCGTTACCGACGGCAAGGTCAATCGTTCGATACCAACTTGCACCACGCGCACGCCGTAAGTGGCGAGCAATTGCTGATCGATTTGCTGACGCAGCTGCGCTTCGAAATCGGCGATCTGTACTTTGCTGGCATCGGTGTTCACCAGATTCGCCAGATCAAAACTGCTGGCGGTGGTCTCCAGAGCCGAGCCAACAAAGGTGCGAATTTGCCGCGCTGCTTCGTCCGGTTGGTTCTGCACCGCACGCATGAAGCGCTGCACATTCTGCGGATCGCCCTGCACCTGCCACGCTACGTAGGCTTGAACAATGATGCGCAAACCATCGCGCGTGCCGACATCCTGCAAACCGCTGGAGGTGGTGCGCAGGCGCAGATCGACCGGGATCGCCGCTTCGAACGGTGCCGGCCAGCGCCAGCTCAAACCCGGCTCCAGCAACACGCGCGACGGATTACCGAAACGTGTGATGACCGTCGCTTCACCGGAGCGCACTTGCACAAGACTCGCCGCGGCAATGGCAAACGCTACCAGCAATGCGGCCCAACCCATGCGCCGCCAAGGAAACGGCCCGGCTTCTTCCGGCGCGCCATGATGGTGGTGGTGATGGCCGTGATGTGCGCCGCCATGAGCATGACCGTGGCCGTGGCCGCTGTGGTCATGGTGATCGTGAGTGTGCGACTGGCTCAATGGGCGACTCCTGGTTGAGCGGTGGTGCGCGCCGGCGTCGGGTCAGCCGGCAGCGTGAACGTACGCAGGTCGATGGTCGGCGCATTGCTGCTGCCGCCGAGGCGATGGTCGAGTATCAGCAACTTGGCGTTGCTCAAGCCTTGGCTGAGCTGACTGAGATATTGCTCCAGCACAAAAGCCTGACCGGCGCTCGCATAGGCCTTTTGCTCGGCGCTGAATTTCAGATCCGCCGCGCGCGCCGTGGCCTTGGTTTCACGAGCGTTGGCGCTGGCCTGATCCTGCGCGAGGCTGGCTTGCAGTTGTGCCTGATTACTGGCTTGCGCAGCCGCGCCGCGCTCACGCGAGATCAGCGCTTGTGCGCCAATCTGCGCCGCTTGCACGCTGTGATAGGCATTGGCCGCACCGGCCGGTGGATGAATCGCTTCGACCACGGTGGCAAGAATTTCCACGCCGCTGTCGAGTTTTTGCAGATCACTTTGTACCGCTTGGCCAATCTCCTCGCCCAGCCCTACCCGGTCCTGACCGAGCAAACCGTCGAGGGTGCGCGAGGCAAAGTCGTGCACCAGGATTCGGCTCGCAGTACTGCGGATCAACGTCGGCACATCGGCAGTGTTGTAAGTCGCCGCCAGTGCGGCTTGATCGGTCAGGCCGATGCGATAGACGAAGCGCACGTCCATATTCACGATCTGAAAACTCTGCTGATCGCCCCGGCTGCTGGCGATCACTTGGGACTTATCGTTGACATGGCTGGCGTCCCACAAGCGGTTGGCGCTCAGCGGCGCGGGACCTTCAGTGGGATCAAGTTGCACCGGCGCAGGATTCTCGCCAACGCTGGTCGCGAGTTCATGCACCACGCCGTTTTCCACGTTAAGTACGCGTCCCAACGGCCACGGCAGACCGGCGTGCAAACCCGGGCCGAACACCTGCACCGGTTTGCCGAAACGCTCGTAAATGCCCCGGCTTTGCAGCGGAATTTCGTGAATGCCGGTGAGCAGCCACCCGACCGCCGCCACCAACGCCAGCACCGGCAAAAACGCCCGGCGCATATAGCTGAAGGCCCAGATCTGCCGTAGATCGATGCCGAAGCGGTTGTGCAATTCGTGCTGTAAAGCGAGCAGCGGTCGCGGCGGCCAACGCAGCACATCCGCAACAAAACTGCGCGCCAGCAACGACGGTTCGAGTTGTTCACGGCGCGGGCTGAACAGCGACAGCACAGCGCGCAGCAGAAACTCCAGCGCGACCAAACCCGGCAAAATGCCGATCAACACCGCCAGGCGCACTGGCCAAACAGCGCTGTCACTGGCGAACAGCAGACACACCGCGCCGAGCACCAGACTGATGATTGCCACGCGCGTGAGTTGCGCCAGCGTTCCGGCTTCGGGCCACTGCGTCGGATTTTCCTGCGCCAGTTGCCGCTCCAGCACCAGCAAACCGAACGCCAGCAACAGCGCAATCGCAGCACCCACCGTCGCCGACAAACCCACGGCAGCAGCTGGCAGCGCAAGATTCCATACCTGCTCGATACTGAAGAGGATCAACAGTGCCCAGGCACCCAGCCACAACGTCGCCGCGCCAATCTGCCCGAGCAGATGCAGACTGCGCTGACTCATGCGATCGAGCAGCCGTTCGTACCAACCCTGCGGCGCAGATGGCTCTTGCGCAACCAGCACCGCCGCCACCGGATTGAGCACCCGCGCGCGCCACTCGGTTACCCATCGAGCAGACTGCATTCCGGCAACCAGTACCAGCAACGCTGCACTCTGGTTGACCAGCAGCGCAGGCCACAGCGACTGCGGCGCAAACAGCCCGGCAAAAAACGCCAGCACCCACCCGGCCCCGGCCAATCCACCCAGCCCGAGAACCCATCGCCGCAACCAGCGGCCCTGCGCCGCTGCTTGTTGAAAGCGCGGCAGACCGGTCACTTGCGTGCCTTCCAGCTCCAGATCGACTTGCATATTCCCCCGACAACCCTTGGTACATCGCACATAGCGTTACGATATAACGAAAGTCGTGAAATATTTGTATTCATTTGCGCTATTCAGGGACGCGAAACCTGTCGCTTGCCTGAAGCGTTGCGCGAATATTCGGGGCGGGGGCAGAACAGCTTCAGGTCGGCAGATGCTCCAGCGGCAACGCACCCGGCGCTTTCACCGTGTGAATCGCGAAGTTGCTGCGGATGTCACTCACGCCCGGCAGCTTCAACAGACAACCGCTGAGAAAGCGGTCATACGCGCGCAGATCCGGCACCACCACTTGCAGCAGAAAATCCGATTCGCCAGACACCAGAAACGCCGAGATCACTTCCGGCAGCGCCGTCACCGCGCGGTAAAACGCCTCGGCCTGTTCATCGTTGTGCCGTTCGACTTTCACCCCGACAAACACCGTCAGCCCCAGCCCGACTTCATCGCGATCCAGATTAGCCTGATAGCCGCGAATCACTCCCGCCTCCTCCAGCATGCGTACCCGGCGCAGGCACGGCGAGGCAGACAAGCCGATCTCGTCCGCCAGTTGCACGTTGCTCAGGCGGCCGTCACGTTGCAGTGCGGCGAGAATCTTGCGGTCGAAGGCGTCGAGTTTCATGCTTGGCAGATCCTGATGGTGACAACGGAGAAAAGCAGCAGATTATGCCAACCTGAAGGCTTTTTGAAGCTGACTACGCACGCACCTGCCCCGCCCTTCGGCCATAGACTGAAACGACCGAATCGACAACGAAAGGCGCGCCACATGGCAAATCTCTGGCTGTTTTTCCTGGCATTGGCGGTGGTTTATCTGTTGCCCGGGCCGGACATGATCCTGCTGTTGCAAACCGGCGCCCGCGAGGGTCGCGGTGCGGCATTGGCCACCGCGACAGGCTTGGCGGTGGCGCGGGCGTGTCATGTGGCGTTGGCCGCGTTAGGCCTGGCGGCGCTGTTCAAGGCTGCGCCGTGGACCTTTGATGTGGTGCGTCTGGCGGGTGCGGCGTATCTGTTGTGGATCGGCATTCAGTGCCTGCGCAGCACGCTGTTGCCGGAAATCAACGCCAGCGCCGTACCTGAGCGTAAGGCGCAATGGCGCGAGGCGATTCGCCGAGGCTTGCTGACCAACCTGCTGAATCCCAAACCGCTGCTGTTCTGCTCAGTGTTGCTGCCGCAATTCATCGTCGCCGACGGCGCGCCGGTGCTGACGCAGTTCGCTGTGCTCGGCGCCATGCTGGTTGGCATCGGGCTGTTGTTCGACAGCGCCTACGCCGTGACCGGCGCGGCGCTGGGTCGCTGGTTGCATCACAACCCGACCGCCCAGCGCCTGCAGCAATGGCTGTTCGGCAGTTTGTTGATCGGCTTCGCCGTACGCCTGACCTTCGTTCAGCAGGTTTAGGCTTTGCGCGCCTTGCGCTGACGACGGGTGATCAGCAGCAACGCAACGCCGGTGATCAACACAATCGCACCGATCTGCACCGGCCATTTATATGGCCGCAGCGTTGAGCGCACAGAGTCCGTCACTTGCGTCACGTAACGCTTGTCGGCGTTTTCGAAGTCGGGATACGGACACTGCTGGCCGAAATAACCACCCCACGGCATGTAGGGGCCTTCCTTCACATAACGCTGATAAATAGCACTTTGCTCTGCCATGCTGCTGTTGAAGCCTGCGGCATTGCACAACACAGCGGCGAATGCCTGACTGGTATGCGGCAAGTTATCCGCCGCACGACTGGCCAGCGCGGTGGCGACGAATCGATAGTGGTAACGCTGATCCGGCTGCGCTTGACTGGCTTTCTGGCGTTGTACCTCGGCCTCAGCCACCAACGGCCCGACCTTGAGTTCGGTGGTTTCCAGGCTGTAATTGCCGCCGAACGTCGCGTAATCCGGCGCCATCTCGTAGCCAAGAATATCCATGCCCCACTCGCGGGCCGTCCACGCGGCGTTGTACAGCGCGCTGGCACGTTTGGTCGGCCACCATGCCGAATCAGCCTTCAGGCGTTGCTGGCCGTAGAGTCTGGCCTTGTTCTGCAAATCGGGATTGTCGAAATAACCGACCGCGTCCTCGTAATGCCCTTCGCGCAGCAGGCGCCGGCCGAGCAGATTGCGCAGGCTCGCTGCCACCGCCAACGGTACGTAATTATCGCGATCCTGCTGGCTCAGCGCAGGAGGCGCTGGCACTTGTGTGTCGACGTAGTGCTTGAGTTCATCGACCGTCAGCACCCGCTCGGCCACTGTCGCGGCGTCGAACCAGTAGATGCTCTGGCTGCGATACAACTGATCGAAGGCTTGCAGGTATTCGCCGCGTTGCAGGGCGAGAATTGCGCTCTCGCCTTCGACCCGGCACTTCGGTTGCAGCGATTCCAGCGCCCAGTCCGTGGTGCGTCGTTCGCCCCAGGATTCGCCCTGCGGGAACGCCTGCGCGGCTTTGGCATAGGCGGCCGCTGCGGCATTTTTATCGCCATCGCGCACCGCCAGTTTCGCCCGCAGCCACCAGGCCAGACCGCTGTCCCCTGCGTGTTCGAGAAAGCCCTTGGCACTGGCGTAATCGCCTTGGCGATAATTCATCGCGGCCAGTCGATCAGCATTGTCGAGGCTGCCGCGCGTGCTGTTTTGCAGCAGTTTGACCAGTTTTTTCTCGCTCGGCGGTTCTTCGCCATATGACCAGCCGAGACGGCTGACCAAGTACGCCGTCAGCAGTTTCTGCACGCCTTCATGCCGCATCAACTGCGCCAATTCTGGCTCGGGCATTTCTGCCAATTCGTTGGCCAACTGCTTCAACGAGGTGTATCCGACCATCGAGCCATGCACGCTCTGCGCCGCATACAGTTCGATGGCGCGATCCCAGCCCCCGGCGAAGCGCTCTGCCCGCGCTTCTTCACCGAGGCTGGCAACGCCCAGCCCCAGCGGATCGCTGAAACCGTCGATGCTCAGTTGCCGTGCCTGACGGAACGCAGCAATAGCCTCTTCCAGCGGTTCCAGCCGATCGTTCGCCTCGGCACTCATGGCATACAGCGCGCGCCCTGCGGAATACGCCGCCCAAGTGCTGCGCAGTGGTCGCTGTTCGGCCGGCAGCGCCAGCAGTTGGCGGAAATACTCGACCGCCAGTTGCTGATTGCCTGCGTTGAACGCCACCGCACCGGCCACGTACAGACGGATTTCCGCTGGCAGATTGCTGCCCTGAGCAAAGGCTTCCCGCGCATCGCTCAAGCCGCGCAGGCTCCGGACCAACGCTTGCTGCGGCCCGCTCAAGCCGGACATTTCCGCTTTGTCGCGTTGCTCGGCGGGGTCGCTCGGTTCGGCGTAGAGCGTACCCGGACTGTCAGCGTCGGGAGTCAGATTCTTCAGCCCGGCGATGGACTTGCCGAGACGATTGATCTCGAAGTTGAAATTGCCCGCAGGCAGCTCCGACATGGTCTGCCCACGGTTATCGAGCAGGCGCGCCGGGAAATCCGGGCCGCAGGCCAGCGCCGAACCCAGCGGCAGGCTGAGGCTCAGACAAAGCAGATGGCGGGGCCAGTTACGGGTCAACATGCGAAGCTCCTTGATCAATATGTGCACAACGCGCCCAACCGATGGCGCGCTGCTTGCCCGCCGGCAACCGACCGTCGTGCAGGCGCGTGAAGGTAAGCAGATCCGGGCTTTGTTGCAACGTATAACCGGCCAGTGCATCCGCCCCCTCACAGCCACTGACTGCCACGCTCAATCGCGCGGGCCAGGGCGCGTCGAGATTGCCCTGATTGCCCAGGCTGATGTCGTACAGATCGCCTTGCGCGGTGATCGTCACAGCGAAATGGCTGGTCAACGCATCGCCTCTGGACACCGCGCGCAACGTGGTCAGACTCCACGCCCGGCGATCATGTGCCAGCGGCAGGCGGAACCAGATCAGCCCTGCCAGATGCGACGGACGATCGTCACGCAACGCTTGGGCGAATTGGCTCAGTTGCAACGGATCGGCAAGCAACTCCCGCCGCTCCCCGCCCTGCCCGACCGGCACTTCACTTTCCACCACTGGCGCCCCGCCGTCGTCCGGCAGCAGCGCCATGCCATACTCGGGCAGAGCGAGATAAAAGGGTTTTTGCGTGACTCGCGCCCAGGCTTTTGCCCAACGTTGCGCTTGCTGCGGATCGAACAGTCCGCGCCGTGGATCACTGACCGCGTGCACCTGCAGCACGCTGCTGTCGACCGTGGCCAACAAGGCTGGCAGTTGCGCACTGTCGAGCCACGCCGGCAGTGCGGTGATGCTCAACGGCAACGATGCGGGCAACGCAGAACGCAGATGTGCAAGGAATTCGCGGTAGGCCGGCAGCCGCGCATTCCCGGCATCGTGGTCAATCTCCACCCCGGCGAGTGTCAGGCCCTGCTGCTGCCAGTCATCAATAACCTGAAGGATCTGCGCGGTAACCTGATCCTGATCCAATGACTTGAGCTGACCGTCGAGACGGATCACTGCAATCAGCGGGCGGCCATCGTCCTTGAGCAATTGTGCATTGATTCGCGCACGGCTCCATCCGGCACGCGGGAAGGCCTGCAACGCCAACACGCGCAACGTCGAAAAATCGCCGCGGCTGTCCTTGAGCGCAGGCTCGTGGGCCGGCGTCCACTGGCGTTGCCAGATGTAGAGCTGCTGGTCGAGCGGCGCTGCGTCCTGCCGCTCGCAAGCAACCAGCAGAAACACAGCTGCCAGCAGGCCCGAAAAACCCACGATAAAGCGCATACCTTTGCCAACCCCGTCATCACAAGGCTGCAAGGGTACACAAAAAAGTTGTTACGGCTTGCGCGCGATAATCACCTGACTTTTTGCCACCACCCCGTCCAGCGCTTCTTTGATCTGCGCCCCACGCGGCGAGTCGAGCACCGCCTGCCAGGTCTCGGCCCAGTGGTTGAGCAGCGGGTGATCCGGGTTGTGCAGATCGACCTTGGCATCCCAGAACAGCAGCATCCACATCGACCAGTAAAACCCGTACTGGCTGTGGCTGATGATCTCCAGACCGGACTCGCTGACCATCAGCTTGAACTGTTCTTCAGTGATCACGCGGATGTGATTCGGCTTCTCGAAATACGCCGGCGCAGCGATGCCCTTTTGCAGATCCTCGGAACTCGGATGCGGCACGCTCAGCAAGTACAACGCGCCCGGTTGCCCCACGCGTACCAGCTCGGCAAGGAACTGCGCCGGATCATCGACGTGTTCGAGGACTTCGGTGGACACCACCCGCGTCGCCGTGGCATCGGCGATCGGCAGTGGGTTGCCGTCCGTCACATGGCACTCGACACTTTGCGCCGTGGTTTCGCCCAACCGCTGGCGGGCCGCATCGATTTTGCTGGCGTCGATATCGGCGACGATCAGCTTCGCGCCGCGCATGCCGCAGAACTGCATGTTGCCGCCGTCACCGCAGCCAACGTCCAGCACCGTGTCCTCGGCCGTCACCGGGAAGCCTTTGTATAGCTCGCCGGTGAAATTGTTGAACCAGCCGCTGAGCATCGCGTCGCGCAAACCGAGGTCGAACGCGTTGATTGCGGGCGCTACCGGCGCGGCTGCCGGTGCAGGCGTCGGCGCCGTGAGTTTCTTCAACAGTCTCAGCATGGGGTGGCTCCAGAAATAGCGGATGGCGAAGCAGCATGCGGTTTGCGAGCGATGATCACCTGACTCTTGGGCATCAGTTGGTCGAGCACCTGCTTGATTGCCGGGCCGTCGGGTTGCGACAGCAGGTCGTGCCAGGTGCGCGCCCAACTCTCCATCAATGGCGGATACGGCGCCTGAATCCGGTCGCGTACCGCACCGTCCAGATCACGTCCGGCCGCACGCTCGCTGGCCCAGAAAAAAATCATCCCCATCACCCAGAAGAAGCCGTTGACCTGACGATGCTCGATCACCAGACCCGCGTCCTCGACCAGCGCCGCGAAGCGCTCCGCCGTGAAAATCTGCACATGATTGGGTGACTGGTAATAACTGGCCGGGGCGATGCCCTTTTGCAAATGCTCGCCGACCGGTGCCGGCACGCTCAGCAGATACTGCGCACCGGGCTGGCCCATGCGCACCAGCTCGGCCATGAACGGTTCGGGATCATCGATGTGCTCGAGCACTTCCATGCACACCACTTTGCTCGCGCAGCCATCGGCCAGCGGCAACGGCAGGCTGTTGCTGACTAACCCGAGATTGGCCTTGGTCGATTGCGCATCAACCTGCCGGGCGAGTTCGCGCACTTTGTCGAGTTCGCTGTCGGTAAAAATCACCGAAGCGCCCTGACGTACGGCAAACAGTGTGGCCACGCCTTCGCCGCAACCGACATCAAGCAAAGTGTCGTCGGCGCCGATGGCAAAACCCTTGAGTAACTCACCTGTATCGCCGCGAAACCAGCCATCAAGGACGGCGTCGAGCAGGCCGATATCCCGCGGCGAAACGCGCTCGGTTAGCGGCTCAGGAGTCGGCGTCGGCGCAGGTGGCGCAGGTGGCGCAGCGGGCATCAGGCGTCGGAGCAAAGCGCGGATCATGAGGCAGGCACCTGCGCGGCACTCAACGCACGGTGCTCGAACAGTTGCGCGAAAAAATCACCCAGACGCTGCTCAGCCACGGCCTGACTGCAAAATGCTTGCAGGCTCGACACCGCTTGCTCAGACATTTGCGCATAGCGTTGCGGCTGGTTTTTCGCGACCTCGTAGCTGGTGCGATAAGCGCTGCACACCGACGCCCAATTGGTCATGTAGCGCAGCGTGCGAAACGCCTTGCGCGGGTCGTGCGGCCAGGCCGTGAGTTCATCGGTGGAATCGACCACGAACGCATTGTCTGCGCTCAGATAATCGATCATCGCCGTAGTACGCGGCGCCACCGCCGGTTTGCCGCAGGACATGAATTCCATCAGCGGCAGACACTGACCTTCACCATAGGACGTGTTGACCACGTACCGCGTGGCCTGCACCAGCCGCTCGTAATCGGCGTCGGCGAGATAGCCGTAAATCAGCACGATGCGGCAGCGGTAAGACTGATTTTTGTACAGATGATGAAGAATGTCGCCAAGCGCTTCTTCAGCATCGTGATGAGTGAGCTTGAGTACCAGCGTGGCGTCCTCGACGTCACGAAAGGTCACGCAAAACGCGCTGAGCATGTCTTCCCAGTTCTTGCGGCCGTCACCCGGATTGAACACCGAGGTGTACACCACGCCGTCCAATACCAACTCCTGCTCACTGACCGGTGCCTCGAAATCGATGCCTGTGCCACGTCGCAAATGCTCTGGACCGAAGGCGTCGAGGTCGAGCTGGCGACTGTCAGCCACCAGCCCTTTGATCATCAAGCGCACCGACCCCGTCGAAGGCTGGCCTTGCAACTGCGCACCGCGCGCCGCGAAGCGATCCCACACCGGCGCCGGCACCGCGACAATCGGATAATCCGCGCCCATCGCCGCGCGCACCGCGTTGACCGTGTAACTGGAATGGGTGATCGCCGCTCCGCAGGCTTGCAACACCGTGCGCCAGTCATTGCGCGGCTCGCCGGCAAATGGCTCGTTGGGAATGGTGCTGAACTCCCAGGCGAACACCGGCAGTGTCGGGCAGGCCAGATGGATCGGCGTGCGGTGCGGCGGCGAGAACGACAGGAACACGCACGGCTCGCCGCGCGCCACGCACTCCAGATACAGCGTGTCGACCTCACGCGCCGGATCAGTCACTTCGATCACCCGGCCGAGACGTTCGAGCACCGGTCGATATTCCTTGAGCACGAAGTAATAGCTGTACTCCGAGCGCCCGAGATTCTGCGCGATGGTGTGCTGGTTGGTTTCCGAATGAATGATGATCAGCATGCGGTGGTATCCGTCACGGGGCCGACGTCGACGCCCTCAGGCACGAGGCCGAAAAAATCTGCCATGCGCCGCTGCACTGGGGCAAACGCGCAGTATTCGTGCATGCGTTCGACAGCCGCGATGGACATGCGCCGGTAATCCTGCGGCTGGTCTTTGGCCATGTGGTAGCTGTTTTCGTAGGCGTTTTTCAGCGAGTTCCAGTCCGGCCGGTGACGCAAGGTGCGGTAAATGATGCGCGTGTCCTGCGGCCAGATTGTCAGTTCTTCGCTGGACTCGACGACGAACGCCACCGAGTCGTCAATGTAGTCTTCCATCGCCGTGTGATCGGGGGCGATCACCGGTTTGCCGCTGGACATGAACTCCATCAATGGCAGGCACAGCCCTTCGCAGCGCGAGGCGTTCACGTAGAAACTGGCGGCGGCGTAGAGCCGGGCGTATTGCGCATCGTCCAGATAACCGTGCAACACCAACACCCGGCAGGCGAACGGCGACAACTGCGCGAGCAGCGTCATCAGCTCGCTGTAATACGAGGACAAATCGCTTTGGGTGATTTTCAGCACCAGCGTCGCATCAGGCGTTTCGCGAAAGGCCCAACAGAACGCGGTGACCAGATGATGCCAGTTCTTGCGGCCATCCCTGGGGTTGAACACGCTGACGTAGATCACGCCGTCGACCGTGGTTTCGACCACCGCAGAACTATCCGGCAGATCCAGCGGAGCCGGCTCGGCCACGGTCACCGCGTGCGGCCCGGCGATGGCTGGCAGCCGTTGTTCGAGCCAGGCGTGGGCCTTGTCCGGGAACAGATCGCGCAGTCCTTCCCAGTACCAGTTATGCAGAAACGTCGTGCGCCCGACCGGCTCAGCCTGAGGAGGATTCAGCGCCCACAGGCGCAAATAATGACGGGCAATGACCAGGCGGCGTTTGAAGGTCAGCGGTGGCGGCCGCTGTGCCTCGATTTCCGCCAGTTGCTCAGGCGTCAGCGGTTTGGGCAGCAGGTCATCGGCGCACAGCCCCAACGTGCGACTGTCGAAAATGCAGCCCTTGATCGCCAGGGCCGCGCCGGGATTGATCGGCACACTGAGGTGTTGCTCGCGAATGGCGGCGAAGTTTTCCCACAATGGAGTGGGCAGCACCAGCACCGGAAAATCTTCACCCATGGCGCGGCGAATCGCGCGTGCGGTATGGCTCGACAGCGTAATGGCCCGGCCCTGGCGCGCGAGCATCTGCGTCCAGTCGTGACGCGGATCGTTGTCCCAGGACTCGTCGGGGATCGAATCGAATTCCCAGGCAATCACGCAGATCGTCGGGCACTCGAGAGCGGACGGGGTGTTCTGCGGCGGGGTGAACGACAGGAAAACGCTGTCTTCGCCAGCAGCGACCAGTTGCCGATAGAGCGGATCAACCTCGCCAGCAGACGACACAACATGCACGCGCCCGAGGCTTTCCAGCACCGGCCGATAGGCCTTGAGCACGAAGTAGTAACTGTATTCCGGACGTCCGAGACTCTGGCTGATGGAACGGTCGTTGACGTCCGAATAAAGAATGAAGTTCATGGCATCCCACGCTGAAACCGCCATCCCGGCAGCCTCACGCTATGACGGCCGAGCGTCGGATCGAACCGCCATCAGCGGTGCTCGTCCTGCGTCTTCGGGGCACGTCTCTGTTCTTGTTTTAGTGGTCGGTTTTACCCTGTCGTGCGATTCCTCTGCAGAACCTTGAAGAATCGCGACGAGGGGCATTCTAAACACATCCGTTGCGGTTCCGTGAACCGCCCGACGAGAAAAATCCAGCTACTCTGACGAGAACTGACCAGTCACGATTTGTCCTGTTGAAATTGCTGCGCAATTGGCACAGATTGGCAGCCAAACAACTACAACAAAGACTTCACCTGCCGTTCTGCCCGGTTTTTCCTACGTTCTGTCAGACATTTCTGGTAAGCCTGTGGGAATAGGTGAAAGTCAAAGACCAAGGGGTCGCTGTTTGAAAAAAAGTCTGTTCATCACGGGCCTCAGTGGGTTCGTGGGACAACACATCCAGTCACGTCTCAACGCGCAAGACGCGTCGTGGCAACTGCTGCCTGCCGCATCAGCCTACGACCTGACAAAACCGGACAGCCTCATCGACCTATGGCCGCAACTGCCTGATGCCGTCATTCACTTGGCCGGCCAGACATTCGTACCCGAAGCCTTCCGTGATCCCGCGCGCACCTTCGACATCAACCTGCTCGGCACCCTCAATCTGTTGCAAGCGCTCAAGGCGCGTGGCTTCAAGGGAACGTTCCTGTACGTCAGCTCTGGCGACGTCTACGGTCAGGTCGCGGAATCCGCGTTGCCCATCACCGAACACCAACCACCCTGCCCGCGCAACCCGTACGCGGTGAGCAAACTGTCGGCCGAATTCCTTTGTCTGCAATGGGGTTTGAGCGAAGGTTTGCGGGTCTTGGTGGCGCGGCCGTTCAACCATATCGGCCCGGGGCAGAAAGACAGCTTCGTCATCGCCAGCGCCGCACGGCAGATCAACCGCATCAAGCACGGTCTGCAAGCGCCGCAGCTGGAAGTTGGCGACATTGACGTGACGCGCGACTTCCTCGATGTCAGTGATGTGATTTCGGCTTATTTCGCGCTGCTGGAAAACAGCACGCCAGGGCAGATCTACAACATCTGTTCCGGGCGCGAGCAGAGCATTCGCAGCCTGATCGAACAGATGGGCGACCTGGCCGAGGTCGAGATGAAACTGGTTCAGGATCCGGCGCGCATGCGTCGCGCGGATCAGCGTCGCGTTTGCGCAAGCCATCAAAAGCTCAGCGAAACCACAGGATGGACGCCTGCAATCACAACACAACAATCCCTGCGGGCGATCCTGTCCGACTGGGAGAAGCGAGTATTACAAGAATGACAAAAAGTGCATTGATCACAGGGATCACCGGTCAGGACGGCGCGTATCTGGCCAAACTGTTGCTGGACAAGGGCTATAAGGTTCACGGTCTGGTCGCACGGCGCAGCAGCGATTCGCGCTGGCGCCTGCGCGAGATGGGCGTTGAAGCCGATATCGTCTACCTCGACGGCGACATGGCCGATGCCTGCTCGGTGCAGCGCGCGGTAATCAAATCGGCGCCGGACGAGGTGTACAACCTCGCCGCGCAAAGCTTCGTCGCGGCGTCCTGGGATCAACCGGTGACCACCGGCATCGTCGATGGCCTGGGCGTGACTCACCTGCTCGAAGCGATCCGCCAGTTCAGTCCGCACACGCGTTTCTATCAGGCCTCGACCAGCGAAATGTTCGGCCTGATCCAGGCTGAGCAGCAGGATGAGAACACGCCGTTCTATCCGCGCAGCCCGTACGGCGTGGCCAAACTCTACGGCCACTGGATCACCGTCAACTACCGCGAAAGCTTCGACCTGCACGCCAGCAGCGGCATCCTGTTCAACCACGAATCACCGCTGCGCGGCATCGAATTTGTTACGCGCAAAGTCACCGACGCCGCCGCCCGCATCAAGCAAGGCAAACAGCACGAGCTGAGCCTTGGCAACATCGACGCCAAACGCGATTGGGGTTTTGCCGGCGACTACGTCGAAGCCATGTGGCTGATGCTGCAACAGGACAAGCCTGACGATTTCGTGGTCGCCACCGGCGTGACCACCACCGTGCGCGAGATGTGCCGCATCGCTTTCGATCACGTCGGCCTCAACTACCGTGATTACGTGAAGATCGACCCGGCATTCTTCCGTCCGGCCGAAGTTGAAGTACTGCTCGGCAACCCGGCCAAGGCGCAGCGCGTGCTGGGCTGGAAACCGAAAACCGATCTGGACACCCTGATCCGCATGATGATGGATGCGGACATGAAACGCGTCGCCAAGGAGTAGGCCATGCTGATCCCCGTGATTCTGTCCGGCGGTGCCGGGACTCGTTTGTGGCCGGTGTCCCGCGAGGGCCATCCGAAACCGTTCATGACCCTGCCCGACGGCCAGTCGCTGCTGGGCAAGACCTACCGGCGCGCGGCCGCGCTGCTCGACGGTTGGGGCGACATCGTCACGGTGACCAATCGCGAGTACTACTTCCAGAGCAAGGATCACTATCAGGCCGCGCGCCTGTCGCGCCATCGCGGGCACTTTGTGCTGGAGCCGACCGGGCGCAATACCGCACCGGCCATCGCCGCCGCTGCCCTGTCGCTGCAAGCGTTGCATGGCGATGAAGCGATCATGGTGGTGATGCCCGCCGACCATTTGATCGTCAACGAAGAGGCGCTCAAAAGCGCGGTCGAACACGCCGTGCAATTGGCCAAGGACGGTTATCTGGTGACCTTCGGCGTAGTGCCGAACGCTCCGGAAACCGGCTTCGGCTACATCGAAACCGGCGCGCCACTGGATGCTCGCGGCGCCGCCAAAGTGCAGCGCTTTGTGGAAAAACCCGATCTGCAAACCGCCACTCATTATCTGGAAAGCGGCAACTTCCTGTGGAACTCGGGGATGTTCTGCTTCACCACCGCAGCCGTGATCGCCGAGTTGCAAAAACACGCCCCCGAGTTGCTGGAACAGACCCGCGCCTGCATGGCCGTCAGCGATCCAGTGGAAACCGGTGGTTGCCTGCAACAGGAACTGTCAGCCGAACTGTTCGCCGCGATCACCGACATTTCCATCGACTACGCGCTGATGGAACGCTCGGAAAAAGTCGTCGTGGTGCCCGCCGGTTTCGACTGGAGCGACATCGGCTCCTGGGGCGCAGTCGCGGCGCTGGTACCGGCCGATGCCGACAACAACCGCACCAGTGGCGAAGCGATTTTCATCGACAGCCACAACAACTTCGTACAGAGCGAAGGCCGTCTGGTAGCCGCCGTGGGCGTGGATAACCTGATCGTCATCGACACGGCCGACGCCGTTCTGGTGGCCCATGCCGACCGCGCGCAGGACGTGCGGCGCGTGGCTAAGCAGCTCAAGGACAAATCCCACGAAGCCTATCGCCTGCACCGTACGGTCAGCCGCCCGTGGGGCACCTACACCGTGCTCGAGGAAGGCCCGCGCTTCAAGATCAAGCGCATTGTGGTCAAGCCGGGGGCCAAGTTGTCGTTGCAGATGCACCATCATCGCAACGAGCACTGGGTGGTGGTCGAAGGCATGGCCAAAGTCACCAACAATGGCAGCGGCACCACGCTGGTAGCCAAGAACGAATCGACGTTTATCGCCGCCGGACACAAGCACCGCCTGGAAAACCCCGGCGTGATCGATCTGGTGATCATCGAAGTGCAAAGCGGCGAATACCTGGGCGAAGACGACATCGTGCGCTTCGAAGATCAGTACGGCAGGACGGTTTGAATGCTGCTTTCCCTGTACCGCTCGCTGCACAGCTACCGTGGCTTCATCCTCGGTAGCGTGCAGCGAGAGTTTCAAGCGCGGTATCGCAATTCGCTGTTCGGCGCGCTGTGGACGGTGCTCAATCCGCTGTCGATGATCATCGTCTACACGGTGATTTTTTCGCACATCATGCGCGCGCGATTGCCCGGTGTGGACGATGGCATGGCCTACAGCGTGTACCTGTGCGCCGGTCTGCTGACCTGGGGTCTGTTCTCGGAAATCACCCTGCGCAGCCAGAACATGTTTCTGGAAAACGCCAACCTGCTGAAGAAGATCAGCTTCCCGCGCATCTGCTTGCCGGTGATCGTGCTGATGAATGCCGGAATCAACTTCGCGATCATCATCGGTCTGTTTCTCGGTTTCCTGCTGATTACCGGACGCTGGCCGGGCATGGCACTGTTGGCGTTGCTGCCGCTGTTGGCGCTGCAAGTGCTGTTCTGTGCCGGGCTGGGGATGATTCTTGGCGTATTGAACGTATTTTTTCGCGATGTCGGGCAATTGTTCGCCATCTGCCTGCAATTCTGGTTCTGGCTGACGCCGATCGTTTACCCGATCACGATCCTGCCGGAATGGGTACAGCGTCTGCTGCAACTCAACCCGCTGACCAACCTCATCGGTAGTTATCAGAACCTGTTTCTCTACGGCCAATGGCCGGTGTGGAGTTCGCTGCTGCCGATTTTCGTCATAGGCCTGCTGTTCTGCGCAATCGGTCTGCGCCTGTTCCGCCGCCGGGTCGGCGAAATGGTGGATGAACTCTGATGGGGCACATACGCGTCACCGGTCTGGGCAAGGCCTACAAGCAATACCCCACGCGCTGGAGCCGACTGGCGGAATGGCTGATCCCGTTTTCGCCGCTGCGTCACCGTCAACACTGGGTTTTGCAGGATGTGAATTTCGAGATCGCCCCCGGTGAAGCGGTGGGCATTGTCGGCGTCAACGGCGCTGGCAAAAGCACCCTGCTGAAGATGATCACCGGCACAACTCAACCGACCTGCGGGCAGATTCAGCTTGAGGGTCGAGTCGCTGCGTTGCTGGAACTGGGCATGGGTTTCCATCCGGATTTCACTGGCCGGCAAAACGCCATAATGGCCGGGCAACTGCTCGGTATGCAGGTCGAAGAAATCGAAACGCTGATGCCGGACATCGAACGTTTCGCCGAAATCGGCGAAGCCATCGATCACCCGGTGCGCACCTATTCCAGCGGCATGCAGATGCGCCTGGCGTTCAGCGTCGCCACCGCGCGGCGTCCGGACATTCTGATCGTCGACGAAGCGCTGTCAGTCGGCGATGCGTACTTTCAGCATAAAAGCTTCGACCGCATTCGCAGCTTCCGCAAGGCCGGCACCACGCTGTTGATTGTGTCCCATGACCGCTCGGCGATTCAGTCGATCTGCGACTCGGCGATCCTCCTCGAGGGCGGGCGCATGGCCATGCACGACAAGCCGGAAGCGGTCATGGATTACTACAACGCCCTGCTCGCCGAACGCGAAGGCCAGACCGTGCGCCAGGAAACCCTCGCCGGCGGCCAGGTGCAAACCGTGTCCGGCACCGGTGAGGCCGGGATCCTCAGCGTGCGCCTGCTCGACGAACGCGAGCGCTCGATCGACGCGGCTGAAGTCGGCCAAGCGGTGGTGCTCGAGGTGCAGGTCGAGATCCGCCAGGACATTGAACGGCTGGTGCTCGGTTTCATGATCAAGGACCGCCTCGGTCAGGCCATGTACGGCATCAACACCCACCGGCAGAATCAGGCGCTGGACGATTTGCATGCGGGTGAGCGCATTACCTACCGTTTTGCCTTCGTCATGGGCCTGGGCAAGGGTAACTATTCGGTGGCGTTGAGCCTGTCGCGGCTGGATTCGCATCTGGATCGCAATTTCGAATGGCGTGACTACGGGCTGGTGTTCCACGTGATCAACAACCGTCAGGAGGACTTCGTCGGCTGCTCGTGGCTGGGGGCAAAAACCTCGATCACTCGCAGCGCCGAAGCCGTGCTCACGGAGCGCGCGCCATGACTCGCCTGCTGGTCGAATGCACGCATGTGTTCAAACACCCGAAAATCAATTCGGGGATTCAGCGCGTGGTGCGCAACGTCATCCAACAACTGCCGCCGAGCGCGCGGGGCGTCGAGTGCCTGCCGGTGGTGGTGCTCAAGGGCAAGCTGTACCGCGTGACGCGCCTCGCGCCGCTGGACTCACCGATTTTCAACACGATTGTGACCTTCGGCGAACGCTTCGAACGCCTGGCGCATCGCTTCTGGCAGCTCCATCAGCGCCTCGACAGCCGCTGGCGCAGCAAAACACTGCGGCGTCTGTTGTACGTCGGTTACCGGCTGACTTCGTTCGGCCTGTTCGGCATCCCGTTGCGCCTGATCGAGCAGATCAACCGCTATCAATTGCCCCAGCGCTGTGAGCCGCTGCAACACCAGCCGGGCGATCAGTTGGTGCTGCTGGATTCGTCCTGGCACTCGGATTTTTTCCTGCATGCCGAACGCCTCAAGCATGACGGCGTGGGCATTGTGGCGGTGATCTACGACCTGATTCCCTTATCGCATCCGCAGTTTTACGACACGCGGCTGGTCGAGGTGTACGGCGAATGGTTCGACTGGATCAGCCGCAACGCCGACGGCTACATGGCAATTTCTGCAACCGTACGCGATCAGGTGCGGGCAGAACTGCAGCAGCGGATCGGCACAGCCGAAGTAGAAAAACGCTGGTTTGATTTCTTTCACCTCGGATCGGAACTGGATCTGCGCAGCGCCGACGCCGCGGTCGAGCCGCGTTTGAAGCAGATGTTCACCCGCCCCGAGCCGGTGTTCCTGATGGTCAGCACCATCGAGCCGCGCAAGAACCACGACTACCTGCTGGACGCCTTCGAACGCGCCTGGGCTTGCGGCTCGCAAGCGCGGCTGTGCATCGCCGGACGTATCGGCTGGAAATGCGACGCCCTGCTCGCCCGGATACGCAACCATCCCGAGCTGAACCGCCGACTGTTCATGTTCAACGATCTGAGCGACACCAGCCTTGAACACGCCTACGCCCACGCCAGCGCGCTGGTGTTTCCATCGTTCGTCGAAGGCTTCGGCCTGCCGCTGGTGGAAGCCATGCAGCGTGGCTTGCCGGCGATGGGCAGCGACATTGCAGTGTTCCGTGAAATCGGTGGCGAATTCATGGCCTATTTCGATCTGCACGACCCGCAAAGCCTTGCCGATCTGGTGACCGGGTTTGAGCGCAGCGGCGAGTTTCCCGCCGCGCGCAATGTGGCCGATTGGCAATGGATCGGCTGGCGCGAGGCGAGTCTGCAACTGGCGGAGCGCACCGCGCGCAATGTGCTTGAGGCGCCGACGGCGCAAGCGAGGGCCTATGCGCATTGCCCTTAACGCACGCATTCTGCAAGCACCGCGCACCGGCATTGGCCAGTACGTCGCCGAACTGGTCAACGCGTTGCGCAGCGAGAATGATGTCGAGGTGGCGCTGTTCCACGGCTGGGGCTGGAGCTCGCAACTGCCCGACGCGGCGATGCCCGGTTATTCGCGTCTGACGCCGCTGCTGCGGCAGATCCCCGGCGCCTATCAGGCGCGCCGCTGGCTGGAGCAGAAACGCTTCGATCAGGGCCGCGCTCAAAACATCGATCTGTATCACGAACCGAGCCTGTGGCCGCTGGCCTTCGACGGTCCGACCGTGATTACGCTGCACGATCTGACCCATCTGCACTTCCCCGAGACCCAGCCGCCGGCGCGGCTCAAGGAAATCGAGCGACGGCTGGCCATTGGCGTGCAGCAGGCGCAAGTCATCCTCACTGACTCGCAAGCCATCGCCGACGAGGCGCAGGCGTATTTCGCCCTGCCCGCCGAGCGTTTCGTGGTGGCGCCGCTGGGCGTGGCCGAGCGTTTCCATCCACGCGAGCCGCACGCCATCGACGCCGTGCTCAAGGCGCATGCGGTCACCGCGCGCGAGTACTTTCTGTGCGTCGGCACGCTGGAACCGCGCAAGAATCTGAGCCTGGCCCTGCGCGCTCACGCCTTGCTGCCCGAAGCCGTGCGCCAGCGTTTTCCGCTGTTGATCGTCGGCATGGCTGGCTGGCAGCGCGAGCAGTTCAGTGACGAGCTGCACCAGGCGCTGGCGTGCGGGCATGTGTGCCTGCTCGGTTATCTGCCAGATGAACAAGTCGCGCAGCTATTGGCCGGCGCTCGATCGCTGATTTTTCCTTCACTGTATGAGGGCTTTGGCTTGCCGGTTCTGGAAGCGATGGCCAGCGGCACACCAGTGGTGGTCACCCGTTCTTCGGCGATGCCGGAGGTCGCGGGCGCTGCCGGCAACTATATTGAAGCTGACGATGCAGCAGGCTTGCGCGACGCAATGAGCCAACTGATCGACGATCAAGCGCATTGGCAGGCATGCCGAGAAGCCGGATTGCACCAGGCACGGCTTTTTTCCTGGACACATTGCGCGCGGGCCACGGCCAGCGCCTATCGCCAGGCCATGGGAGGTTGAATGCGAGTTCTTCATTTTTTCAAAACGTACCTGCCGGATTCGGTCGGCGGTATCGAACAAGTGATCTTCCAGCTCTGCGAAAGCGGCGCCGCGCACGGCATCGAAGGCCAGGTGCTGACCCTGAGCACCGATCCAGTGCCGCCAGTGGTCAAGCTCGGCCAGCACGAAGTGCACCGGGCCAAACTGGATATTCAGTTTGCCTCCACCGGGTTCTCCTGGAGCGTGTTCAAGCAGTTTCGTGAATTGGCTGCCGAGGCCGACGTGGTCAATTACCATTTTCCGTGGCCGTTCATGGATCTGGTGCATTTCACCAGCGGCGTGAATAAACCTACGGTCGTGACCTATCACTCGGACATCATTCGTCAGAAGCACCTGTTGAAACTCTACCGGCCACTGATGAACCGGTTTCTGTCCAGCGCCGACCGGATTGTCGCCGCGTCGCCAAACTACCTGCACACCAGTGATGTGCTGCAGCAGTTTCATGACAAGACCCGAGTTATCCCGTACGGCTTGAACAAGGCAGGTTATCCACAGCCCGACACCGAACGGATGAATCACTGGCGGCAGAAGCTTGGGGATAAGTTTTTTCTGTTCGTTGGAGTGATGCGTTACTACAAGGGTTTGCACATCCTGCTGGATGCGTTGAAAGACGTGGATTACCCGGTAGTGATCGTCGGCGCCGGTCCGCTGGAGCAGGAACTGCATGCGCAAGCCGCTGCGCTGGGGCTGCGCAATATCCACTTCCTCGGGCGCCTGGGCGATGAGGACAAGGTCGCATTGCTGCAACTGAGCTATGCCATCGTGTTTCCGTCGCATCTGCGCTCGGAGGCGTTCGGCATTTCCCTGCTGGAAGGTGCGATGTACGGCAAGCCGATGATCTCCAGCGAGATCGGCACCGGCACCAGCTACATCAACATCCACAACGAGACAGGCCTGGTGGTGCCGCCGAGTAATCCACAGGCCTTCCGCGAGGCGATGCGCACCCTGTGGGAAAACCCGACCCGCGCCGCCGAAATGGGCGTCAAGGCTGAGGCCCGTTACCGCCAGTTATTCACAGCCGACGAAATGGGCCGCAAGTGGACCGAGCTGTATCAGGAGTTGCTGGCGGAAAAATCCCTGTCGTACGCCTGAACCCTCACAGATCCAGCACCAACGGCTGCGCACTCTGTGCCGGCACCGCACAGCAAATCAGCACTTGTCCCTCCTCCGGCACTTCCGCCGGGGGCTGTGGATAATTCACCGCGCCGCTGATCAACCGCGTCCGGCAGGTGCCGCACGACCCACCGCGACAGCTGAACTCCGGGAGCAGGCCACGGCTTTCCGCCAGCTCCAGCAGGCTGCCGCCATCCGGTTGCCAGCGCGCCTCTTTCGCCGAGCGTTCGAACACCACTGACACCGATGTGGTCGCGGCGGGTAATTGTTCGATGACGATGGCGTCCGGATCAGCCTGGCGCTTGAGCGTCGAGGGACCGAAGGTTTCGGCGTGGATCTGCGCATCGCGTACGTCCATCTCGCGCAGGGTGTCGTACAAACCCTGAGTAAAAGCGCCTGGACCGCACAGCACAAAATCGACCTGATCGAAATCTTCGACCGTCAGCAGGTTACGCAGCAGTGCACCGTCGATTCGCCCGCGCAAATCGTAATCTTCGCCCTCGATCAAATCGCTCTCGGGCTGACTGAGCAAGCGCAGCACGCTTACGGCATCGCCTGAGTCTTCAAGCAATCGATCAAGCTCCGCCACGAACGGCTGATCGGCCAGGGTGCGCGAACTCTGGATGAACCAGGTCGGACGAATGCCCCGCGTGCGCAGTCCCTGATACACCACCTCGCGCAGCATCGACAGCAACGGCGTGATTCCCACCCCTGCCGCCAGCAACACCAATGGCCGATGTTCCAGCGGCGCCACGGTGAAATGCCCCTTCGGTGCGCGCGCCTCGAGCACATCACCGACGCGGATTTGTTCATGCAGGTGTCTGGAAACCAAACCGTCACGCTTGACGCTGATGCGGAAGAAATCGTCCGACGGCGCACTCGACAGACTGTAAGTGCGAATCTGCGATTCACCATTGAGGCTGAAACGCAGCGGCAGATGCTGACCGGCCATAAACACCGGCAGACCGGCACCATCATCTGGCTCAAGATAGATCGAGCGAATGTTCTGACTTTCCGCCTGGATGCGCGTGACACGCAGGGGCCGCCAGCGATCGCCCAGTGCCTGCGCCTGCAAGCGTGCCTCGGCCTGCGCCCAGTTGCCGGTCAACAGACTGGTCGGCGACATGCCGTCGAAGCGCCAGCGCAACGCCAATGCTGCCGGGCGTCGCACCAGTTTTTCCACTTCGAATGTCCACAAACGCTCGGCGCCCTGAAAGGCTTCGATCTGCGGCCCCTCAAGAACGATTTCAGTGCGCCCGGTGAGTTGCAGCACATCGCCTGTGGAAAAGTCGATGAACAGCAACCCGGCCCGGGGATTGAGCAGCAGGTTGCCGAGGGTGTTGAAGTGCAGGTTGCCGGCGAAGTCCGGGATGGTCAGGCGATTGCCTTCGACGCGGACGAAACCGGGCTGCCCGCCACGATGGGAAACATCTACAGCGCGCTGTCCATCGACATCGACGTAACTGGCGACGAAGAAGGTGTCGGCGCTTTCGATCATGGCGACGGCGGCGTCATCCAGTGCCTCCAGGTGCTGAGCAGGTCGCGTCGCCGGATCACTTAGCGGGACGCGCTGAAACTGGCGCAATTGGATGTATTGCGGGCAGTTGCCGAAGGCTTGATCGACTGTCAGATCGAAACCTGTCGCGCGCAGATTGGCGACATGCCCGTTGAGCCGATTGCGCCGCCGCGTGTGCAGTTCGATTCCGAGCAAGCCGATTGCCGCTCCGTCCTGCAACTGTGCCGGGTCGTCGGCCGCAGGCTGGCTGGCGAACTGCAACACAGTGGGTTCAGGCGACCGGGCGAAACCCGGCGCGCCTTCGAGCACGCTGGCCCAAGGGTAGCCATGCGCGTCCACCGCGCCGTACAGCATGAACGGCAATTGCTGATAGAACTCACGGTGCTGATCCGGCATCCAGCTGCGAATCACCTTACGCCCGAACTGCTCCATTCTTTCGGCAACACCGACATGTGCCTGCAACTGCTGTTCGCCAGCGTGCCACGGTGAACGTTCCATCACGACCTCTCCCCCGCGCCATTGGCACAGTGTGGATTGCGAGTATCAAGCAGTGGTTTGCAGACCGGCGACGGTGCGCGGCATACCGACAAAACCGGGCAAGGCTTCGACGCGCGCCAGCCAGGCGCGAACGTTGGCGTAGCCGTCCAGCGACACATTGCCTTCCGGTGCATGAGCGATGTAACTGTAGGCCGAGACGTCGGCGATGGTTGGTTCGCTGCCGGCCAGAAATGGCGTCTTGCAGAGTTCGGCGTCCATCACCTTGAGGAAGTTATGGGCTCGGGTGATCACTTCTTCGGCGTTGAGTTTCGCCCCGAACACCGTGATCAGCCGCGCCGCTGCCGGGCCGAAAGCAATTGGACCGGCCGCCGCAGACAACCAGCGCTGCACGTGCGCGGCACCCACTGGATCGCTGGGCAACCAACGGCCATTGCCATACTTCTGCGCCAGATACACCAGAATCGCGTTGGAATCGGCGAGTACCACGCCGTTGTCATCAATCGCCGGCACTTGGCCGAAGCTATTGATGGCCAGGTATTGCGGCTGCTTGTGCTCGCCCTTGGCCAGGTCGACGAAGATCAGTTCGGTCGGCAATTGCAGCAGCGACAACATCAGCTCGACACGGTGAGCATGGCCGGAACGCGGGAAGTTGTAGAGTTTGATCGGTTGCATGGTCGACTCCGCTGGTAGAGGTGCCGTTCTGGACTGACGTCACCGATGGCAGTCATCTTCTACCCATCGTCAAAACAACAGAATCACCAGCATTCGCAATCGATTATTTCATTGAAGGAAATAATGCCGCGTTCTTCAGCGCCGGATGCTCACGCAGAGCCTGCACCGCATAGTCGACGAAACTACGCACCCGCGCGGGGGCCTTGCGCCCACCTTGATACACCACATGAATCGGCAGCGGCGGCAGTTCGAAATCGGCGAGGACAATTTCCAGTTCACCCGAAGCGACCTTGCTCGCGACTTGATAGGACAACACTCGGGTCAGGCCCAAGCCCAGACAAGCGGCACTGATTGCAGCCTGATTGGCGGTCACCACCAGGCGCGGTTCCGGGCGCACGCTGATCAGTTCTCCATGCTCAAGAAAAGGCCAGTTGCGTAAATGGCCTATCGCGGAGGTCGCCACCACCCGCGCGCTCGCCAGTGCCTGTGGATGAGTCGGCCGACCATTGGCCGCGAACCAGGCCGGCGAACCACAAATCACCCGCCGCACTTCACCCACGCGAATCGCATGCTGATTGCTGTCCGGCAGCTCGCCGATACGCACCGCCACATCGATGCCTTCCTCGACCATGCTGACGATCCGGTCGACCAGCACGGCATTGATGCAAACGTCTGGATACTGCGTCAGATAACCGGCCATCACCGGTGTGACAAACAGCTCGCCGAACAACACCGGCGCCGTCACCGTCAATTGCCCACGCGGTTGAGTGTGACTGCCTGCGGCGGAATCCTCCGCTTCCTGCACCTCGGCGAGAATTCTCCGACAATCCTCCAGATACCGCTGACCCGCTTCGCTCAGATGCACGCTACGTGTAGTGCGGATCAGCAATTGCGTACCGATGCGTTGCTCCAGCGCTGCAACCGCGCGGGTAACGCTCGCGGCGGACAAACCCAGGCGGCGCGCAGCCGCAGAGAAGCCCTGCTCCTGGGCGACGGCGGCGAACACCTGCATTTCCTGGAAACGATCCATTCATCAACCTCTAAGTGGTAGCAGTCCTCAGTCGGTGAACATCTGAGTCAGGACTACATACATGTCATGCCTCTAACCGCCAGCAGTTGAACGATCTAAGCTTCTTGTTTTTTAAAATGGACTTTTTGCCTCCCTAACAGCAATGTCGTACCTACGCCAAACAAGCCAACAAAACACGTGGCTGCAACTATGATCAAAGTCAACGAGAAACCATATAGATCTAATAGTCCACCGAACACAGTATAGGAGATGCCGATAACAACTGAGTTAACCAGGTTTGCAACAGAGAGACAGGAAGCTCGAATACGTGACTCGACATTATCATGAATATAGGTTTCATATGAAGTTTCATAGATAGCGGGGAGTGACATGATCAGTAGGAAAGTTACAACTGAAGTGATTGTACCGATATTCAATGACAAAATAAAAAGAAGAAAAGTAACAATAACAGTAGTAGTAAAAGCAATGATACCGAGAGAAAACCTGGAACAAATAAACCCGGCAGCCACGAACATGCCTGCCGATATAGCTTCAACGGCAGCATAAATACCAGCAATTACAGGAATCTCTAAGCCCTGCATGGAGAAGAATGGTTGGCCATAGATAAACAACGGAATCGTTGAAAGTTCGAACAAAGCATATCCAATAAATAAAGGCATCAGAAACGCGCCTTTCTTGGAACGGAAAAAGTTAATTAATAATGTAAGAACCCCCTCTGTTTTTTCGTCGTTCATGTCGCTTGCTTTATGGGCGTTTAGTGAGCTAGAAGGAAGCTTGGTTTCGGGAATTAGCGTTACAACAATAGCGCCAACCAGCTTTGACATGGCAAAGAAGATGTACACGCTATTCCAAGACCAAGTGTCTTGTAATACGCCACCCAATAGCATCGACAACCCTAACGATACCGCACCAATGGCCCGGGCACGCGATATTATCTTAGGATACTCTTCAGCTCGATTTTCAGCTAGTAAGTTATCATACAACAAGGCCCTGTCTGAACCAGAGCCCATCGCAATACTAGCGCCGAACAGGCAAAATATAATTGCAAAAGGAATGAAAGATGAAAAAAGCATAAAACCAATGCCACTTATAAACAGCCCTAAAAAGCCGATCACAAGAGATACTTTACGACCATATCGATCTGCGAGTAGACCAGATGGAATTTCTAACGCTACGGCAGAAAAGAATAAAAAAGATTGGAGAATACCTATTTCTCCTTGTGAAACACCAAGTTGCAGCAGATAAAGTACGAATAAACTTCTCTGAACATCCGAATTCATAAAAATCGATAATGTATAAAATAAGTTATCGTTCTTATTTTTTAAAATTTTTAATGCGCCCATTTTTTATTTAAACACCTGTTTTTTTGTAAACTCAAAAGAATGGAAATTTAGGTTTAAGGTGCATCCATCTGTTTTTGAAGGCCCCATTTTTGCCAAATACTGAAAAGCTTCCCACGCGATAAGGTTAGCAACAATCGAGTTAGTTATTCCATTGGACGGAAACCGCGCAGGAACAATTGTTTTTTTACAAACGCTACGCACCTCTTTAATCCAGCGCAGATAGGCCTGAAATGAAGATTTCTCTTTGAGAAGTGGCCCCAGGATACCGTTATTAATACCAACGGCACCAAACAGCGCCGATGTGCCTGCTTGGACTGCTGCGTTAGCGACGTAACTCTGAATTGCTCCTTTAGGTTCATCAGCGCAGCAGATTATTAAATCCGCTCCCTTCGCAAACTTTGCTAACTGCCTACTGGACGATACCTCAGCTATAATGGAGGTGGCGTCGACTACTTTTTGATTTTCCATTAGTCTTTGAGCAAGTACATCTGCTTTATATTGACCAATATCGTGCGTACCAAAAACAAACTGACGATTAAGATTGTTCATGCTTACTTTGTCGAAATCAATCAAAATGAAAGACCCCACACCTGAACCGGCAAGGCTTTGTGCAACTAAAGCTCCTGTACCACCGCATCCGACAACTACTATTGATGAGTTTTTTAGCTGCTGACTCATTTCTTTATTTGGTGCAACAGCTTCATTCCACGACCATTGCAAAGTCTGTAACGGCGTCATCCCATAAGGCGGCGCAGTATGTATGAGATTAGCATCTTTAAGTTTTCGAAGAAGGCTTCCTCCTGGCTCATTATCCAATTCTACTTCTATGCCTACGGTACTCAATCGATGAAGTAGATTAGCAGTATGTAAATTTGAGGGAGTGATAGTTTTTATGCCATTCTCTGTGACCAATTTAAGTTGATTGTCATCACTAAGAATTACGACATCACCACGTAATACCCATAGGCTTTCTTTTTTAAGCAAGGTGGGATACCTCAGTCACATTGGCATCACTTATATTTTTAACAAACATAGCCATAGGCCTATAAACCGTTTCAGCCAACATCATGGGTAAAACTTCATTGCTAGATTTTGAGTAAAGTTGTAGAAAAATCGATTTAATAAAGCTTATCGATTCAGCGGAAGTATCCAAACCAGATATTTTTCTCTGAAAGAGTGCCAGACGCAAACTTTTCTCACTGGCTGCATCTACAATTAGCGTCTTCAATATTTTTTTCTCTTCATTTGTGAGTGCTTGCCAAAGTTGATTGCACTCCATAAGGAGATGAAGTGATTTCTTTTTATTGTTTTGTCGTGGCTCAACAAATGCTTGAAGCAAGGTCTCTGCGTAACTCATTGTTTCGAATGGGCTATTTAATCGTTGATAGCTTGCAAGGATAGGGAAAGAGTAATATGAAGAAAATGCAGACCATGATAAGAGTATCTTTGTATCGGCGTTGGGAATAACGTCTAATGCCTTGGTTAATCCAATGCCACGGTACTGTGGATGTACAATAACCCGAAATGATTGCAACACATATTTATTGATTTCCGAAAATGCAGGGAATATGTCAAACGCTTTTGGCCACGGGCGAATACACAAATTAACACCCACCAACTCCCCCTTGGAGTAAGCGGTGACAACATGATCAACTAGGGGCGCCAACATATCAATGTCATTTTTATTGTCATTTTCATAATGATAGCGAGAAAGTTTTTTATAATCGTCTATAGTGCCTTTTCTAATTGTTATTTCAAGGCTTTGTAATATATTCGGGCTAATTGGTTTTCTGTTGAAGACACTGTGTTTACCGTTAGAGCAAAGCTTAATATGAGTGTCTGGGTTTAAGAAATCGACAATGTCATCGTGGCAACTTGCAATAAAAGCACTTTGTTTATTGGAGCGAAGAATTTTCCCTAAATTCATGGCTACAATCAGAGCTGTACGCCTGTCCAATCGTGTAGTGAACTCGTCAAGAACAAGTGGCCCAACACCTTTTAGTAAAGCTAACGCAATAAGGAAGCGCTCTTTTTGTCCATCAGACAGGTGCGAAAAAGGACCAATCAGGATACGTGGTTCTCCCAACCCAAATTTGGAAAGATAGCGAATGACCTCACCTGCATCTCCATAAGGGATAATTTCGGCGATAGGTTTCTCTTTCTCAAAGTCATTTGGTATTTCTCTTACATTCGTAAAATGGCGAGAAATATCTTTTAATAGTAAACTTTTACCAACACCACTTGCCCCTGTTATCAGCACAATTCCGTCCGCAGGAATGTCTAGATTTGATAGCGACTCCATCCACCCTTCTTCGGACAGGCCAAACGTTTTAATTATATCCTCGCAAACCTTGCTCGAACTATTTAGCGGGGGAATATGTAAATCCACTTTTGTGTGTATCATATTCATAGCTAGGACCTCATTAGCTGAATAGTTGCAATGGGTACATCAATTTTTAAAATTAACATTACTCAAACAAATGCTTGGAATAGCACCAATTATCACGCTTGGACATATATCATCTAATAAATCATCAAGCAATTGTATATGCGCGCTGGTAAACATAGATGACTTTAATGTATCAACATATAATTGTTGGGCTTGTGATTCACTTCGCCAGGCGGGGCATAATATGACTGACGCATATCTCCCCCAAGCATCATCTGTTGGTCCAGAAACTATCATTAATCGCATATCTGCTTTAACTTTAGGCGCTGAATAGCTGTCAGAAACCGGCGTGCACCATATGCCATTTTGATGAAGAGTCGTCGCAATAGACCAAGCTACCGTAGCATTAGGATAATAATCGGAAAAAGCTAGAGTGATACCTTCTCTCGATGCTATCGGCGGCCAATCTAAAGGTATTAGATTTCTTAGCGGTACTGGATCATCAGATAGTGTAGAGGCTCTTGCCCAACCTACATGTTCTCCGCAGTTTGTTTGTTCTAAAATACATTTAATTTCTTTGCGAAGTGATTTTTTGTCATCTCCAATAAGCTTGCCTGAGAAAACAAGAATAGCTCTGAGAGATGTTCTATTAACAATACGCTGTCCATTTACTGATGGCATTGAGTTAAATGGAGTGGCGGTATCTGCAGTCTGATTAATGATACCGTTTTCATAAAGAGTGAGATTCTCTTCAGGGTTACGAACGACTTCTATCAGAATAGGAGGAATGCTATGGTGAGGGCAGAAAGCCTCCCACCGATTAGGGGCAATTTCACAGACTTGTCGGGCTCCTGGCCATTTATCAGTGCGGAACGGTATCCAGGCAGGAGAGGATAGCAATCCATCGAAGGCAGGAACTTTGTCCTGGAATCTGATAATAGCACTGCCATCTTGTGTTAACCCTAACGTTGCTTTACTCATAATTAGATGACGGACAATAACATCCTGACTCGCAAGATAATTAAGTCCATTTAAATAATCCGCCCCTGAAATATTACCTACGTTACGGTTGCTATTCGCATTGGGAGAAAGAATGTAAGTATGCCCTTCATCTTTTATATTTATATCACAGCCGCCCTCTATATCCACGTTTGGCAGTGGCGAAGACAATGGCGCTCGTGGAGGAAGCGCACCAAGACTCGCTATCTGTAGCGCCCCATAATTTCGAGGAGATTTTAATGATCCAGGAGGTGCATCCACAGCGATTCTAATTAAGTGATTCTTCTCCGTCACATAGCTTCCTTACTTAGTGCCAGCTTTCCAGGGATATTAAATATTACAGTTATCTAGAGCAAATTATCTCAGAGCGGTCTAAACAATATGTACCGCAAGATAGCGTGCAAAAACAGTTTTCAGTTAATGTGTTATAAATTTGGTTGTGGTGAATCGGTTATTCGTTACCAAAAGAATTCTGCTGATGATAACCGCTTAGGTAATCTTCAGACTTTTTTGCTGATTTTTTGAGAAACAAGATATAATTTTTCTCATGCTCAACAAACCCCCCGATCTTATGAGACAAGGGTGGAGATAGTGTCTTTTCTGCTTTAAATAATTCCTCCCTGGCCGCTCTTCCTAATTCTTCAATTTTACTTAATAGAGGTAGAACGAATCCACGCATTTGCTGTTCAAAAAGTGGAAACCTACAAGTGTCTACGTGTAAGTTTTGAACAGCGATAGTGAATCCACAGTTTATTACGTTGTGCCACCAACCTGGGGGAATATATATTGCATCACCTGCCGATATTGCACCTTCAAAAATATCGACACCTTGCTTGAGTACTTCATTCGCAATATCAGGATTAAATAAATCTTGCCCATTCGAAACCGCAAATGTATGGGATGGCGATACCAAGCGTGCTTTTTTTTGACCCACAATCATTGTCAACACCGAATTAACAAAAAAAGAATCTGTATGCAAAGGGCTTGATACGTGTTGATAGCCGATGAGCAAATTTGTCGGTGGTATTGAGATTGAAGATGGTAGTTTGTATAACCAATTATCAGGAAAACAAGGGAGGGTCATGTCTATATCATTTAGAAGCTCAGGATAATCTTTGTGATAGATCCATCCACCCAAATAGGGTAACTCAGCATTATTATCAAAAGCGTTATTTTTTAGTGCTAAATCTATGTACTCTCCCAGAGGCATTTTAGTTTGGTCTTTATAAAGCTCTTGCCGTTTTGTCTTGTAGTAACAGACAGGTACTTTAACGTGCCCATAAGTTTTTCTGAAAAAGTCCGCAGACCAGCGCCTCATGGCGGGCCAATCCTTGCCCATTCCTTTTAGAATGACTGGCTTTTCATTCATGAGATAATTCTTTTGGAATAACATTGTGTCATTGGCATCAATGCTATCAAGAAGAATAATGGCTTTATTTTCCAAGTGAACAATCCTTGCTCAATAGGCAACTGCTGATTCAAAAAAAGGTCAAACATTATGAATGACCTTTTTTATCATGCTTCTAGCAAACTATTAACAGCGGCCGAAAACTGCTTGAAGCATCAGTTCATCATCGGCTGAATCCATGAAGAAAGAGACGTCTTCATTTTCTGTGGTAGCTGAAAAAACATTTGGGTTGTCTGATTCCAATACATATTCAATCACTTCTTCATTTTTCATTTTTGTATTCTCATTAGTTAGAATGATGAGGTATTAGCAATTTTAGATTAAGCAGTCATTGATTAGTTGAGCTTTTCGACCCGGACTGACCCTGTTTTATCAGGGAAGATCCGCGTAACGTCTGAACTAATCAGTGCCCGTCTGAATAAAGACCATGTTTCAGTATTACGCAAATGCAGACTTTGTAAGTGTGTGTGTCAGCCCATCCGTGATGGGAGATATAGCTGCTGCAATTCACCCGCAGGAGTAAAAACATAGAGGCCGCATAGCGTGAGTTGCAGCACCCGACCTTTGCGATACGGCGCAGCGCCATTTATCACCAAAAACTGAGTGCCGAAGACCTCCCCTATTTATTCGGTGATGCCCAAGGCCTCAATGTCGGATTGCATGGATCGACCATCAACCGGGAGTTGCACCGCATGGGTTTTCGGGAGGTGCTGGGGATTGAAGCGCGCGTTGATCACCTAGGAGAGAGGCTCAACCTTGACACGCAGTTGCGGTCTTGCCGTATTCGAATTGCCTGACCCGGAGCAGCACGCTGTCTTCGTAGTGATGTTTATAGCTACTTGGCCGTGCTCCACGCGCTACCCTAAATCGAGCAGGACGCCGAGCTGAGCAATCTGTTGCTGCCACTCACGCTGTAACTCTGGCTTCTGGTGCTTGACTTTACGCGCTAGGTCCTCCGCTAGTTTACTTTCCAGATCCAACAGAGTCGTCAGTAGGAGTTCTTCTGATTCCGGCAATACAAACGATCGTTCATCCTGCAACGGCGCGGCTAACGTGATGGGTACATGAGCGTTTGCCAGATTGGCATACACTGGCGCAAGATCGTGCCAGTCTTTCAGCCTATGGTTATCTATTAACCAGAAACGATTACAGCTTTGCTCAATCAGTGTACGGTCGTGAGAAACCAGCAATACGGCGCCGCTGAACAACTTTAGCGTTTCCGCCAGTTCCTCTTTACCTTCCATATCCAGGTGGTTAGTAGGCTCATCAAGCAACAACAACGAATAGTTTGCCAGTGTGAGACCGATAAACAACAACCGTGAACGCTCGCCGCCGCTCAGGGTGCTCACCTTTTGTTGATGGCGCAGGTATGGGAAACCGGCACTTATTAGTGCCATTTTTCTCTGGTCATCTGTAAGCGACGAAAAAGGGACGAGTGCTTCGTTTAAGGTGTCATCGTCACGCAGCTGCTGCAGGCTCTGATCATAGTAACCGACGCGTACTTTCGGGTGGAATACCACGCCATCCTCCATTGCCTCTGGAGAACAGAAGGCGCGCCATAGGGTATGCAGGAGTGAGGATTTACCACAGCCATTGCGGCCAACAAGTGCAATCCGGTCACCGCATTTAACCCGAATTTCGCCCAGTTCGAACAGCACTGGTGCATCTGACGCGGGCCGAACCTGCAAATGTGATAGCTCTAACAAACGGTCGGCTGTTAACGCTTCGCCATTAAGACGCAACTGCCACTGAGTACCTGCAGTGACCTGAGTCTGGTCATCCTTCATCCGGTCGACCTGTTTCTCCATTTGTTTGGCTTTGCGCGCCAGCTTCTCGCTATCGTAGACGCTGCCCCAGATTGCCAGGCGTTTAGCGCTTTTTGCAACTCGGTCAATCTCTTTTTGCTCGGCCTGACGGCGGTGGGTATCTGCAATATCTTTCTCTGCTAGAGCTTCACGCGCCTGCGTGCAGGGTAGTCGAATAAACTGCAGGGTCTGGTCGCGTAATACCCATGTGCAGTTGGTGACGTTATCTAAAAGGCTGCGGTCATGGGATACCAAGACAAAGCTGCCCCCCAGGTTTTCAGGAAGTGTTCAAGCCAAAGTAACGTGGGCAAATCCAAATGGTTACTGGGTTCGTCCAACAACAATAAGTCCGGCTGCCGGATCAGTGCACGGGCCAACAGAAGGCGCGTGTGCTGCCCTCCGCTGAGCGTTCCGGCAGTCAATTTCCAGGCAGCTTCATCAAACCCCAAACTGGCCAGCAGCGCTTCGACCTGCCAGCGTTCGTATTGATGCAAACTGTCTGGAGCATGATTGATTACCGCCTCGAGGAGTGTGTAAGCATTCAGGTCCGCGGGCAGATGCTGTTCAACCCGTGCCATCCGGCATTGGCTTGACAGGGTAATGGTGCCGGAAGTTGCAGCGAGATCGCCGCTAAGGATTCTCAGCAGGGTACTTTTGCCACAACCGTTATGACCAATGAGGCCGATGCGGTCACCTTTTTTAAGGCCGAAGGAAATATCAGCGAACAAAGGGCCAAAGGTATTATCGTGACTGATAGATTGTGAAGAAAGCAGGGTAGTCATTATCAGGCTTACTCAAGTTCACGAACGTGGAAATAGAAATGCTGAGCGTCAAAAATACTGACGATAGTCGATAATGAATCTCCCCGGGTTTTCTAGACACTCTCCAGCAGCCCCTGCGTAATGCCGTTCAAACTCTCATACTCAATTGTTCCTCGCTGGCACCGAGGAAAAACCTTCGGTACACACGTGCAACAAGCGCAGGGTTGAACATTGCGTCCCAAGGATGGGTTTTGTGCACAGCCAATGACCTTTCGAAGGCTTGCTGCGTACTGATGTGCGTCATTGCAAGTTCTGGCAGTTCCTTGTGATGACGTTTGGGAGCGGATGGAGAAATGTCACAGGTTCGGTGAGCTGGCCGTCGATCAAGTTGCTGTAGAAGCTACTGGTCACACGAAGCAGATCGGTGCATCTTCAGACCGGAAGTGCGTTGCGGCCGGGTGATATTCATCGAGGGTCGGCTCCGCTTCTTTACCGATGCTGACCTGGCCGACCCATTTCAGGAGTGTGCTCGCCGCCAGCGCGCCAGGCAGACTCTCCCAGCCACGCGACAGACCTCGAATACACGAGCAATGTTTCGATTCAAGCAAAGAGTGCGTGGCTATCTGCTGAATTTTTTCGGGTGTAAGCATCATTTCATCGAGTTCCAGAAGATCATCGATCAGGCTCAACTCTGGGTTAAACCGGGCTTTTTAAACAGGCCTTCAATTCTGGGCAAAACAAACTGCAGTATTTTCGGCATGGTATGGATGGGTAACTGACTGCAGGCGAAATACAGGGCCATGGTCGGCGAAAGACTGAAGCCCAGTGCGGACCATAACAATCCGACATTGCGGTTTCCGCCATTCAGCGCCATGGTGAATCTGGACACCAGCGACCCAGGGTACAAGCAGCCCATGAGCAGTTGCATGCAAACATTTACGCCGTAAGCGATGAGGATCATTGAGATCGCCAGCGACGGCGTTTGCAGAATAATGCTTTGCATGCCCGCCATCGTTCCAATTGCAAACAAGAACAGCGCAATGACCACAATACCGTCGATGGCCAGACCATACGTGGCGACAAACGATTGCGAAAAGCGCCGGATCAATATGGCCGCACCTTCGGCCCCGCCAATCAATATGGCAAGTCTGATGGCAAGGTCGATCGGGTCGATCGAAAGGGAAAGGCCGTCGGCAAATACATGCAGGATCAGCGGCGCCGTTATCGGAATGATTGCCATCGAGCACAGCGCAGTGACCAGCGACATGGAAGGGTCAAGCCCGAGCATTCTCGCCACCGCTGCATTACCACTGGCCGGTGGAGCGGCAACCGCAATCGCGATGGCAAGCGACAGTTCCTGATTACCGCTGATATACAGCGACAGCATCCCGAAAAAATACGGACACGCCACCACCATCAGCGCTGGAAATATCAGTGATATTTTCAGGTTTTTTGCCGCTTTGATGACCTCCGCGTTATTGATACGCAGGAGCGTGCCGAGCACGAATATAAAGACCATGACCGGCAGTAACGGTCTGGCCAGGGCTGCAAGATCAGGAATGACCAAGCCAATCGCACACCCGGAGGCGAGCACCGTAGGTCCCCTCTTGGTTATTTCACCGAGAATTCTATGCATACATTAGTACTCAGACTGCGTCCCGCTCGGGACGCATCCATTAAGAGTGGAGAGTTATCTCGGGTGAAACCGATGGTGGCGGGGGGTTTTTGGACTGTCTGACGACCAGGCGCCCATCAATCAGAATCGCGGTGATGCTCGGCAGGTCACCACTGCTGAAACTGCCCAGTACGCCAGGCTGTGCGCCACCCAGCGGGCCGCACGCAACCAACAAGTCCGCTTCCCTGCCGACACTCAGAATTCCACGATTGAGTTTTCTGACCTTTGCTGTATTGCCGGTCGCAAAGCACACAGCTTTTTCCGCAGGTACATCGCCAAAACTACTGAGCAAAGCGATGGCTCTGAGCATGCCGAGGGCGGGCACCCCACATCCGGCAGGAGAATCGGTACCGATCACAATGCGATCCAGCTGATTGAGTTCTCGCGCGTAGTTCAACGTGGTCACCGCCGCGAACTCATTACCGTTGTGCACGATTTCCAGCGCACCGAGGCAGCCTTCACACAGGCAGCGAATCTGGTTGGGCGCGAGTGCGGTGTAGCCGCCATTTATGTGGCCGATGATGTCCGGGGCAATTTCGAGGATCTCTTCTGCGCCCATTTTCTGTGAGGCAGAGATGGACGGGCCGCCCGTATGGGTGATGGAGGTCATGCCGTGTTTGCGGGCCATCTTGACCAACTCGGCTGCGCGACTCACGGATTTGACGGGACCGATGCCGACCTCACCCAACTGGCGAATGCCTTGAGTGGCCATTTCGGCGAAGTCCTGATCGGAAAACTCGTCATTGAGCAGCGGCGCACCGGCTTCCATCTTGATCCCGGAAGGACGCACATTGGCAAACGAGCGTTGCGCGGCTATGGCCATGGCCATCATGCCGACCCTATCAGTCGGCAGACCTGGAACGTGGACTTCGCCGGCGGAAATCATGGTGGTGACGCCGCCCTGCAATGAGTGCCAGATCCAGTTGTGATTGCCGGAGCGCGGGCTGTACTCACCGAGGGTCGGGTGGGTGTGATTGTCGATCAACCCTGGCATGACGGTGGTCTGTTTCGCGTCGATCAGCAGGTCTGCATTGGCAAAATCAACGTCCTTGGCCTGCCCGATGTAAGTAATGATGCCATCGACGCTGACAAGCGTATCCGCATCAATCAGTGGTCTTTCAAGATCACCCGTCAGGAACGTGCCAATGTTATGGATAATTGATGTGTAGCTGTTTGGAGCCAACATTTACATTACCTCTTGAATTCAGTGCGCGGTGGGGAAAAAGATGCGCGGGCCGTTCTTTTTAAAGGTCCGGAAATTCCACAAGTTATTAGTCAGAAACACCCGTTGAACCCAGCGCCAGGCTTGACCATTTGGGTCAAAGCCGGGAGTGAACCTGTCACGCGAGTGCAGGGTGAATCGATTATTTACGTAGACCAACTTGCCCGGCTGTATATCAACGCCGTGTGCAACCTGTTTCAGCGCGTGATAAAACTTTGCATAGGCATTCTTTGCTGCATCGTCGACAGGAATGACCATGTCCGGATAAAACGCCGCAGTTACCCGAGGCAGTTCGGTCAAACGCCACCAATACATTTTCCGAGAGATAACCGTTTTTGAAACCCAGACTGTCTGCATCTCGCTGCGGACTTCCACTGGCCTGATCCACTGGCAGATTCTCGAATACGCAGAAAGACGCGTCGTCACTTTTAAGTGATTCAAGTTTTGCCAGTAAACGTTCCGGAAATACTCGATAAGCCGTTGTGCGGATCTTCTGGATGGAATTGCAATCGCCTGTAGGCTCGTAGCAAATATCCACCAGGGCGTCGCGAATTGCTTCTTTCTCAACATCAGTCAAACAAAAAACATGGGCAACGCCACATGACTCTTCCATGAATTCACCTCCACGATATAACTTGTATAAGTAGTTATGGTTTCGGCTATTTATATGAATGCGCGCGCACCCATGCACAACGCCAGGTAATTCCAGACGGCACGCAATCAAAGTGCCGATCACTCGGCACTTTGATGCAACAGCAGACTATGGGTCGTTACTGTACGGAAACGCCTGCAGAGCAGTTGTCGGCGAGTACTTTCCTGTTGCGTAACTGCAGAATCTGCAAGAGGGTGGCGGCGACCGATACCGCGCCTGCGCTGATAGCCAATGTCCAGCCCGGCATTTGCAGGAGCAGGATGAATCCCCCGGCTGCGGCCCCCAATGCGCTGCCCAGATAGAGCGCCGATTCATTCAGAGCAACGGCAAGATTGCCGTCACCTTTATGGTCGCGTGCTGCAATCAGCTCATTATTCTGCGGCACTTGCAGCGCCCAGCCGACGGCCCCCCATATAGCAATCGGGATCATTGCCAGCCAAGGCGTTACCGCAGCGGCTGCCGGCAGCGCGAACAATGCGACGCTGAGAATGACCAGAATCAGAAACGTGAGCATCGGTCCCTTGATACGATCAGCCAGAGGGCCAACAAGGAAACTGCCGACGACACCGCCCAGTCCCCACACCCAGAGATACGGCGTTATATTTTGCACCGCGCCATATTCAGGATCGGCCATCAGCGGAACCATAAAGGTGTACATGCCCAGACTGGCGACTGCCGCCAGAAGCGAAACCATCAGAATGGTCAGCACATTCCTGTCTGCCAGCAGGGCAAGCTTGCGACTCATCGGCATCACTGGACCTGCGGGAATCGCAGGCAGTTTGAAGATCAGACCCAACCACGAAATCAGCCCGAGGAAGGCCACCAGCCACAGTGCCATCTGCCAGCCAAATTGCTCGGCGAGCAGCAGGCTGACTGGTACCCCGAGGACTGTCCCGCTGGCCATGCCACCCATGATCACGGCGATGGCTTTGCCACGTTTTTCCGGTGCTGATACTGCCGCCGATGCAGCGATTCCGGTGGCGAGGTAAACACCTGCGCCGATGCCTGCCACCGCTCTGCAAACCAGCAGTGCTGCGAAGTTATCGACCAGGGCACTTGCCACGTTAGCGATAACGAACAGTGCCAAAGCGACCAGTAGGCCAAGCCGCTGTCGCTTGGCCGGCAGTATCGCAACGAACACAGGCGAGCCAATGCCATAAGCCAGGGTAAACGCGGTGACCAGTTGCGCAGCGACGGCAACTTGTACATCAAACGCATGCTCGATCATCGGGATCAGGCCAGCGGTTACATATGACGCCATCCCTAGCGCAAAGGCGCCAATGGCAATCAGGTACACGGGTGCCGGAATTGTCTTGGACATTACTTTCTCCTTTTTACGACGCGCGGGGGCGCTGCAACAGCCACCCCCGCGCTTCATCAGATCACCAGGTTCACGTCATACTCGGTGAGCCATGCATTGAGTCCCACCGCCAGCTCCATGCCCATGCGATCGTACATAGGAGAGTTGCTGCCCAGTTGGCGCGTAAGGGTGTCACTGACTTGCTGGCTGTCGAGCAGTGCGCGAACCGGCGCATTGGGATCAGCCATGATGGCGGCCAGATCCGCCCGCAGAACGGCCTCATAAGCTGGGTCTTGCGTGGACGGGTACGGACTCTTCACACGATCGGAAATCGAGGCGGGAAGCAGATCCCGGGTCGCTGCGCGTAAAACGCTCTTCTCGCGGCCGTCAAAAGCCTTGATCGCCCACGGGATGTTGAAGGCATATTCAACCAGTCGGTGATCGCAGAACGGCACTCGAACTTCGAGGCCGACAGCCATGCTCATGCGATCCTTGCGGTCGAGCAAGGTCTGCACGAAGCGTGTCAGGTTTACGTGGGTCATCTCGCGCATGCGCCGATCGGTTGCCGATATTGCCCAGTGGTGCGCAGGGTCTCGAGCTTATCCTGCAAAAGTGCCTGATACATCCGTTCTACTCCTTGGCATAGAACCCGCGATAATCCAGTGCGGACGAATTGGCCCTGTGTCCGGGCAACGCGGATTCTTTAGCAAGCTAATAGTCCGTACAATGGCCACTGCTTATGGTGTTACAAGGAGTAACTGGATAATGGAAAGGATTCTGGATCGCACTCGGCAGGACCTCGCTGATTTTTTGCGCAGTCGCCGCGAGCGTATATCGCCAGCAGAAGCTGGGTTACCTCCGAGTGGCAGACGCAGGACACCCGGGCTACGTCGTGAAGAAGTAGCGGCGTTGGCAGGTGTTGGAGTGTCCTGGTACACATGGCTCGAACAGGGCCGCGACATCGGTGTGTCACCCGCCTTTCTGGACAATCTGTGCCGAGTACTGAAGCTCAGCGCAATCGAGCGCCGACACCTTTACCTCCTCTCCCATCAGCGTCCACCGGCCGAGGAAGGCAAGACATGGTGCGTTGTGCCCAAGATTGTCCACCGCTTGATGGCGGATATGCCCCTTCGACCGGCTTATGTATTGAATCTTCGTTGGGATGTTCTGGCCTGGAACTGCGCGGCTGATCGAATCTTCAGGTTTTCAGATAAATCACCCGAGCAACGCAACATGTTGTGGATGCTGTTTACCGATCCGCACACGCGATCACTGTTCTGCCCTTGGGACGACCAAGTGATCCAGATGCTTTCGAGTTTTCGCAGGGAGTATGTGCACGCGTCCAAGGACAGCGACATTGCTTCGCTCGTAAGTGAGCTTGAAAACGTCAGTGCAGAATTCAAGGGCTGGTGGTCAAGGCAGGACATCCACGGCCCCTGCCAAGGTATTCGGCATTTGTCGATTGAGTCATTCGGCAATATCACGTTGGAACACACCACATTGACGATCGATATCGAACGGCACTTGCGCCTGGTCTACTACGCGCCGATAGCTAAGGGACAATCTCTGATTGAGTTTGAGAGCTGGCTTGAAGGAGCAATCACAGGCCCACTAGTCGAGATTTCATAACGCTTACGCTCATCTGCCGTGCACAGAGCCACGACGGTGACACGCAAATGAAAAAGCCCCTGACGTCAGGGGCTTTTTTGGTTGTCGCACAGTTCGAACCATTCGCTCTGTGGATAACTTATTCCACAGTGACCGATTTCGCCAAGTTACGTGGCTGATCCACGTCAGTGCCTTTGAGCACAGCGACGTAGTACGACAACAGTTGCAGCGGAATGGTGTAGAGGATCGGCGACAGGATGTCGTGGATGTGCGGCATCTGCACCACGTGCGTGCCTTCGCCGTTGGTCATCCCGGCCTTCTCGTCGGCGAACACAATCAGTTCGCCGCCACGCGCGCGGACTTCCTGCAGGTTGGATTTGAGCTTCTCCAGCAGTTCGTTGTTCGGCGCGACAGTGACCACCGGCATGTCGTTATCCACAAGCGCCAGCGGGCCATGCTTGAGTTCGCCGGCCGGGTAGGCTTCGGCGTGGATATAGGAGATTTCCTTGAGCTTCAAGGCACCTTCCATCGCTACCGGGAATTGCGCGCCACGACCGAGGAACAGCGTGTGGTTCTTCTCGGCGAACAGCTCGGCGATTTTTTCCACGGTGCTGTCCATCGCCAACGCTTCACCGAGGCGAGTCGGCAGACGGCGCAGTTCTTCTACCAGGCGGGCTTCAACGCCCTCGGCGAGCGTGCCGCGCACTTGGCCCAGGGACAGAGTCAGTAACAGCAGACCGACCAGTTGCGTGGTGAAGGCTTTGGTCGAGGCCACGCCGATTTCGCGACCGGCCTGAGTCAGCAGGGTCAGGTCGGATTCACGCACCAGCGAGCTGATGCCGACGTTGCAGATGGCTAGGCTGGCGAGGAAACCCAGTTCCTTGGCGTTGCGCAGTGCAGCCAGGGTGTCAGCGGTTTCGCCGGACTGCGAGATGGTCACGAACAGCGTGTCCGGCTGCACCACGACTTTGCGATAGCGGAATTCACTGGCGACTTCGACCTGGCACGGGATGCCGGCCAGCTCTTCGAGCCAGTAACGCGCAACCATGCCCGCGTGGTAGCTGGTGCCGCAGGCGACGATCTGCACGTTGCGTACTTTGGCAAACAGCTCGGCAGCCTGCGGGCCGAAGGCTTGCACCAGTACCTGATTGTGGCTGAGGCGACCTTCGAGGGTGCGCTGGACCACGGTCGGTTGCTCGTGGATTTCCTTGAGCATGTAGTGGCGATACTCGCCCTTGTCGGCAGCTTCGGCGCCGTCGGTGTACTGCACGGTTTGACGCTCGACGGCCACGCCGTTGACGTCCCAGATCTGCACCTTGTCACGCTGGATTTCGGCGATGTCGCCCTCTTCCAGGTACATGAAACGGTCGGTGACCTGACGCAGCGCCAGTTGATCGGATGCAAGGAAGTTCTCGCCCAGACCCAGGCCGATCACCAGTGGACTGCCACTGCGCGCGGCAATCAGGCGATCCGGCTGCTGCGCGCTGATCACGGCCAGGCCATAAGCACCATGCAGTTCCTTGACGGTCGCCTTGAGGGCAACGGTCAGATCGTGCAAATCCTTGAGCTTGTGATTGAGCAGGTGGGCGATGACTTCGGTGTCGGTATCGGAGGTGAACACATAGCCCAGCGCCTTCAGTTGCTCGCGCAGCGCTTCGTGGTTTTCGATGATGCCGTTGTGCACCACCGCGATGCCTTCGGAAAACATCGGGTGGGCGTTGCGCTCGCACGGCGCGCCGTGGGTTGCCCAACGTGTATGGGCAATGCCCAGACGACCGACCAGCGGGTGTTCGGCCAGAGCGGTTTCCAGCTCGCTGACCTTGCCCGGGCGACGCATGCGCTCAAGGGTCTGGTCGTTGGTGTAGACCGCCACACCGGCGCTGTCATAGCCGCGGTATTCGAGGCGCTTGAGGCCTTCGAGCAGGATGGCGGTAATATTACGTTCAGCAACGGCGCCGACAATTCCACACATGCTTATTTCTCCTGACTGACAGCCGCGCAAATCAGATTGATACCGCGGGCCTGAATCTGATCGCGTGCCTCTTGGGGCAAGCGCTCATCGGTGATTAGGGTATGGACGCTGCTCCATGGCAGCTCCAGATTGGGAATCTTGCGGCCGATCTTGTCGGCCTCGACCATCACGATCACTTCCCGCGCTACATCCGCCATCACCCGGCTCAGGCCAAGCAATTCGTTGAACGTGGTGGTACCACGCACCAGGTCGATGCCATCGGCACCGATAAACAACTGGTCGAAGTCGTAAGAGCGTAGTACCTGCTCGGCGACCTGGCCCTGGAACGATTCCGAGTGCGGATCCCAGGTGCCGCCGGTCATCAACAGAACAGGCTCGTGTTCGAGTTCGCTCAAGGCGTTGGCGACGTGCAGGGAGTTGGTCATGACCACCAGTCCCGGCTGCTGGCCGAGTTCTGGAATCATCGCGGCGGTGGTGCTGCCGCTGTCGATGATGATGCGCGCGTGCTCGCGAATGCGCGTCACGGCAGCGCGGGCAATCGCCTGTTTGTGTTTGGAGACTACTTGGCTGGTGTCTGCGACCAGTTCCTGCGGCAGGGTAATCGCCCCGCCGTAACGGCGTAACAACAGACCATGACTTTCCAGCGCAGCGAGATCCTTGCGAATCGTGACTTCCGAAGTTTCGAAGCGCTTGGCCAACTCGTCCACGCTGACTTCACCCTGTTCATTGAGCAAAGCGAGAATATTGCGGCGACGTTGCGGTGTATTGCGTTTCGACATGGGAGCCTAAGTTTCGATTCGAAAGATAACGTAAGCAATCAAAACCTATTGGCCGGAAATCGTCAAGCCGCGGGCAAAAAAAAGATCGTCCGTTACCGGACGATCTTTTTATCTTCAAGCCGTTGTGGATAACTCAACTCTTTTTGATCTTCTCTGGCCGCTTCCAGCCATCGATGTTCTTCTGCCGCGCGCGGCCTACCGCCAACTGTGCTTTATCCACATTCTGGGTAATGGTCGAACCCGCCGCAGTGGTCGCACCAGCAGAGATATCCACAGGCGCTACCAGCGAATTGTTGGAACCGATGAATACATCTTCACCCAACACGGTTTTCCACTTGTTGGCGCCATCGTAGTTGCAAGTGATGGTGCCAGCGCCAATGTTGGTGCGCGCGCCGATTTCGGCGTCACCCAAGTACGTGAGATGTCCGGCCTTGGCGCCCTCGCCCATGTGGGAGTTCTTCAGTTCGACAAAGTTACCCACATGCGCGCGAGCTTCGAGCACTGTGCCCGGACGCAAACGCGCGAACGGGCCAGCGTCGCTACCTTCGCCCATAATCGCGCCTTCAATGTGACTATTGGCCTTGATCACCACGCCTTTGCGCAGGGTGCTGTCCTTGATCACGCAGTTCGGGCCGATCACCACGTCGTCTTCAATGACAACCTTGCCTTCGAGAATCACGTTGATGTCGATCATTACGTCGCGACCAACGGTCACTTCACCGCGTACGTCGAAGCGAGCCGGATCGCGCAAAGTCACGCCTTGGGCCATCAGGCGGCGGCCAGCACGCAATTGGTAATGGCGCTCCAGTTCGGCGAGCTGCTTGCGATCATTGGCGCCCTGCACTTCCATTGGATCGTGAGGTTGCTCAGTCGCGACAACCAAGCCGTCGCTGACCGCCATTTCGATCACGTCGGTCAGGTAGTACTCACCCTGAACGTTGTTGTTCGACAGGCGACCCATCCAGTCAGCCAAGTGAGCGGCAGGCACTGCAAGAATGCCGGTGTTGCCTTCAGTGATCGCGCGCTGTGCTTCGCTGGCGTCCTTGTGCTCGACAATCGCCGCGACCTTGCCGTCGGCATCGCGCACGATGCGGCCATAACCGGTCGGGTCATCGAGTTCGACGGTCAGCAAGCCCATCTGCCCCGGAACGACTTGCTTGAGCAGGCGTTGCAGGGTTTCGACTTCGATCAGCGGCACGTCGCCGTAGAGGATCAATACTGTGTCAGCGGTGATAAACGGCACGGCCTGGGCGGTGGCATGGCCAGTGCCGAGTTGTTTATCCTGCAGCACGAAATTCAGATCGTCAGCCACCAGGCGTTCTCGCACGGCGTCGGCGCCATGGCCGATCACCACATGAATCCGCTGCGGATCGAGTTGACGGGCGCTGTGGATAACATGGCCAAGCATGGAGTTGCCAGCAATCGGGTGCAGCACTTTCGGCAGTGCCGAACGCATACGGGTGCCTTGACCGGCCGCGAGGATTACAATTTCGAGAGACATGACTGGCTACCAATCCTGGGTGGTCAGCAACTGCGACCGGGTTTTGGGAATTCGGAAAAGAAAAAAGGGTAGCCGAGGCTACCCTTTTTAATCAATCGCACAACAAGCGGCTGACGGATTAACCGCCAAACTTCTTGCGGATCTGCTGGACGGTACGCAGCTGAGCTGCGGCCTCGGCCAGACGAGCGGCAGCGGAGCCGTAATCGAACTCCGAACCTTTTTCATGCAAGGCCTTCTCGGCAGCCTTAACGGCTTCCAGAGCGGAGGCTTCATCCAGGTCGGCTGCGCGTTGCACGGTGTCGGCAAGAACCTTGACCATGTTCGGCTGAACCTCGAGGAAACCACCGGAGATGTAAAACACCTCGGCTTCCCCGCCCTGCTTGATCAGGCGGATAGGACCCGGCTTGAGATTAGTGATCAGCGGCGCGTGGCCCAGAGCGATACCAAGATCACCCAGTGCACCGTGCGCAATCACCATCTCGACCAGGCCGGAAAAGATTTCTCCTTCCGCGCTGACGATATCGCAATGGACTGTCATAGCCATCTGATTGCCTCAACCTAAATTAGCGCCCGTTGCCGGGCGCCGGGATTACAGTTTCTTGGCTTTCTCGATCGCTTCTTCGATGCCGCCAACCATGTAGAACGCTTGTTCTGGCAGGTGGTCGTAGTCACCGTTGAGGATGCCTTTGAAGCCAGCAATGGTGTCTTTCAGGGAAACGTATTTACCCGAAGCACCGGTGAAGACTTCAGCCACGAAGAACGGCTGCGACAAGAAGCGCTGGATCTTACGAGCACGGTTAACCAACTGTTTGTCGGCTTCCGAAAGTTCGTCCATACCCAGGATCGCGATGATGTCTTTCAGCTCTTTGTAACGTTGCAGAACGTACTGGACGCCGCGAGCGGTGTCGTAGTGGTCCTGGCCGATTACGTTCGGATCCAGCTGGCGCGAAGTCGAGTCAAGTGGATCGACCGCCGGGTAGATACCCAGGGAAGCGATGTCACGGGACAGAACGACGGTGGCGTCCAAGTGGGCGAAGGTGGTCGCTGGCGACGGGTCGGTCAAGTCATCCGCAGGTACGTATACCGCCTGGATCGAAGTGATCGAACCTTCCTTGGTCGAAGTGATACGTTCTTGCAGAACGCCCATCTCTTCAGCCAGGGTCGGCTGGTAACCTACTGCGGAAGGCATACGGCCCAGCAGTGCGGATACTTCAGTACCGGCCAGGGTGTAACGATAGATGTTGTCGACGAACAGCAGAACGTCGTTACCTTCGTCACGGAACTTCTCGGCCATGGTCAGGCCAGTCAGTGCTACGCGCAGACGGTTACCCGGCGGCTCGTTCATCTGACCGTAAACCAGTGCCACTTTGTCCAGAACGTTGGAGTCCTTCATCTCGTGGTAGAAGTCGTTACCCTCACGGGTACGCTCGCCCACACCAGCGAACACGGAATAACCGCTGTGCTCGATGGCGATGTTACGGATCAGTTCCATCATGTTTACGGTTTTGCCTACACCGGCACCACCGAACAGACCGACTTTACCGCCTTTGGCAAACGGGCAAACCAGGTCGATAACCTTGATGCCGGTTTCCAGCAGGTCGTTGCCGCCTGCCTGTTCAGCGAACGAAGGTGCCGGACGGTGAATGCCCCAGCGCTCTTCGGTGTCGATCGGGCCAGCTTCGTCGATCGGGTTACCGAGGACGTCCATGATACGGCCCAGAGTCGCTTTACCGACCGGTACGGAGATGGCTGCGCCAGAGTCGGTGACTTCCAGACCGCGCTTCAAGCCTTCGGTGGAACCCATCGCAATGGTACGAACCACGCCGTCGCCCAGCTGCTGCTGAACTTCCAGAGTGGTGCCGGCATCGCTTTGTACTTTCAAAGCGTTGTAGATGCTCGGTACGCTGTCGCGTGGAAATTCCACGTCGATAACGGCGCCGATGATTTGAACGATACGTCCGCTACTCATAGCTGGATCCTCTGAATATTTGAACCGTTAAACCGCGGCAGCGCCGCCGACGATTTCCGAGATCTCTTGGGTGATCGCAGCCTGACGCGCCTTGTTGTAGATCAGCTGCAAATCGCTGATCAAATCACCGGCGTTGTCGGTAGCGTTCTTCATCGCGATCATCCGCGCAGCTTGTTCAGCCGCGTTGTTCTCGACCACCGCCTGGTAGACCTGCGACTCGACGTAACGGACCATCAAGCCGTCAAGCAGCTCTTTGGCATCCGGTTCGTAGAGATAGTCCCAGTGGTGCTTGAGTTCTTGATCCGGGGTCGCCACCAATGGAATCAACTGCTCCACGGTAGGCTGTTGCGTCATGGTGTTGATGAACTTGTTGGACACCACGGACAGGCGATCAATACGGCCATCCAGGTAGGCATCCAGCATCACCTTGACGCTGCCGATCAGATCATTGATCGACGGCTCTTCACCCAGGTGGCTGATAGCTGCAACGACGTTACCGCCGAAGTTGCGGAAAAAGGCCGCACCCTTGCTACCAACTACGCACAGATCAATCTCGACGCCGTTATCGCGGTTTACCGCCATGTCCTTGACCAAGGCCTTGAACAGGTTGGTGTTCAAGCCGCCGCACAGACCACGGTCACTGCTCACTACGACATAACCGACACGCTTTACTTCGCGGTCGATCATGAACGGGTGGCGGTATTCCGGGTTGGCGTTGGCCAGATGCCCAATAACCTGGCGGATGCGCTCCGCATAAGGACGGCTAGCAGCCATGCGCATTTGTGCCTTGCGCATTTTGCTGACCGCCACTTTTTCCATGGCGCTGGTAATCTTTTGCGTGCTTTTGATGCTCGCAATCTTACTGCGAATCTCTTTTGCGCCTGCCATGTAACACCTATCAGGTTAGCAAGCGGGAGCCTCGCGGCTCCCGCTGCGGCTTACCAGGTTTGGGTGGCCTTGAACTTCTCGATACCGGCTTTCATGCCAGCGTCGATTTCGTCATTGAAGTCACCCTTCACGTTGATCTTCGCCATCAAATCGGCGTGATCGCGGTTGAAGAAAGCAATCAGCGCTTGCTCGAAGCTGCCGATCTTGGCGATTTCAACGTCAGTCAGGAACCCACGCTCAGCGGCATACAGCGACAGCGCCATGTCAGCGATCGACATTGGTGCGTATTGCTTCTGCTTCATCAGCTCGGTAACGCGCTGACCATGCTCAAGTTGCTTGCGGGTCGCTTCGTCCAGGTCAGAAGCGAACTGGGCGAATGCCGCCAGTTCACGGTACTGAGCCAGAGCGGTACGGATACCACCGGAGAGCTTCTTGATGATCTTGGTCTGCGCGGCACCACCCACACGGGATACCGAAACACCGGCGTTCACTGCAGGACGGATCCCGGAGTTGAACATGGCCGATTCCAGGAAGATCTGACCGTCGGTGATGGAAATCACGTTGGTCGGAACGAACGCGGAAACGTCGCCAGCCTGGGTTTCGATGATCGGCAGTGCGGTCAGGGAACCGGTTTTGCCGGTCACTGCGCCGTTGGTGAACTTCTCTACGTATTCTTCCGAAACGCGGGATGCGCGCTCCAGCAGACGGGAGTGGAGATAGAACACGTCGCCTGGATAAGCTTCACGGCCTGGTGGACGGCGCAGCAGCAGGGAAATCTGGCGGTAAGCCACTGCTTGCTTGGACAGATCGTCATAAACGATCAGCGCGTCTTCACCGCGGTCGCGGAAGAATTCACCCATGGTGCAACCGGAGTACGGTGCCAGGAATTGCAGCGCAGGAGATTCCGAAGCACTGGCAGCCACGATGATCGTGTTGGCCAGGGCGCCGTTTTCTTCCAGCTTGCGAACCACGTTGGCGATGGTCGATTGCTTCTGACCGATAGCTACGTAGACGCAGAAAATGCCGCTGTCTTTCTGGTTGATGATCGCGTCGATGGCCAGAGCGGTTTTACCGATCTGACGGTCACCGATGATCAGCTCACGCTGGCCACGGCCGACAGGAATCATGGCATCGACAGCCTTGTAGCCAGTCTGTACAGGCTGGTCTACCGACTTACGCCAGATCACGCCCGGAGCAACTTTCTCGACCGCGTCGGTCTCGGTGTTGCCCAGTGGACCTTTACCGTCAACAGGGTTACCCAGTGCGTCGACTACGCGACCCAGCAGTTCCTTACCAACCGGAACTTCGAGGATGCGGCCAGTGCACTTGGCGCTCATGCCTTCGGCAAGAGACTGGTAAGCGCCCAATACAACGGCACCTACGGAGTCTTGCTCCAGGTTGAGGGCCATACCGTAGACGCCGCCCGGAAACTCGATCATCTCGCCGTACATTACGTCGGCCAGACCGTGAATCCGCACGATGCCGTCAGATACGCTGACGACAGTGCCTTCGTTACGGGCTTGGGAGGTCACATCGAGCTTGTCGATGCGGCCCTTGATAATTTCACTTATTTCGGAAGGATTGAGTTGCTGCATTGCTCTGCTGCCCCTTCAAACTCAAGATTTCAATGCTTCGGCAAGTTTCGCGAGTTTGCCGCGAATCGAGCCATCGATAACCAGGTCGCCGGCGCGGATGACAACACCCCCAATAAGGGCTTTGTCTTCCTCGACTTGCAGGCGCACTTCCCGGTTGAGTCGTGCACTGAGAACCTTGGCGAGTTTGTCTTGCTGATCTTGGTTCAATGCAAAAGCACTGGTCACTTCAACGTCTACCGATTTCTCTTGTTCGGCCTTGTACAGGTCGAAAAGAGCGGCGATCTCCGGCAGAAGCGGGAGACGGTCGTTTTCGGCAACGACGTTGATGAAGTTCTGTGCCTTCACATCAAACTTGTCGCCGCACACGTCAATAAACGTGGCGGCCTTTTCTGCGCTCGTCAGTCGCGGGGCCTTGAGCACGCGCTGCATGGTGTCGTCTTGCGACACCGCTGCAGCCAGGCCGAGCATGGCTGACCAATTGGCCAGTTGCTGGTGGGCCTGAGCGTGCTCGAAGGCCGCCTTAGCGTAAGGTCGGGCCAACGTGGTCAGTTCTGCCATGATCGCCCTCGCTTAGATTTCAGCAGCCAGTTGGTTAACCAGCTCTGCGTGCGCGTTTTGATCGATTGTGGCACCCAGGATCTTTTCAGCGCCGCCGACTGCCAGCAAGCCCACTTGGGCACGCAGAGCGTCTTTGACACTGTTGATTTCCTGTTCGATCTCGGCCTGAGCCTGAACCTTCACACGGTCAGCGTCGATACGGGCTTTTTCAACAGCCTCTTCAACAATCTGATTACCGCGTTTCTTGGCTTGCTCAATGATTTCAGCTGCCTGAGCTTTCGCTTCACGCAGGTGCTGACCCGCTTTTTCTTGGGCCAACTCCAGGTCGCGAGCTGCTCGGCTGGCAGCGTCCAGACCATCCGCGATCTTCTTTTGACGTTCGCGCAAAGCGGTAATGACCGGAGGCCATACGAACTTCATGCAGAACAGTACAAAAATCAGGAACGCAACGGACTGGCCAATCAGGGTCGCATTAATGTTCACGCCAACACCTCGCAGTTACGTTGTCCATCACACCAAATTACCCGGAAGATCCGAGTAATCAGCCAGCGATCTGACCAACGAACGGGTTCGCGAAGGTGAAGAACAGCGCGATACCAACACCGATCATGGTTACGGCGTCGAGCAGACCGGCAACGATGAACATTTTAACTTGCAGCATTGGAACCATTTCCGGCTGACGCGCTGCGCCTTCCAGGAACTTGCCGCCCAGCAGGCCGAAACCAATTGCGGTACCCAGTGCGCCCAGGCCGATCAACAGTGCAACAGCGATAGCGGTTAGACCAACTACAGTTTCCATCTTTCCTCCCGACTTTTACGTCGTATGGTTTAGGTTTTTTAGATTAAAGCGGTAAAACAAATCGTTTCATGGTGCCCCGTGAGGAGCCCCCTCCCGTTTGACCGGGAGGGACATCAGACTAGTCGAGACTGGTCTTAATGGTTTTCTTCGTGCGCCATCGACAGGTAGACGATGGTCAACATCATGAAGATGAATGCCTGCAGAGTGATGATCAGGATGTGGAACACAGCCCACGCCCACTGCAGAACAATGCCCAGGCCGCTAAGCCAGAGCAGACCGCTGCCGAACATCACGGCGATCAGAATGAACACCAGCTCGCCGGCATACATGTTGCCGAACAGACGCAGAGCCAGAGAGATCGGTTTAGCGATCAGTGTCACGAATTCCAGCAGGAAGTTCACCGGGATCAGCAGGGCTTGAACGAAGATGTTCTTGCTGCCGAACGGGTGCAGGGTCAGTTCGCCGATGAAGCCGCCGATACCCTTGACCTTGATGCTGTAGAAAATGATCAGTGCGAACACCGACAGCGCCATGCCCAGAGTCGCGTTCGGGTCGGTAGTCGACACGGCGCGGAACGGGATGTGTGCATCGCCGGAGATCAGGATGGCCAACTGAGGAATCCAGTCGACCGGTACCAGGTCGACGGCGTTCATCAGGAACACCCAGACGAAGATGGTCAGTGCCAGCGGTGCAATCACCGGGCTACGGCCATGGAAGCTGTCTTTCACGCTGCCATCGACGAATTCGACCAAAACTTCAACGAAGTTCTGCAAAGCACCTGGCTGACCGGAAGTCGCCTTCTTTGCCGCCATGCGGAAAAGCAGAACGAAGATCAGACCCAAAGCGACCGACCAGCCGAGAGTATCGACGTGGAAAGCCCAGAAGCCCATTTCCTTGGCCTCTGCTGCGGTGTGGGCAAAGCCCCAGCCGCCGGTAGGATGCTGACCGAAAGTCAGGTTCTGCAAGTGGTGCTGGATATAGCCCGAAGCGGTTGTTTCTGCCATGGTTGCCTCAAACGCCCTAAGGTCTCGAAAGTCTTGTTCTCATCAGCAGGGGAGCGAACCAGCTGACTGACTGAGTCAGCACGAAGGCACCGAATACTGCGATCGGCGCCAATGGCTTCACACCTGCAAACACCAGTGCAAACAGCACTGCCGTCAAAATCAGTTTGCCTGCCTCGCCGGCATAAAATGACCGGACGATGGACTGGGCTGCTCGGGCGCCGGAAAACCGAAATGCCTTGTGAGCGAAATATACATTGGGCAGCAAGGCTATCAGGCCTCCGCAAAGTCCCGAGTATCCGGCAACGACTCCATGCCACTGCCAGAACGCCAAAGCGGCAATCAGCAAAACGACAAATTGAGCCATCAACACCGGAAAAACTGCCATGCGATGGAACGGCAGGCGGTTTGGCTTGCGGGTTTCCATCACTTTTGCTCTCCAATGGTCGGCTGCCAGAATTCAATAACTTGGCATAATTTGTGCCGACAAAATGCGCGCAGAGTATAGGGGCGGTTCTGCCCCTATTCAACTGTCAGGTAGTGATTTCCGACTGCGCGCTACATGAGTAAATGTTTCAGCGGATGTGTGCGAGCACACCCTGGAGCTCATCGAGGGAGTTGTAACCGATCACCAACTGCCCCTTACCCTTCTTGCCGTGGCGAATCTGCACCGCAGAGCCTAGGCGCTCGGCCAGACGCTGCTCGAGCCGGGCAATATCCGGATCCGGTTTTGCCGCTTCAACAGGCTCCGGTTTGCCACTCAACCACTGACGAACCAGTGCCTCGGTCTGGCGCACAGTCAGACCGCGTGCGACAACATGTCGCGCACCTTCAACCTGTTGATTCTCCGGCAGACCGAGCAAAGCACGCGCGTGCCCCATTTCCAGATCGCCATGAGACAACATGGTCTTGATGACTTCCGGCAGCGCAATAAGTCGCAACAGGTTAGCCACAGTCACCCGGGACTTACCCACAGCGTCGGCAACCTGTTGCTGAGTCAGTTGGAATTCCTGCTGCAAACGCTGCAAGGCAACCGCTTCTTCGATCGGATTCAGGTCTTCGCGCTGAATGTTCTCGATCAGCGCGATGGCGATGGCGGTTTCATCCGGCACGTCGCGCACCATGGCCGGAATGGTTTCCTGTCCGGCTTGCTGGCTGGCGCGCCAGCGCCGTTCACCAGCAATGATTTCGAAGCGGCCGCCACCAATCGGGCGTACCACGATCGGCTGCATCACGCCTTGAGCCTTGATCGACTGCGCGAGTTCTTCCAGCGCCTGCGGGTCCATGTCCCGGCGCGGCTGGTATTTGCCGCGCTGGAGCAGGTCCAGCGGCAAGTGCTGCAATTCACGGGTGTCAGCTTGCGCCGCTTGTTCTTCCAGCGAGCTGACAGTCGGACCGCTCAGCAGTGCATCCAGTCCTCGTCCGAGACCTCGTTTCTTGACGGCCATGGGGATTCCTTAAGTTGGCTGAGCGGCGGCGATGCGTGAATTTTTGCGCTGACGGCGAACCATCTCGCCTGCCAGTGCCAGATAGGCCAGTGCGCCGCGCGATTGCTTGTCGTACGCCAGCGCCGGCATGCCGTAGCTAGGCGCTTCGGCCAGGCGTATGTTGCGCGGGATCACCGTGTCGTACAGCTGCTCGCCGAAGTGCTCCTTGAGCTGCGCGGAAACATCGTTCATCAGGCTCAGGCGCGGGTCATACATGGTCCGCAGCAGGCCTTCGACTTTCAGGTTCGGGTTGAGCAGTTCGGCGATACGCTTGATGTTATCCACAAGGTCGCTCAAACCTTCGAGCGCAAAGTACTCGCACTGCATGGGGATAATCACCCCGTCAGCGGCAACCAGTGCGTTCAATGTGAGCATCGACAGCGACGGCGGGCAGTCGATCAAAATGTAATCGTAGTTTTCACGGATTGGCGCCAGCGCACTGCGCAGACGGCTTTCCTTCATCTGCATTTCCAGCAGCACCACTTCCGCCGCCGTCAGATCGCGGTTGGCCGGCAGCAGTTGATAACCGCCGTGCTCGGAGTAGTGCATGGCCTGCGCCAGATCGCATTCGCCGATCAGCAGGTCGTAGACCGAGTTTTCCAGGCCATGTTTATCCACACCGCTACCCATGGTGGCGTTGCCCTGTGGATCGAGATCGATCAACAGCACCCGGCGCTTGGTAGCGACCAGGGATGCTGCGAGGTTGATGCAGGTGGTGGTCTTGCCCACACCACCCTTCTGGTTCGCTATCGCGAATACCTTAGCCATTCTTGCTTTTGTTCCCAATCATGCCGTGCGGCGCAGTATCAGCAGATGGCGTTGGCCTTGGCAACCGGGTACGGCCAGGGCGTGTTCGCTATCGAGGTGGAAGTCTGCCGGCAATGCTACCAGCTCATCGGCCGGATGAACGCCCTTCATTGCCAGCCAGCGCGTATCGGCGTCGCCGAGGTGGCGCGTCCAGTTGCTGAAGTTTTCCATGCTGCTGAATGCCCGGGAAATGATCCCGTTGAATGGCTGTACAGGCTGGAACGCTTCGACGCGACTGTGGATAACTTGCAAGTTATCCAGTTTGAGTTCGAGTTTGACCTGAGTCAGGAAGCGGGTTTTCTTGCCGTTGCTGTCCAGACAGGTCACTTGCGAGTCCGGATACAGGATCGCCAACGGAATGCCCGGCATGCCGCCGCCGCTACCGACGTCGAGCCAACGGCCGTTTTCGATGAACGACATCACGCTGAGACTATCGAGTAAATGCCGCGAAACCATTTCGTCCGGATCACGCACGGCGGTCAGGTTGTAGGCCTGGTTCCATTTGATCAACAGGGCCAGATAACCCAGCAGCAACTGGTGCTGGGTTTCGCTGAGATCGACACCGAGCGCGCGGGCTCCTGTGGATAACTCTTCGGCGTGTTGCGAGGTGACCTTAGAACTCAAGCGCTTTGCTCCAACTGACGGCCCGCGCCGCGTTTTTTCAAATGAATCATCAACAGCGAAATCGCAGCCGGGGTTACACCCGGGATCCGTGAAGCCTGGCCCAGCGTCTCGGGACGCGTCGCACCAAGCTTGCTCTGGATCTCCTTGGAGAGGCCGGAAATGTTGGTGTAATCGATATCCACAGGCAGTTTGGTGTCTTCACTGGCGCGCAGACGGGCGATTTCGTCCTGCTGACGGTCGATGTAACCGGCGTACTTGGTCTTGATCTCGACCTGCTCGGCAACCTGTGGATCTTCGGCGCCGTCGCCGGTCACTGCGACCAGACCAGCGTAGTCGATTTCCGGACGGCTCAAGAGATTGAGCAAGTTGTATTCGTGGGTCAGCGGCGTGCCGAATTTTTCGGCAATCGCATCGCCCTGCGGCGTGCCTGGACGAACCCAGGTGCTCTTCAGGCGTTGCTCTTCGAGTTCGATACTTTCGCGTTTTTTGCAGAACGCGGCCCAGCGCGCGTCATCGACCAGACCCAGTTCGCGACCTTTTTCGGTCAAACGCAGGTCGGCATTGTCTTCACGCAGGATCAAACGGTATTCGGCACGCGAGGTGAACATGCGGTACGGCTCTTGGGTACCGAGGGTGATCAGGTCGTCGACCAACACCCCGATGTACGCCTCATCGCGACGCGGGCACCAGGCATCTTTGCCCTGTGCACGCAGCGCAGCGTTGGTCCCGGCGAGCAAACCCTGGGCGCCGGCTTCTTCGTAACCGGTGGTGCCGTTGATTTGCCCGGCGAAGAACAGACCGCCAATGACCTTGGTTTCCAGGCTGTATTTCAAATCGCGTGGATCGAAATAGTCGTACTCGATGGCATAACCCGGACGCACGATGTGCGCGTTTTCCATGCCGCGAATCGATTGCACGATTTGCAACTGCACGTCGAACGGCAAGCTTGTGGATATCCCGTTCGGGTACAGCTCATGAGTGGTAAGACCTTCCGGCTCGATAAAGACCTGATGGCTTTCCTTGTCGGCAAAGCGATGGATCTTGTCTTCGATCGACGGGCAATAACGCGGACCAATGCCTTCGATCTCGCCGGCAGCGGAATACATCGGCGAACGGTCGAGGTTGGCCGCGATGATTTCGTGGGTCCGGGCGTTGGTGTGAGTAATCCAGCAGCTGACCTGCTTCGGATGCTGTTCCTTGTTGCCCATGAACGACATCACCGGGATCGGCGTGTCACCTGGCTGCTCGGTCATCACCGAGAAATCCACAGATCGGCCATCAATGCGCGGTGGCGTACCGGTTTTCAGGCGACCCACACGCAGCGGCAATTCACGCAAACGGTGAGCCAGGGCAATCGACGGTGGATCACCGGCGCGACCGCCGGAAAAATTCTGCAAACCGATGTGGATAAGTCCGCCGAGGAACGTACCTGTGGTCAACACCACGGAATCGGCGAGGAAACGCAGACCCATTTGCGTGACAACACCGCGTACTTGTTCCTGCTCGACGATCAGGTCATCAGCGGCTTGCTGAAATATCCACAGGTTCGGCTGGTTTTCCAGGGTTTCACGGACAGCTGCCTTGTAAAGAATCCGGTCTGCCTGAGCGCGGGTAGCACGCACGGCCGGGCCTTTGCGGCTGTTCAACACGCGAAACTGGATGCCGCCCTTGTCGGTGGCCATGGCCATCGCACCGCCGAGGGCGTCGATTTCCTTGACCAGATGGCTTTTGCCAATGCCACCGATGGCCGGGTTGCAACTCATGGCACCGAGGGTTTCCACGTTATGCGTCAGCAACAGGGTTTTTACGCCCATGCGTGCTGAGGCCAGTGCTGCCTCGGTACCGGCATGACCGCCGCCGATGACGATCACTTCAAAACGGGAAGGGAAATCCACCACGCACCTCGTGCCTGCTTAAGTAGGTATTTACGGGAATGTTCGATCTCGGGTTTTTGAACCCGGTCGGCAAGTATAGGGACTTCGCCCTTTCTAAAGAACCCTTTGCACAAAAATTAACCAGCTGTGGAAAACCCGCGGGTAAAAGAATAAAAAAGAAAGAAATTTATAAAACCTTTGTTTTAATGCTTATTCTTACTGAGCATGATTTCTGTGGATAGATCTATGTAGGCCATGTAATTCGCTGTGTACAGAGATATTGAAAGCTGTGGTCATGTGCCAATGAGGGGTTTGGATAACCGGTGTAAGCCTGTGGATGAAAGGGGTGGTTATCCACAGGGGCAGTTATATCCAGTTTTCAGGCCCTGTTATCAACTGCCCTCAGTGGCAGTTATTCACAGGGCTTAATCCACAGAAAATCGACGAATCAAGGAATTTTGGGCGAGAGAAATTCGCTCAGGCTGAAGAATCAGCCCCGCACTCGGGATCGGAATTTAGAGAATAGAGAGAAAGACGGACCGCGAACGGGTCCGTCTTGGGGGATAGCTCGCTTACTTACCGATGCAGAAGCTGGAAAAGATCCGTCCGAGCAGATCATCGGAGCTGAATGCGCCGGTGATTTCACCCAGAGAGTGCTGGGCCTGACGGAGATCTTCGGCCAGCAACTCTCCTGCGCCGGCCAGGGTCAGCTGAGCACGACCGTGTTCCAGCGCATCGCTCGCATGGCGCAAGGCTTCCAGGTGCCGGCGACGGGCGCTGAAGCTGCTTTCCGATGTCTGCTCGTAGCCCATGCAAGCTTTGAGATGATCACGCAGCAGATCCAGTCCTTCTCCGGCCGACTTGGCGCTCAGACTAATCGTCACATGGCCATCGTCGCTGATTTCCAGAGCGATGGCTTCTCCGGTCAGATCGGCCTTGTTGCGGATCAGCGTGACTTTCGCCGGATCGGGACGGGTTTCGAGGAATTCCGGCCAGAGTGCGAACGGATCTGCAGCCTCCGGAGCAGTTGCATCAACTACCAACAGCACGCGATCCGCCTCGCCGATAGCTTTCAAGGCACGTTCGACGCCGATCTTTTCCACATGATCATCGGTATTGCGCAGCCCGGCGGTGTCCACAACGTGCAGCGGCATCCCGTCGATGTGGATATGTTCACGCAAGATATCCCGGGTGGTGCCGGCAATCTCGGTGACGATTGCGGCTTCGCGACCCGCGAGGGCATTCAGCAGACTGGACTTGCCGGCATTCGGACGACCGGCAATTACCACGGTCATACCGTCACGCAGTAACGCGCCCTGCCCGGCCTCACGCAGCACTGTGGCCAGTTCGTCGCGCACCTTGTCGAGCATGCTCAGCACATGGCCATCGGCGAGGAAATCGATTTCCTCTTCCGGAAAATCAATTGCGGCTTCGACGTAAATCCGCAACCCGATCAATTGTTCAGTGAGGTTATGCACACGCTGAGAAAATGCGCCCTGCAACGAACGCAACGCGTTGCGCGCCGCCTGGGCAGAACTGGCTTCGATCAGATCGGCAATCGCCTCGGCCTGAGCCAGGTCGAGTTTGTCATTGAGGAACGCGCGCTCACTGAATTCGCCCGGACGGGCAAGACGGCAACCGAGTTCCAGACATCGCTTGAGCAACATATCCAGAACTATCGGGCCGCCGTGGCCCTGCAATTCCAGTACGTCTTCACCGGTAAACGAGTTCGGACCCGGGAAATACAGCGCGAGACCTTCATCCAGCACCTGTTGATCGTCACTGAAAAACGGGCCGTAGTGAGCGTATCGGGGTTTCAGTTCGCGGCCGCTGATTGCTTTGGCCGCAGCGCTGGCCAACGGCCCGGAAATACGGACGATGCCCACACCGCCGCGACCTTGAGCGGTGGCGATGGCGGCGATGGTTTCACGAGGTACGCTCATAAACCGATATCCAAACAAAAATGGCAGATAGCAAAACGCCCCACTAGGGGGCGTTTTGAGTGGTGTTATCCACAGAGTAAGTTACGCCTCGGCTTTTTTCGTAGCCAATTCGACCTTACGCGTGATGTACCACTGTTGTGCAATCGACAGGCAGTTGTTCACAACCCAGTACAGCACCAGACCAGCAGGGAACCACAGGAAGAAGAAGGTGAAGATGATCGGCATCATTTTCATCACTTTAGCCTGCATCGGATCCGGCGGAGTCGGGTTCAAACGCTGCTGGATGAACATGGTCGCGCCCATGATGATCGGCAGGATGAAGAACGGATCCTTGATCGACAGGTCGGTGATCCACAGCATGAACGGCGCCTGACGCATTTCCACGCTTTCCAGCAGAACCCAGTACAGGGAAAGGAAGACCGGCATCTGCACGAGGATCGGCAAGCAGCCACCCAGTGGATTGATCTTCTCTTTCTTGTACAGCTCCATCATGGCTTGCGACATTTTCTGCCGGTCATCGCCATGTTGCTCTTTCAGTGCTGCCAGTTTTGGAGCCACGGCGCGCATGCGGGCCATCGACTTGTAGCTGGCGGCCGACAGAGGGAAGAAAATCCCTTTGATCAGCATGGTCAGGAAGATGATCGACCAGCCCCAGTTACCCACGATGCTGTGGATATGTTGCAACAGCCAGAAGATCGGCTGAGCAATGAACCAGAGAATGCCGTAGTCGACAGTCAACTCCAGACCTGGGGACAACTCTTTCAGTACTGCCTGACTTTTCGGACCGGCGTACAGAACAGCGCTGGTTTCAACTTTCGCACCCGGAGCAGCGGTCAACGAAGCACCGGTGTAGCCGATGATGTAGTTGCCTTTGCTGTCCTTACGGGTCTGGACGATGTTGTTTTCGCCCTTCGGAGCCACCCATGCAGTCACAAAGTAGTGCTGCAGCCAGGCTACCCAACCACCGGTGACGGTTTCTTTGACCTGACCTTTATCCATGTCCTTCATGGACACTTTCTTGTACGGCTCGGAACTTGTCCACAGGGCAGCGCCCAGGTAAGTCGCAGTGCCGGTAGCCGTGGTCGACGAAGGATCAGCACTGGCGTCACGCTTCAACTGGGCGAACATCGCACCTGTCCATGGCTGAGCGCTCTGGTTGTCGATCAGGTAGGAAACGGTTACGTCGTACATGCCGCGTTTCACTGTGAAACGCTTGATGTAGTTGACGCCGTCCTTGCTGAACTTCAGGTCCACGACCAATTGGTCCTGACCGTCAGCCAGTTGATAAGTCTTCTTCTCCGAGGAGTAGATCGGGCGACCAGCCGGATTTGCGTCCGGACCGTTGGTGCCAATCAGACCGCTTTGAGCCAGGTAAACACGCTCGCCGCCGTTGTCGAACAGCTGGAACGGAACGTCTGGACGATCCTGACGACGCGGATACAGCGGCAAAGTCAGCTGAGCAACGTCGCCACCTTGTGGATCGATCGCGAGATCGAGCACGTCGGTTTTGATCTGGATCAGATCCTTGCTGACGGCAACCGGTGCTTCTACTGGTGCGCTGGTATCGCTGGCGGCACGCGGAATATCGTCACTGGCGGCAGCATTATTGCCAGTGGAAGTTTCCGGCAGGCCCGGTGTGGTCGTAGTGGAAGCAACATTCTGAGTCGGCAAGGCAGCCTGACCGTAATCCTGGTTCCATTTAAGGACCATGACATAGGCCACGATTGCCAGGGCGACGATCAGGATCGTGCGTTTGATATCCATGATTACTCGGCCATCGAAGAAGAACGGGAGGTAGGGATAGGTGGAACCGGGTCATAACCACCGGGATTCCACGGATGACAGCGACCTAAACGACGAAAGGTCAGCCAGCCACCGCGTAGAAGGCCATGATTTTCTATGGCTTCATACGCGTAGCAGGAACAACTGGGGTAGAAGCGACAGTGACTGGCCATCAGAGGACTAATGGCATAGCGGTAAAACTGGATCGGAACGAGTGCCAGTTTACGCATCTGGACTGTCTACCCCTACAGTTTCGGCTTTGACTGCTGGAACCGGCGCATTACGAGCCAGACGTTTCCAGAGTTTGCCGAAATGCTGAATCAATTCGGGGTTTTCTACGTCACCCAAACCTTTGCGCGCGACGATAACAATGTCCCAGCCGACCAGTGAATCCTGGTGCAGACGGAACGATTCACGCATCAAACGTTTGAGGCGATTGCGCTCGACGGAGAGCTTTACGCTCTTTTTCCCGATAACCAGCCCGAGACGGGGGTGATCAAGATCGTTGTTGCGCGCAAGGAGCAGGAGATTTTTCCCCGGAACCTTGCCGGTAGGGGAGTCAAAGACTGCCTTGAAATGCCGGGGGGTAAGCAGACGCTTTTCCCGACTGAAGTCCTGACTCACCTCCATTGCCGGATTATCAAACTGCCAGACGCGCACGACCTTTGGCGCGACGACGCGACAGGACGGCACGACCGTTCTTGGTAGCCATGCGAGCACGGAAACCGTGAGTACGAGCGCGTTTGATAGTGCTTGGTTGGAAAGTACGTTTCATTGTCGTGTTACCTGGTTCGTCCACAACGGGCCGGAATGGCCCCCGTTTTAAGAGACCGGGGATTCTAGAGAAAGCAAGCCTTCAGGTCAATTTCCAACCAGCGTTTCCTTATAAATAGATCTGCACGGCATTTCAGGGTGAATGCCTGTGCGCTAGATATAGAAATAAAGAAGGGAAGTATTTAAAGCTTTTCTGTAAAGCTTATAAAAGCTAGGCATACCATCCTCTGTGGATAACTGCCTTAAAGCCTTCTAACTCGTGATGTACAGAGGATGACAACTACAGTGGAAAACCGTGTTCAGCCTGTGCTGCGCTGTCGGATAACCTGTGGGTGGAATGGGTGTTTATCCACAGGCAGGTTATCCACCGAGTTCAACCCCCAGTTGTCCAGTGAGCTTAGACACGGTTATCCACAGAGCTTATTCACATGCCGTTGGTCGCTTTTTCTGCGGTTAACGCATTGATAAATCATGTGCTCCGCACCACCTGCATGTGGATAAGTGGGCGGCTCGCCGCTACAATGGCCGCTTGTTTTTGCCTCACCGGCTTTCAACTTAGGGGATATCCGTGTCAGTGGAACTTTGGCAGCAGTGCGTGGAGCTTTTGCGCGAAGAGCTGCCTGCCCAACAATTCAACACCTGGATCCGTCCACTACAGGTCGAAGCCGAAGGCGACGAGTTGCGCGTCTATGCACCGAATCGTTTTGTGCTGGACTGGGTCAACGAAAAGTACCTCGGTCGCGTCATCGAACTACTGGACGAGCATGGCAACGGCCTCGCGCCGGCGCTGTCCTTATTAATAGGCAGCAAACGCAGTTCGGCGCCGCGTGCCGCGCCGAACGCACCGCTCGCCGCGGCTGCCTCCCAGGCGCAGGCCGCCGCCGCTCCGGCCAGTGCACCCGCACAGGTGCAGACGGCTGCTCCGGCTAAACGGGCAACGCAGAAATCCGCTGAAATCAGTGAAGAGCCGTCACGCGACAGCTTCGACCCGATGGCCGGCGCTGCCTCGCAGCAGGCCCCGATCCGCGCGGAGCAACGCACTGTGCAGGTCGAAGGTGCGCTCAAGCACACCAGTTACCTGAACCGCACGTTCACCTTCGAGAACTTCGTCGAAGGTAAATCCAACCAGCTCGCCCGTGCGGCGGCCTGGCAGGTGGCGGATAACCCCAAGCATGGCTACAACCCGCTGTTCCTTTATGGCGGCGTCGGTTTGGGTAAAACCCACTTGATGCACGCAGTGGGTAACCACCTATTAAAGAAGAATCCGAATGCCAAGGTCGTGTACCTGCATTCCGAGCGTTTCGTGGCCGATATGGTCAAGGCGCTGCAACTGAACGCGATCAACGAGTTCAAGCGTTTCTACCGTTCGGTGGACGCTTTGCTGATCGATGACATTCAGTTCTTCGCTCGCAAGGAACGTTCCCAGGAAGAGTTTTTCCACACCTTCAACGCCCTGCTTGAAGGTGGCCAGCAGGTCATTCTGACCAGTGACCGCTACCCGAAAGAAATCGAAGGCCTTGAAGAACGTCTGAAATCCCGCTTCGGCTGGGGCCTGACGGTTGCCGTCGAGCCGCCGGAGCTGGAAACCCGCGTTGCGATCTTGATGAAAAAGGCCGATCAGGCCAAAGTCGACTTGCCGCATGACGCCGCGTTCTTCATTGCCCAGCGCATTCGCTCCAACGTCCGTGAGCTGGAAGGCGCGCTGAAACGCGTGATCGCCCACTCGCACTTCATGGGCCGCGACATCACCATCGAGTTGATTCGCGAATCCCTGAAAGACTTGTTGGCATTGCAGGACAAACTGGTTTCTGTGGATAACATTCAGCGCACGGTCGCCGAGTACTACAAGATCAAGATTTCCGACTTGCTGTCCAAGCGCCGTTCGCGCTCGGTGGCACGTCCGCGTCAGGTCGCGATGGCGTTGTCCAAAGAACTGACCAACCACAGCCTGCCGGAAATCGGCGACGTGTTTGGCGGCCGCGACCACACGACCGTGTTGCACGCCTGCCGCAAGATCAACGAACTCAAGGAATCCGACGCGGACATCCGCGAGGACTACAAGAACCTGCTGCGTACACTGACCACTTGATGAACACCAGCGCAGCTTATTAAGGCAAGGGACTAGACCATGCATTTCACCATTCAACGCGAAGCCCTGTTGAAACCCCTGCAACTGGTCGCAGGTGTCGTCGAGCGCCGACAGACCTTGCCGGTTCTGTCCAACGTGCTGCTGGTCGTCGAAGGCCAGCAACTGTCGCTGACCGGTACCGACCTCGAAGTCGAACTGGTCGGCCGTGTGCAACTCGAGGAGCCGGCTGAAACAGGTTCCATCACCGTGCCTGCGCGCAAGCTGATGGACATCTGCAAAAGCCTGCCCAACGATGCGCTGATCGACATCAAGGTCGACGAGCAGAAGCTGGTGGTGAAGGCTGGCCGTAGCCGCTTCACCCTGTCGACCCTGCCGGCCAATGATTTCCCGACTGTGGAAGAAGGCCCGGGTTCGCTGACTTGCAGCCTGGAGCAGAGCAAGCTGCGTCGTCTGATCGAACGCACCAGCTTCGCCATGGCCCAGCAGGACGTGCGCTATTACCTGAACGGCATGCTGCTGGAAGTATCTGAAGGCATCATCCGCGCAGTCGCCACCGATGGTCACCGTCTGGCGATGTGCTCGATGAAGGCCGATATCGGTCAGCCAGATCGCCATCAGGTGATCGTGCCGCGCAAAGGTATTCTTGAACTGGCGCGTCTGCTCACCGAGCCGGATGGCATCGTCAGCATCGTGCTGGGTCAGCATCACATCCGCGCCACCACTGGTGAATTCACTTTCACCTCGAAACTGGTCGACGGCAAGTTTCCGGATTACGAGCGTGTTCTGCCGAAGGGCGGCGACAAGCTGGTACTGGGCGACCGTCAGGCGCTGCGTGAAGCGTTCAGCCGTACCGCGATTCTGTCCAACGAGAAGTACCGCGGCATTCGTCTGCAACTGGCCAACGGTCAGTTGAAGATTCAGGCCAACAACCCGGAGCAGGAAGAAGCGGAAGAAGAAGTCGGCGTTGAATACAACGGCGGCTCGCTGGAAATCGGCTTTAACGTGAGCTACTTGCTCGACGTACTGGGCGTGATGACCACTGAGCAGGTTCGCCTGATCCTGTCTGACTCCAACAGCAGTGCGCTGGTGCAAGAGTCCGACAATGACGACTCGGCTTACGTTGTCATGCCGATGCGTCTGTAATCTTGCGCTGACCCTGGATGTCCTTAAGTCGCGTCTCGGTCACCGCGGTGCGCAATTTGCACCCGGTGACCTTCTCCCCCTCCCCCCGCATCAACATTCTTTACGGCGCCAACGGCAGCGGCAAAACCAGTGTTCTGGAAGCCATTCATCTGCTGGGGCTTGCCCGTTCGTTCCGTAGCACGCGTCTGTTGCCGGTCATCCAGTACGAGCAACTCGCCTGCACCGTGTTCGGTCAGGTTGAGCTGGCCGAGGGTGGCCACAGTGCCTTGGGGATATCGCGTGACCGGCAGGGCGAGTTCCAGATCCGCATCGATGGCCAGAACGCCCGCAGTGCCGCGCAGCTGGCGGAAATTTTGCCGTTGCAGCTGATCAACCCGGACAGCTTCCGTCTGTTGGAAGGCGCGCCGAAGATTCGCCGGCAGTTTCTCGACTGGGGTGTGTTCCATGTGGAACCACGGTTCATGTCGACCTGGCAGCGCTTGCAGAAGGCCCTGCGCCAGAGAAACTCCTGGCTGCGGCATGGTACACTTGACGCCGTTTCGCAAGCGGTTTGGGACAGGGAACTGTGCCAGGCCAGCGCTGAAATCGATGAATACCGCCGCGCCTACATCAAAGCCTTGAAACCAGTCTTTGAACAGACTTTGAGCGAACTGGTTGAGCTCGAAGGTTTGACGCTCAGCTATTACCGGGGCTGGGACAAAGACCGCGAATTGAGTGCTGTGTTGGCTGGCTCCGTGCAACGGGACCAGCAAATGGGTCACACCCAGGCCGGACCGCAACGCGCTGATTTGCGTCTTAGATTGGGCGCACACAATGCCGCGGACATCTTGTCCCGGGGTCAGCAGAAGTTGGTGGTCTGCGCATTGCGAATTGCCCAAGGGCATCTGGTGAGCCAGGCCCGACGCGGCCAGTGTATTTATCTGGTGGATGACTTGCCGTCTGAATTGGACGAGAACCACCGACGCGCGCTGTGCCGCTTGCTGGAAGACTTACGCTGCCAGGTGTTCATCACCTGTGTAGATCACGAATTATTGAGGGAAGGCTGGCAGACGGAAACGCCAGTCGCTCTGTTCCACGTGGAACAGGGCCGTATCACCCAGACCCACGACCATCGGGAGTGAAGGCATTGAGCGAAGAAAATACGTACGACTCAACGAGCATTAAAGTGCTGAAAGGCCTGGATGCCGTACGCAAACGTCCCGGTATGTATATTGGCGACACCGATGATGGCAGCGGCCTGCACCATATGGTGTTCGAGGTGGTCGACAACTCGATCGACGAAGCCCTCGCCGGCCATTGTGACGACATCAGCATCATCATCCACCCGGATGAGTCCATCACCGTTCGCGACAACGGCCGTGGCATCCCGGTAGACGTGCATAAAGAGGAAGGCGTTTCCGCCGCCGAGGTCATCATGACCGTCCTCCACGCGGGCGGTAAGTTCGACGATAACTCCTACAAAGTATCCGGCGGTCTGCACGGTGTTGGTGTTTCCGTAGTTAACGCCCTGTCCGAAGAGCTGATCCTGACCGTTCGCCGCAGCGGCAAGATCTGGGAACAGACTTACGTGCATGGCGTTCCGCAAGAGCCGATGAAAATCGTTGGCGAGAGTGAAACCACCGGTACGCAGATCCATTTCCGTCCTTCCGACGCGACTTTCAAGAATATTCATTTCAGCTGGGACATCCTGGCCAAGCGCATTCGTGAACTGTCCTTCCTCAACTCCGGTGTCGGCATCGTCCTCAAGGATGAGCGCAGCGGCAAGGAAGAGTTGTTCAAGTACGAAGGCGGCCTGCGTGCGTTCGTTGAATACCTGAACACCAACAAGACTCCGGTCAACCAGGTGTTCCACTTCAACATCCAGCGTGAAGACGGCATCGGCGTGGAAATCGCCCTGCAGTGGAACGACAGCTTCAACGAGAACCTGTTGTGCTTCACTAACAACATCCCGCAGCGCGACGGCGGTACCCACTTGGTGGGCTTCCGTTCGGCACTGACGCGTAACCTGAACACCTACATCGAAGCTGAAGGCCTGGCGAAGAAGCACAAAGTCGCCACCACCGGTGACGATGCGCGTGAAGGTCTGACCGCGATCATTTCGGTGAAGGTACCGGATCCGAAGTTCAGCTCCCAGACCAAAGACAAGCTGGTGTCTTCCGAAGTGAAGACTGCGGTCGAACAGGAAATGGGCAAGTACTTCTCCGACTTCCTGCTGGAAAACCCGAACGAAGCCAAGCTGGTTGTCGGCAAGATGATCGACGCTGCACGTGCCCGTGAAGCTGCACGCAAGGCCCGTGAGATGACCCGCCGCAAAGGCGCGCTGGACATCGCCGGCCTGCCGGGCAAACTCGCTGACTGCCAGGAAAAAGACCCGGCGCTGTCCGAACTGTACCTCGTGGAAGGTGACTCCGCGGGCGGCTCTGCCAAGCAGGGGCGTAACCGCAGGACCCAAGCCATCCTGCCGTTGAAGGGCAAAATCCTCAACGTCGAGAAGGCGCGTTTCGACAAGATGATCTCTTCCCAGGAAGTGGGCACCTTGATCACTGCGCTGGGCTGCGGCATCGGTCGCGACGAGTACAACATCGACAAGCTGCGCTATCACAACATCATCATCATGACCGATGCTGACGTCGACGGTTCGCACATCCGTACCCTGCTGCTGACCTTCTTCTTCCGTCAGCTGCCGGAGCTGATCGAGCGCGGTTACATCTACATTGCCCAGCCGCCGCTGTACAAGGTCAAGAAAGGCAAGCAAGAGCAATACATCAAAGACGACGACGCCATGGAAGAGTACATGACGCAGTCGGCCCTGGAAGACGCGAGCCTGCACCTGAACGAAGAAGCACCGGGCATTTCCGGCCCGGCGCTGGAGCGTCTGGTGAATGACTTCCGCATGGTGATGAAGACCCTCAAGCGTCTGTCGCGCCTGTACCCACAGGAACTGACCGAGCACTTCATCTACCTGCCGGCCGTGAGCCTGGAAAAGCTCGGCGACCACGCCGCGATGCAGGACTGGCTGGCGCAGTACGAAGCACGCCTGCGTACCGTCGAGAAATCCGGTCTGGTGTACAAAGCCAGCCTGCGTGAAGATCGCGAGCGCGGCGTGTGGTTGCCAGAGGTTGAACTGATCTCCCACGGCCTGTCGAACTACGTCACCTTCAACCGCGACTTCTTCGGCAGCAACGACTACAAAACCGTCGTTACCCTCGGCGCTCAACTGAGCACCCTGCTCGACGAAGGCGCATACATCCAGCGTGGCGAACGCAAGAAAGCCGTGACCGAGTTCAAGGAAGCCCTCGACTGGTTGATGGCCGAAAGCACCAAGCGTCACACCATTCAGCGATACAAAGGTCTGGGTGAAATGAACCCGGATCAGCTGTGGGAAACCACCATGGACCCAAGCGTGCGCCGTATGCTGAAAGTCACCATCGAAGACGCCATCGGCGCAGACCAGATCTTCAACACCCTGATGGGTGATGCGGTCGAACCTCGCCGTGAGTTTATCGAGAGCAATGCGTTGGCGGTTTCCAACCTGGATTTCTGATCCCGGTCGGCACCATAAAAAGGCCAACGCAATTGCGTTGGCCTTTTTTTGATCTTTACGCGTCCGCGTCCGCCACACTCTCCAACCGATACCCATACCCGTAAATCGTCAGCAACTGCCAACCCCGATCCGCCGTCAGCCCCAGCTTGTTGCGCAGTCGATAGATATGCGTATCCAGCGGCCTCGAGGTAGACATTTCTTCATGCGGCCAAAAGCGCTCGTACAGATAATCCCGTGACAACGGCCGACCCAGGTTGCTGAACAGACAATGCGCTAGCCGATACTCGCGCTCGGTCATTACGATCGGTTTGCCATCACGGGTGACAGTCAGCTCTGCGTCATCGAACACCAAATCGTTGAAGCTCAAGATTTCCGCTGATGCTGTACGTTTCTGACTGTGCCGGCGCAACACTGCCGCCACCCGCGCCTTCAGTTCGTTGGGCCGAAACGGTTTGCTGACGTAATCATCAGCCCCGGCATTCAGCGCCTGAACGATATCGCTCTCCCCGTCACGACTGGTGAGCATGATCGCCGCCGGTGGCACCTCCATGTGTTCGCGAGTCCAACGTAGCAACGCCAATCCGGTCAGATCGGGTAATTGCCAATCGAGGATCAACAGATCGAAGGTCTCCCGGCGCAACTGCCGCAGCAGGTCTTCACCACGTTCGAAGCTGTGCAGTGACCATGGCTGCTCCCCGGCTTCGGCCATCTGTTGCAGGGTCTGCTCGACCCGGCGCAGTTCGGCGGGTTCATCGTCCAGTATTGCAACGCGCATACGCGAGGTGTCCTTCTTGCTGGGCTGTTTGCCCCGGTGAAAGTAAGCGGCCCGCCGTTGATCGACGTCCGCTATGATTCTTCGGGTCTCCGTCCTCAGACCCGTGGCCCATGAATCCATTCACTCCGCCCTGCCCTGTTTGCCATGAATAATCAGCGTCGGCATGAAAGCCGTGAGCCGAGTCAGGTGCAGCGTTTGTTTCGGCAACTGGTGCGCGAGTGGCTGTGGATAAGTCTAGTGCTGTTGCCGCTGACTGCGCTGCTTTCGTGGCGTGCGCAAATCAGTCTGCATGACGCCTCCCCAGGACTGAGCGCCTTGTTGTCGGTGACGCTGGTGGCTTGCGTGCTTGGGCTGTTGCTATGGCGGCCACGTCTGGCGTTGTGGGTGACGTTGATCGGCATGGCCTGCACGTTAGCGTCCAGCGCCGCTCTGGCGGAACTCAGACACTGGTGGTCACCAACGCCTGCGGTATTGGGCATGCTATTCGGCTACCTGATCTGGAACTGGCGGCGCCTGAGTGTGGTGCTGACCTATTTCGGCTGGGAACTGGCGCGGCTCGACAGTGAACCGAAAGTTTTCCCCGAACGCCGCCGTGCGCAGTTTCCCAGCGCCGACCGCTTGCAGGGACAGATCATGGCCCTCGAACAAGCCATGAGTCGCACCCGCGATACGCGACGCTTCATTGCTGATGGTCTGGAATACCTGCCGGTCGCGACGTTGATCAGCGACCCCAAAGGCAAGATTCTGCTGGGCAACCGCAATGCCCGGGATCTGTTTGACGCCGTTCTGGCTGGGGATGATGTCCTTGAGCAGTTGGCGCATCTGGGTTATCCGGAGTTGTCCACAGACCCACGCCCGGCGCTGTCCGACTTGCCGCTGCTGGAGTTTCGCGATCACAAGGAACGCAGCCTGCGTCTGGAACGCGCCGCGCTGCTGCCGGTGGACGGCGAAACACCGATTGGCTGGCTGTGGAGTCTGACCGATCTGAGTGCCGAGCGCGCCGCCGAGGAACAACGCGGAGTTCTACTGCGCTTCCTCTCCCATGACTTGCGTGCACCGCATTCGGCGATCCTCGCGTTGCTTGATGTGCAGCGTCATGAGGTTGGGGATTCGCCGCTATTCGAGCAGATCGAGCGCCAAGTGCGTCGGGCACTCGATCTTACTGATGGTTTCGTGTTGCTGGCCCGCGCCGAATCGGAGGCTTATCAGTTCCAGCCGAGCCTGTTCGCCATGTTGGTTCTCGACGTACTTGATCAAGCACTGCCAATCGCCCAACAAAAACGCATCGAACTGCTGCATGAAATCGACGAGCAATCCCAGGAACGCCTGATCATGGCTGACCAGGGCCTGCTGACTCGAGCGCTGTTCAATCTGTTGGAGAACGCGATCAAGTACAGCGCGGCCGACACGAAAATCTGCCTGCGGATCAGTTGTCACGAGAACTGGCTGCACTGCGAACTCACCGACCAAGGCAAAGGCATCGCCGCGCAAGAACTGCCCGAACTGTTCACCCAATACCGGCGCTTTTCATCCGCGCAAGGCACCGACGGCGTAGGGCTGGGGCTGTCGATGGTCAAAGCCGTGATCGATCACCATGGTGGCCGCATCGAATGCCGCAGCGTGATCGACGAAGGCACGACATTCCGCTTGGAGTTACCGCTGATCCCTGAATGAACAGGCATAAAAAAACCGGCTATATCAGCCGGCTTTTTTGCGCCCGAAAAAAACTTATGCACCTTTTTCGGAGTTTTATGAGCTTAAGAAATATATATGTAGATCAACGAGTTAGATAACATATTCATGGTTTTTCAACAAAACCGTACACAGGTTATCCACAAAATCTCAGACAGCAATCCGGTCGCTTTCCGCCGGTGCCTGCGCGGCCGGTGGCAGCGAACCCATTTCCCGTTGCGTCTGCTCGTTCCAGGCCTGCACCCGGTCGTTCAATGCGGCAATGGCTCGCGGCCCTGTGCCTTCGGCGTACATCGGTTCGCCGATGACCACGGTGATCACGCCGGGCGTCTTGCCCCACCCGGCTTTCGGCCAGAATTTACCGGCATTGTGTGCAATCGGCAGCACCGGAAGCTCGGCATTCACCGCCAACGCGCTACCACTGCGCGAGAACTTGCCGACAGTGCCGAACGGAACGCGCGTGCCTTCCGGAAAAATCAGCACCCAAACATTGTCCTTGAGCAGCTCGTCGCCTTTTTTCGCCACGACTTTGAGCGCGGCTTTCGGGTTGTCGCGGTCAATCGCAATCGGCCGCAGCATGGCCATGGCCCAGCCGAAGAACGGCACGAACAACAATTCGCGCTTGAGCACCTGGCTCAAGGGCGAGAAATATGCGGAGAGAAAGAAAGTCTCCCAAGTGCTCTGGTGGTTCGACTGGATCACGCAGGGCCGGTCAGGCACGTTGTGCGCACCTTTGATTTCGTAAGTGATCCCGAGGAACACCTTGCTCAACCACAAGGCGCAGCGGCACCAGTACACGTTGATGAAGCGATAGCGCGCCTTGAATGGTAGAAATGGCGCGATAAAAAAACTCAGGCTGCACCACAGCAAAGAGCTGGTGCCCAGCAGCAGGTAAAAGAGAAAAATTCTGATGGCCCGCAGTATCGACATGACGACATTTACCGTTACGGGCAATGCCCGACTGTTCAAGCGCACTCCCGATCAATCCCTGGTCAGGAACGTCAGAAGCACTCTAGTTGTGGATAAGTTCTGCGGCAATCGCCGCCAGATCATCAAAAATCAGGGTGCCAACCGGCAGGGTTTTGCCCTGAGTCTTTACGCCTTTCCCGGTCTTTACCAAAACAGGTTGTGAATCGACGGCTTTGGCGGCCTCCAGGTCACCAAGGCTGTCACCGACGAACCAGACATTCGTCAGCGACACGTCGTAATGCTGCGCAATGGTCTTCAACATGCCGGGTTTCGGTTTGCGGCAAGCGCAGCCCTCATCCGGCCCATGTGGGCAATAAACGATCAGCCCGACTTCACCGCCCTGCTCCACCACCAGCTCGCGCAGGCGCGCGTGCATGGCGTCGAGGGTGGCGAGGTCGTAGTAGCCGCGAGCAATGCCCGACTGGTTGGTGGCGACCGCCACGGTCCAGCCGGCCTTGCTCAACTGCGCAATCGCTTCGATCGAGCCGGGCAGCGGAATCCACTCCTCTACCGACTTGATGTAAGCGTCGGAGTCGTAATTGATCACTCCGTCCCGATCGAGAATCAGCAGTTTCAACAGCAATCCCTCAACCCAGCAGCGAAATGTCAGCGACACCGAGGAACAGACCACGCAGACGCGCCAGCAGCGCGTAACGGTTGGCCCGCACTTTGGCGTCGTCGGCATTGACCATTACCGCGTCGAAGAACGCATCCACCGGCTCGCGCAGCGCGGCCAGGCGTGCCAGCGATTCGTTGTACTGACGTGCTGCAGCCATCGGCTGTACAGCCTGATCCGCCTGCTGGATCGCCGAGTACAGCGAGAACTCGTTGGCGTTGTCGAAATACTTGGCCTCGACCACGCTTGGCACCGCGCCTTCGACTTTGCTCAGCAGGTTCGACACACGCTTGTTCACTGCTGCCAACGCTGCCGCTTCCGGCAGTTTGCGGAACGCTTGCACCGCTTGCACACGCTGATCGAAATCCAGCGCCGAGCCCGGCTTCAGGGCACGTACCGACAGATAGGTAGCAACGTCTACGCCTTCGTCTTCGTAACGCGCACGCAGACGGTCGAAGATGAAGTCCAGTACCGATTCGTTGAGGCCGGCAGCCTTGACCTTGGCACCGAACGCACTCACGGCGAAAGCCACGGCGTCGTTCAGATCCAGATCGAGTTTCTTCTCGATCAGGATACGCAGCACGCCGAGAGCGGCACGGCGCAGGGCATACGGGTCTTTGCTGCCGGTGGGCAGCATGCCGATGCCGAAGATTCCGACCAGAGTGTCGAGCTTGTCAGCGATGGCCACGGCTGCACCGGTCAGGGTTGCCGGCAATTCAGCACCGGCACCACGCGGCATGTACTGCTCGTTCAGTGCCAGCGCGACATCTTCCGGCTCGCCGTCGTTGAGGGCGTAGTAGTAACCGGCGACGCCTTGCATCTCCGGGAACTCGCCGACCATTTCGGTGGCCAGGTCGCATTTCGACAACAAGCCTGCGCGGGCAGCCCACGAAGCGTTGCCGCCGATGCGGGCGGCGATGTAAGCCGCCAGTTTCGAAACGCGCTCGGCCTTGTCGTAAACGCTGCCGAGTTTTTCCTGGAACACCACGTTCTTCAGGCGATCGTTGAAGGTTTCGAGCTTCTGCTTCTTGTCTTGCTTGAAGAAGAATTCAGCGTCGGTCAGACGTGGGCGAACCACTTTCTCGTTGCCGGCGACGATCTGCTGCGGATCCTTCGATTCGATGTTGGCCACGGTGATGAAACGCGGCAGCAACTTGCCATCGGCGTCCAGCAGGCAGAAGTACTTCTGGTTGTCCTGCATGGTGGTGATCAGCGCTTCTTGCGGCACGTCGAGGAAACGTTCCTCGAACGAGCACACCAGCGGCACCGGCCATTCAACCAGCGCGGTCACTTCGTCGAGCAGGGCTGGCGGCACAATCGCCGTGCCTTCCTGCATCGTCGCCAGCTCTTCGGTGCGCTTGCTGATGATTGCGCGACGCTCGTTGGCATCGGCCAGTACATAAGCGGCACGCAGGTCGGCCAGGTAGCTCGATGGCGAACCGATGCGCACGCTTTCCGGGTGGTGGAAGCGGTGGCCACGGGAGTCACGACCAGCCTTCTGCGCGAGGATCGTGCAATCGATGACCTGGTCGCCGAGCAGCATTACCAGCCATTGGGTCGGACGCACGAATTCTTCCTTGCGTGCACCCCAACGCATGCGTTTCGGGATCGGCAGGTCGTTCAGCGAATCTTCGACGATGGTCGGCAGCAGGCTCGCAGTCGGCTTGCCGGCGATGCTCTGGCTATAGCGCAGCTTCGGGCCGCTCTGGTCGATTTCGCTCAGATCCACGCCGCACTTCTTGGCGAAGCCCAGCGCGGCCTGAGTCGGGTTGCCTTCAGCATCGAAGGCTGCCTGACGTGGCGGGCCGTCGAGGTTGATGCTGCGATCCGGTTGCTGGGTGGCCAGCGCGGTAATCAGCACAGCGAGACGACGCGGCGCGGCGTACACGGTTTTTGCTTCGTAGCTCAGGCCGGCAGCTTGCAGGCCCTTGTCGATCCCGGCGAGGAACGCGTCAGCCAAAGTATTCAGCGCTTTGGGTGGCAGTTCTTCGGTGCCCAGTTCAACCAGAAAATCTTGCGCACTCATTGTGCAGCCTCCAGCTTGGCCAGTACTTCGTCACGCAGGTCCGGGGTTGCCATCGGGAAGCCCAGCTTGGCGCGAGCCAGCAGATAGGCTTGGGCGACGGAACGCGCCAGGGTGCGTACGCGCAGGATGTATTGCTGACGCGCAGTCACCGAGATTGCCCGGCGCGCATCCAGCAGGTTGAAGGTGTGCGAGGCCTTCAGCACCATTTCGTAGCTTGGCAACGGCAGCGGTTGATCGAGCTCGATCAGGCGCTTGGCTTCGCTTTCGTAGAAGTCGAACAGTTCGAACAGCTTGTCGACGTTGGCGTGTTCGAAGTTGTAAGTGGACTGCTCCACTTCGTTCTGGTGGAACACGTCGCCGTAGGTGACTTTGCCCATCGGGCCGTCAGCCCAGACCAGGTCGTAGACCGAATCCACGCCTTGCAGGTACATCGCCAGACGCTCGAGACCGTAGGTGATCTCGCCGGTCACCGGGTAGCACTCGATGCCGCCCGCTTGCTGGAAGTAAGTGAACTGGGTGACTTCCATGCCGTTGAGCCAGACTTCCCAGCCCAGACCCCAGGCGCCGAGGGTCGGCGATTCCCAGTTGTCTTCGACGAAGCGGATGTCGTGGACCAATGGGTCGAGGCCGACATGCTTGAGCGAGCCCAGGTACAGCTCCTGGAAGTTGTCCGGGTTCGGCTTCAGGACGACCTGGAACTGGTAGTAGTGCTGCAGACGGTTCGGGTTTTCGCCATAACGGCCGTCAGTCGGACGGCGGCTTGGCTGCACGTAAGCGGCGTTCCAGGTTTCCGGGCCGATGGCGCGCAGGAAGGTCGCGGTGTGGAAAGTGCCGGCGCCTACTTCCATATCGTAGGGCTGAAGTACCACACAACCTTGCTCGGCCCAGTATTGCTGGAGCGCGAGGATCAAGTCTTGGAAGGTACGCACGGCTGGCGTAGGCTGGCTCACGAAATTCACCTGTTTCTTGGGCTGCGATTTAAAGAGCGGGAGTATACCCGATTCAGTCGCGCCTCCACCCCCTGGAGCCTTATGCCACGCTGCTTTTGGTGTTCTGAAGATCCGTTGTACATGGCTTATCACGATCAGGAGTGGGGCACGCCGCTACGCGATGCGCAGGGTTTGTTCGAGTTGCTTTTGCTCGAAGGGTTCCAGGCCGGCCTGTCGTGGATCACCGTGCTGCGCAAGCGCGAGCGTTATCGCGAGGTGCTGTTCGGCTTTGACGTGCAGCGCGTGGCGCAGATGAGCGATGCGGAAATCGCTGAGTTGATGCTTGATCCGGGGATCATTCGCAACCGTCTCAAATTGAATGCCGCCCGACGTAATGCGCAAGCCTGGCTGGCGCTGGAAGACCCGGTGAAGTTTCTCTGGTCGTTCGTCGACGGTACGCCGGTGATCAATCATTTCAAGGATCGCAGCGAAGTCCCGGCCATCACCCCGCAAGCCGTGGCCATGAGCAAAGCCTTGAAAAAGGCCGGCTTCACGTTCGTCGGCCCGACCATTTGCTACGCATTCATGCAGGCCTCGGGGATGGTCATGGATCACACCCAGAACTGCGACCGCTACGCGCAGCTCGCCAACGGCGGTTAGAATGGCCGCCTCGCGCACCGCACAAGATCAGGAGTGACCTGTGGAAAAGTTTAAAGGCGCCTTGCTGGTAGGCGCTCTGCGGCTGTTTGCCCTGCTGCCGTGGCGGGCCGTGCAAGCCGTGGGTTCGGCGATCGGCTGGATCATGTGGAAAACCCCCAACCGCTCCCGCGACGTGGTGCGGATCAACCTCGCTAAATGTTTTCCACAGATGGATGCGGCCGAGCGCGAGCGTCTGGTCGGCCAGAGCCTGAAGGACATCGGCAAGTCCCTGACCGAAAGTGCCTGCGCGTGGATCTGGCCGGCGCAGCGCTCGATTGATCTGGTGCGTGAAGTCGAAGGCCTCGACGTGCTCAAAGACGCATTGGCCTCGGGCAAAGGCGTGGTCGGCATCACCAGTCACCTCGGCAACTGGGAAGTGCTTAACCACTTCTATTGCAGCCAGTGCAAACCGATCATTTTCTACCGCCCGCCCAAGCTCAAGGCTGTGGATGACTTGCTGCGCAAACAGCGCGTGCAACTGGGTAACAAGGTTGCGGCTTCAACCAAAGAAGGCATCCTCAGCGTGATCAAGGAAGTGCGCAAAGGTGGTGCAGTGGGCATTCCCGCTGACCCGGAACCGGCCGAATCCGCCGGGATCTTCGTACCGTTCTTCGCCACTCAGGCGCTGACCAGCAAGTTCGTGCCGAACATGCTCGCCGGGCACAAAGCCGTCGGCGTGTTTCTGCACGCGCTGCGGCTGCCGGACGGTTCCGGCTACAAGGTGATCCTCGAAGCGGCGCCGGAAGCCATGTACAGCACCGATACCGAGACTTCTTGCGCGGCGATGAGCCAGGTGGTCGAGCGCTATGTGGCGGCGTATCCGAGCCAGTACATGTGGAGCATGAAGCGCTTCAAGAAACGTCCGCCGGGCGAAGAACGCTGGTATTGATGCATTTGGCATGATCTGTGGATAACTTCCCGCGGGCAGGTTATCCACAACCGTTCATTCAAGGGCGCATGAAGATGTCCGAACACCGCAAATCATTGCGCATCAAGATCACCCACGAAAGCTTCGGCGAATGCCTAGGGCAGACGCGCAATCTGTCTACTACGGGCGTCTACGTTCAGCATCCGCGTCTCGCCGGATTGCCCACGGGCGCGGTGGTCTATGGCCAGGTGCAGGATTTACCCACAGGTGCGCCACGAGTGCGCATGGAAGTGGTGATGGTCGATGCCGAGGGCATCGGTCTGCGTTATCTCTGATCGCTCACTGCGCCTGACGGTCGAGCTTCTTTAGAAACACCATCATTTCCTTTTCCGCCTGCTTGTCGCCATGGGCGCGGGCGGCTTCCAGCCCCTGCTCCCACGCCTGACGCGCAGCGACGTGATCGCCCAGCGTCTGATGCGCCTTGCCGAGCAGTTTCCACGCTGCCGAATATTTCGGGTCCAGCTCGACGCAGCGCTGGAAGTGCTCGGCAGCCTTGGCATTCTCCCCCAGATCCAGATAACCCTTGCCCAGGCCAAAGCGCAGCAATGAGTTATCCACACCCTTGGCGAGCATTTTTTCCAGGGATTCGAGCATTGGTGGATTCCTTGAGTGAGGGGTGTCAGGGATGAATATTGTGCTTTAGCCACCGCAATCGCTGGCAAGCCAGCTCCCACAGGGTTTCAGTTGTACTCAGGATTTGTGAACACCCGTAAAACCTGTGGGAGCTGGCTTGCCAGCGATGGGGCCAATTCAGTCACTACAAACCTCAGAAGAAGCTCAACCCGACATGGAACAGCTTCTCCACATCGCGGATATGCTTTTTATCCACGAGGAACAGGATCACGTGGTCGCCCGCCTCGATCACCGTGTTGTCGTGGGCGATGATCACTTCTTCTGCCCGGATGATCGCGCCGATGGTAGTGCCTGGCGGCAGCGCGATGTTTTCGATGGCCTTGCCGATGACCTTGCTCGACTTCGAATCGCCATGCGCCACTGCTTCGATGGCTTCGGCTGCGCCGCGGCGCAGTGAGTGCACGCTGACGATATCGCCACGCCGCACGTGAGCGAGCAAGGTGCCGATGGTCGCCAGTTGCGGGCTGATGGCGATGTCGATGTCGCCGCCCTGGATCAGGTCGACGTAGGCCGGGTTGTTGATGATCGTCATGACCTTCTTCGCACCCAGCCGTTTGGCCAGCAGCGACGACATGATGTTGGCTTCGTCATCGTTGGTCAGCGCGAGGAAAATATCGGCGTCGGCGATATTTTCTTCCAGCAGCAGGTCGCGGTCTGAGGCGCTACCCTGCAACACCACGGTGCTGTCGAGCGTGTCCGAGAGGTAGCGGCAACGCGCCGGGTTCATCTCGATGATCTTCACCTGATAACGGCTTTCGATGGCTTCGGCCAGGCGCTCGCCGATCTGTCCGCCGCCGGCAATCACGATGCGTTTGTAGGTTTCGTCGAGGCGGCGCATTTCGCTCATCACTGCGCGAATGTTCGCACGGGCAGCGATGAAAAAGACTTCGTCATCGGCCTCGATCACCGTGTCGCCCTGCGGCAGGATCGGCCGATCCCGGCGGAAAATCGCCGCTACGCGGGTTTCCACATTCGGCATGTGCTCGCGCAACTGGCGCAGTTGCTGGCCCACCAGCGGCCCGCCGTAATAGGCGCGCACCGCCACCAGTTGCGCCTTGCCTTCGGCGAAGTCGATCACCTGCAAAGCGCCGGGATGCTGGATCAGGCGTTTGATGTAATTGGTCACCACCTGCTCGGGGCTGATCAGCACGTCGACCGGAATCGCTTCGTTGTCGAACAACTCTTCGCGGGTCAGGTAGGACGCTTCGCGCACCCGGGCAATCTTGGTCGGCGTGTGGAACAGCGTGTGCGCGACCTGACAGGCAATCATGTTGGTTTCGTCGCTGTTGGTCACCGCCACCAGCATGTCGGCGTCGTCGGCACCGGCCTGACGCAGGATGGTCGGCAGCGAGCCACGGCCCTGCACGGTGCGGATGTCGAGCCGGTCACCGAGGTCGCGCAGGCGCTCGCCGTCGGTGTCGACCACCGTGATGTCGTTGGCCTCGCTGGCCAAATGTTCCGCCAGCGAACCGCCGACCTGTCCCGCACCGAGGATGATGATTTTCATCCAGTCACTCCGTTGAATCCGTTTAGCCGCGCGCGGCAGCGATCTTGATCAGCTTGGCGTAGTAGAACCCGTCATGCCCGCCCTGCTGGGCCAGCAATTGGCGACCATGCGGCTGTTTGATCCCGGCCGTAGTGGCCAGGTCCAGCTCGCGGGCGCCGGGCGTGCGCTCAAGGAACGCGGCGATGACTTCGGTGTTCTCGGTCGGCAAGGTCGAGCACGTGGCGTAGAGCAGAATGCCGCCGACTTCGAGGGTCTGCCACATGGCGTCGAGCAGCTCGCCTTGCAGGGTCGCGAGAGCGGCGATGTCATCGGCCTGACGCGTGAGCTTGATGTCCGGGTGCCGGCGGATCACACCCGTCGCCGAACATGGCGCGTCGAGCAGGATGCGCTGGAACGGTTTGCCGTCCCACCACTTGGCCGTGTCGCGACCGTCGGCGGCGATCAGTTCGGCGCTCAGGCCGAGGCGTTCAAGGTTTTCCCTGACGCGCACCAGACGCTTGGCTTCCAGATCCACCGCCACCACACCGGCCAGCGCCGGTTCGGCTTCGAGGATGTGGCAGGTTTTGCCCCCGGGTGCGCAGCAGGCGTCGAGCACGCGTTGGCCCGGCGCGAGGTCGAGCAGGTCGGCGGCGAGTTGCGCGGCTTCGTCCTGCACGCTGATCCAGCCTTCAGCGAAACCCGGCAGGCTGCGCACGTCGCTGGCCGCTTCGAGAATGATGCCGTCACCGCTGTAAACGCACGGCGTCGCGGCGATCCCGGCTTCAGCCAACAAGCCCAGGTAAGCGTCGCGGCTGTGATGGCGGCGGTTGACTCGCAGGATCATCGGCGGATGCGCATTGTTGGCTTCGCAGATCGCCTCCCACTGTTCCGGCCAGAAAGCCTTGAGGGATTTTTGCAGCCAGCGCGGGTGAGCGGTACGCACCACCGGGTCTCGCTCCAGTTCGGCGAAAATCGCCTCACTTTCGCGCTGTGCATTACGCAACACGGCGTTGAGCAACGCTTTGGCCCACGGCTTTTTCAGCTTCTCGGCGCAACCCACGGTTTCGCCGATGGCCGCGTGCGGCGGCACCCGGGTGTAGAGCAGTTGATAGAGACCGACCAGCAGCAGCGCTTCGACATCAGCATCGGCAGCCTTGAACGGTTTCTGTAAGAGCTTGGCTGCCAGCGCTGACAGCCGTGGCTGCCAACGCGCGGTGCCGAACGCCAGATCCTGAGTGAAACCGCGATCGCGATCCTCGACCTTATCCAGTTGCGTCGGCAGGGAGCTGTTGAGCGAGGCTTTGCCGCTCAGGACAGCGGCGAGTGCCTTGGCGGCGGCCAGACGCGGGTTCATTGCGCGTCCACCGCTGCGCCGAGAACGGTGCCGACGGCGAATTTCTCACGACGGCTGTTGAACAGGTCGCTGAAATTCAGCGCCTTGCCACCGGGCAGTTGCAGACGCGTCAGGCACAGGGCTTGTTCACCGCAGGCGACGATCAGACCATCCTTGCTGGCGCCGAGAATCGCGCCCGGTGCGCCGCTGCCCTCGGCCAGTGTGGCCGCCAGCACTTTCAGCGCTTCGCCATTCAGCGTGCTGTGGGTGATCGGCCAAGGATTGAAGGCGCGCACCAGACGTTCCAGCTCGACCGCCGGACGACTCCAGTCAATGCGTGCTTCGTCCTTGTTGAGTTTGTGTGCGTAGGTGGCGAGGCTGTCGTCCTGCACTTCGCCTTGCAGCGTGCCAGCGGCCAGACCGGCAATCGCTTGCACCACAGCCGGAGGACCCATTTCCGCGAGGCGGTCGTGCAGGCTGCCGCCGGTGTCTTCGGCGCTGATCGGGGTGACGACTTTGAGCAGCATCGGCCCGGTGTCGAGGCCCGCTTCCATGCGCATCACGGTTACGCCGCTTTCGCTATCGCCGGCTTCCACAGCGCGTTGAATCGGCGCTGCACCGCGCCAGCGCGGCAACAGCGAGGCGTGACTGTTGATGCAGCCCAGACGCGGAATATCCAGCACCACTTGCGGCAGGATCAGGCCGTAGGCGACTACCACCAGCAAGTCAGGCTGGAGGGCGGCCAGCTCGGCCTGCGCGTCTTCGTTGCGCAGGGTCGGCGGCTGCAACACCTGGATGTTATTTTCCAGCGCGAGCTGCTTGACCGGGCTCGGCATGAGTTTTTGCCCGCGACCGGCCGGGCGATCCGGTTGGGTGTAGACCGCGACGATCTCGTAAGGGCTGTTTAACAGGGCCTTGAGGTGTTCGGCGGCGAATTCCGGGGTGCCGGCAAAGACAATGCGCAGTGGCTCGGTCATCAGAGGGTTCTCACAAAAAGAAAAAGGCTTGCCGCAGCAAGCCTTTGAAGGAGGGCATCAAGCGTTCTGGCGATGAAGCTTTTCGAGCTTCTTCTTGATGCGGTCGCGTTTGAGCGTGGACAGGTAATCGACGAACAATTTGCCGTTGAGGTGGTCGCATTCGTGCTGGATGCACACTGCGAGCAGGCCTTCGGCGATCAGTTCGTAAGGCTTGCCGTCGCGGTCCAGAGCCTTGATCTTGACCTTCTGCGGGCGGTCGACGTTTTCGTAGAAGCCCGGCACCGAGAGGCAGCCTTCCTGGTATTGCTCCATTTCTTCGGTCAGCGATTCGAACTCGGGGTTGATGAACACCCGTGGCTCGGTGCGGTCTTCGGAAAGGTCCATCACGACGATACGTTTGTGCACGTTGACCTGGGTCGCGGCAAGGCCGATGCCCGGCGCTTCATACATTGTTTCAAACATGTCATCGACCAACTGACGCACTTCGTCGTCCACTACGGCCACAGGCTTGGCGATAGTGCGCAGACGCGGGTCCGGGAATTCGAGGATGTTTAAAATGGCCATAGGCTTGATTGCTGCACGTGTTGAGTAAAGTCGGGCGATGGCCTGGCAGGTCCGAAGATGCAGGCTACCGTTGTGAAACGTAGCGCCGTGCTTTTCAGAATAGAGCACGGAGCGAGCCACGGGGGCTCTGGCGTTTCACGCGAACGCACATAATAAAGGGATTCACCGCATGAGGAAATCACTACTCGCCCTGCTGTTTCTGGTCTCGGCCGGGGCGGCGCATGGGCAAGTGCAGCTCAAGGAAGGTTTTCCACAGCAATACACGGTGGTTTCGGGGGACACGCTCTGGGACATTTCCGGCAAATATCTGCGCGAACCCTGGCAGTGGCCGCAGTTGTGGCAGGCCAATCCGCAAATCGAAAACCCCAATCTGATCTATCCCGGCGACCTGCTGACGCTGAGTTACGTCAACGGCCAGCCGCGTCTGATGCTCAATCGCGGCGCCTCACGCGGCACCATCAAGCTGTCGCCACGCATCCGTACCAGCCCGGTGGCCGACGCGATTCCGAGCATTCCGCTGAAATCGATCAACAGCTTTCTGCTGAGCAACCGCATCGTCGACAAGGTCGAGGACTTCGACAAGGCGCCGTACATCGTTGCGGGTGATGCCGAACGCGTGCTCAGTGGCACCGGCGACCGGATCTTCGCTCGCGGGCATTTCGACCCGAACCAGCCGGTCTACGGAATCTTCCGGCAAGGCAAGGTCTACACCGATCCACAGAGCAAGGAGTTTCTCGGCATCAACGCCGATGACATCGGCGGCGGCGAAATTGTCGCGACCGAAGGTGATGTCGCCACCCTCGCCCTGCAACGCACCACCCAGGAAGTGCGTCTCGGCGACCGCTTGTTCAGTGGCGAAGAACGCTCGATCAATTCGACCTTTATGCCCAGCGCCCCGCAAACCGATATCAACGGACTGATCATCGACGTGCCGCGCGGCGTAACGCAGATCGGCGCGATGGATGTGGTCACGTTGAATAAAGGTAAACGCGACGGTCTGGCCGAAGGCAATGTGCTGGTGGTGATGAAAACCGGCGAAACCGTACGCGACCGGGTCACCGGCCAGCCGCTGAAAATCCCCGACGAACGCGCCGGGTTGCTGATGGTGTTCCGCACCTACGACAAACTCAGTTACGGCCTCGTGCTCAACGCATCGCGCTCGCTGGCGGTGCTCGACAAGGTGCGAAATCCTTAGCTGGCTTAACAAGTTACCAACAGACTTATCCACAGCTTGTTCCGAATGGTTCGGGGCTTATAACGGTCAAGGATGATCCATGATGATGTCCGTATGTACGCCGATTTCCCCGGCGGAACTGGAGGCGCGTTTGCGCCTGCACCGCCTGCCGGAAATCGGCCCGAAACGATTTGCCAGACTGCTCGAGGCGTTTGGTTCGGCCTCCAAGGCGATCAGCGCGCCGGCCAGTGCCTGGCGCGCGTTGGGATTGCCGGCGGCGTGTGCCGAAGCACGGCGTTGCCCGGAGGTGCGTGATGGCGCCAGCCACGCGATGCGCTGGCTAGAGCGGCCGGGCCAGCATTTGTTGATGTGGGATCAGCCGGATTACCCGGCACTGCTGGCGCAGATTCCCGACCCGCCGCCGCTGCTGTTCGTCGCTGGCGACCCACTGATCCTGGAAAAACCGCAGTTGGCGATGGTCGGCAGTCGCCGCGCATCACGCCCGGGCATGGACACCGCTGCCGCGTTTTCCCGCAGCCTGGCGGGGGCCGGTTTCGTGATCACCAGTGGCCTGGCGCTGGGCATTGATGCGGCCGCGCACCAAGCCGCGCTGGATGTCGGCGGGCAAACCGTCGGGGTACTTGGGACGGGGCTGGAAAAATTTTATCCACAACGCAATCGACGCCTGGCCGACGACATGATCGCCGCGGGCAGCGCGGTGCTTTCCGAGTTTCCGCTGGACGCCGGGCCGAGCGCCAGCAACTTCCCCAGACGCAACCGGATCATCAGCGGCTTGTCCCTCGGCGTGCTGGTAGTCGAGGCAAGTGTGGCCAGCGGATCGCTGATCACCGCGCGGCTGGCCGCGGAACAGGGACGCGAGGTGTACGCGATTCCAGGCTCGATCCATCACCCCGGTGCGCGCGGCTGCCATCAGTTGATCCGCGACGGCGCGGTGCTGGTAGAAACCATCGAACACATCCTCGAAGCGTTGCGCGGCTGGCAGCATTTGCCGATGTCGGAGGCGACGACGAGCGTGGATAACCCGCTATTGCGCCTGCTGCACGCGGCACCGCACACCAGCGAAGGGCTGGTCGACAGCAGTGGCTGGGCGCTGCCCAAAGTGCTGGCCGCATTGACCGAGCTGGAGATGGACGGCCGCGCAGTCTGCGAAAACGGCCGCTGGTTTGCGCGCATGATCTAACGTTCATACAGGCTGGGATTTACATTGAAGATCGGTAAACTGCGCGAAACCTGTTTGCGGAGAGTTTTTCATGGTCAACAGTTGGCGTGTGCAACAAGCCGCGCGAGAGATTCGTGCCGGGGCGGTCATTGCCTATCCAACCGAAGCCGTCTGGGGGTTGGGGTGCGATCCGTGGGATGAAGAAGCAGTGGAACGGTTGCTGATGCTCAAGGGCCGTTCGGTGGGCAAAGGCCTGATTCTGGTCGCCGACAATATCCGCCAGTTCGACTTCCTCTTCGAAGACTTCCCGGAGCTGTGGCTGGACCGCATGGCCAGCACCTGGCCGGGGCCGAACACGTGGCTGGTGCCGCATCGCAACCAGTTGCCGCAGTGGATCACCGGGGTGCACGAAACCGTAGCGCTGCGCGTCAGTGATCATCCACTGGTTCGCGACCTGTGTTCACTGGTCGGACCGCTAGTGTCGACATCGGCCAATCCACAAGGTCGGCCAGCAGCGCGCTCGCGGTTGCGGGTCGAGCAGTATTTCCGTGGCCAGCTTGATCTGGTGCTTGGCGGTTTGCTTGGTGGGCGCAAGAATCCCAGCATCATCCGTGATCTGGCCACCGGCCACGTCGTCCGTCCCGATTGATATAACTCTGATTTGATTTATCGATTACTCCTCGGCTTTTATAGCGAGGAGTACTACGCATGCCTGCGATTTTTCCTTCGAGTAAATAGCAACTTACAACACGATGTTGTTTGTATTTTTCCTCCGTGTGTCAGATGTATCGACAAGTATCGAACTTTCGTGAATTTTCCCACGTCATTATCAGAATTCGCGAAGTGGCGATTTTTCTAAAACCATCCATCATTCAAGTGCGCCCGGACATTTCGAAAAGTTAACTTCTGCGGAGATGGAATGGATACTACGGATTTACAACTCACGGATTATCTGCAGGCACTCAAGGCGACGTTAAAGAGTCGTCATGAAAATTATCGTATCGTTATTCTTGAAGCTGGATCAGACACGCGGGAGTTTGAACGTTTTGTTTCTCAGCAGTTTCGTCTGCGATTACAACATTACATGCTCACGTCCAGCGCAAGATCACTCGAAACACGCTTGGCAATTACATCACGTAGCACTCACTTCTTGCTGTATCAGGACGATCAGCCAGTGGCGGTATTAAGAGTTACACCTGCGCCGTTCGAGTGGGCAGCGCTGGCGCAGCAGCATGTATCTCCTACCGTAGCGCTGTCTCGACATGTCGAGTTCAGCCGCTTGATCGCGCACTCGCCAAGTCACTTGCCGGTGTTGATCAACGGCCTGCTTGCGGCCGCGACCGAATGGGCGATCCAACACGGTTATGAGGGCGTCACTGCGTTGTGCCGATCTCCGCAGCGGCGTCTGTTCCAGCGCTTCGGCCTTACGCCGATTACCACCAATTCATTGCATATCGAGCAGCGCAAACGCGGCGATTACTGGCTGCTTTCAGCCAGGTGGCCGCAAATCCTTGCGGCCGTAAATCCGCCAACCGACAAAATTCTCAAACAAACGGAAATCCATGCAGATGAACTCGCCCCGCAGTTTTGAACAACAGTTGAGCCGGCTAGATGACAGAATCGACAAGATCTGGACGGATATCCTGGATAACTCGCAGTTGGTGAAAGTAATTCGCGAGGGCAATGTTTCCAAGGCGCTGTATGCGATATATATGATCGAAACCTTTCACTACACCGCCCACAACGCGAGAAATCAGGGGTTGGTGGGTGTCCGACATGCGGATAATCCGGTATATGCCAAATTCTGTTTTGAACACGCAGCGCAAGAAGTCGGCCATGAAAGAATGGCGTTGCACGATGTCATGAGTCTTGGTTTGAAGAATCAAGTTTTCGATATGCCATCTGCACTTCCGGCAACCGACGTTCTGATTGCTTACTTGTACTGGATTTCCTTTACAGGTAATCCCCTGCAACGGCTCGGTTACAGTTATTGGGCGGAAAACGCCTACCAGTTCATCATGCCAATCATCAATAAACTGAGTGAAACGCTGGCGCTGAAACCTGCCCAGCTGACCTTCTTCATTGCCCATTCCGATATTGATATCGAGCACTTCAACGAAATTAAACTCATGCTGCAGCGCACGTGCAAGAACCAGGCTGATTGGGATGCGATTGCCAGCGTAATGGAAACCAGTCTGCGCCTGACCGGCAATATGCTTGAAGCTGTATATGAGCAATATGAGGCTTGGCAAAAAGGCCTGGCGCCGCGTTATGACTTTCTCCACGCCCTGGACCGGTCATGAGAGCCCGACACCCTCCGATGAGCGGAGGCGCGAATGGCTGAATATTTCGAGCGGCTCAACTACACGCTGGGGGATGAAGACACAGCACTTGAGCACGCGATTCTGCCCGAGCGTGCCAAACATATAGTCGGTGTCGCCGGGTGTGGCGGACGGCTGTTGCCGCTGTTGGCCCGCAGTCCGATGCGCATGACCTGCACCGATATAAGTGCGCCGCAACTCGCCTTCACGCGGTTGCGATTTGCTCTTCTGGAGCAGACCGATCACGCGTCGTTCATGGAATTCCTGGGCTACCAGCCAGAGAGTTCGGCGATACGCCGCCAGTCGATTTTTCAGCAGCTGAATTTGCCCTCGGCGGATCGCCGCTGGCTGGCGGAGTTGTTCCGGTCCCGTGACTGGAAGGCACCGATTTACATGGGTGCTTTCGAGCAGACGCTGCAGCGGCTGGCCAAGGTCAATGGGTTGTTTACCGGAAGGGCGGGTCGAGAAATTTTCCGACACAGCGAACTTGGCGCGCAGACGGAATATTACCGAAGCCGTTTCCCGCTCACGCGCTGGAAAGCGGTAATCGCGCTGCTGGGGAACGCGGCAGTGCTCAACTCGCTGCTGTATCGAGGCTCATTTCCACCCAACAATCTTGGTATCAGTTCGCGCGCGGCATATCAGCAGATTTTCCACGCCTTGTTTACCACTCAAGTGGTGAAGGAGAGCTTTTTCCTGCAAATGCTGTTCTTCGGAGAACTGCGCTATCCGCAGGGCTACCCACTGGAATGTGACCCGATAATTTTCAGCCGTGCGCGCGAGAGACTTCAGCAGTGCGAGTTGCGCGTGGTGCAGGCGGACATCCTCGATTGTGTTGCCACGTTTGCGGATGTCGATTTCGTCTCGCTGTCGGACGTGCCGTCCTTCATGCCCCAGGGGGCCGGCGCCAGTGTCTTGCAACGTCTGCGCCCGGCGCTGAGCGGGCAGGCGTTGATAGTCATGCGTGGCCATTTGCACGTGGTGCAGCCTGATAGTGCAGGTTTCTGCGATATCACCGCCCAATACCAGCCAGTGATCGCACGCGAAACAACCCAGCTATGGCGCGTGCAGGTCTATCGCCAGACACCCCCTTTGCAGGCCTTCCCATGAACACGATTCAACCAACCGTAAATTGGGTCAAAAACCGTGTGCGCCAGGCGCGGGACGATCAGCAGCAACTGTTCGAAGCCGGGCTCAACGGTTTGAACCTGGTGAAACGTGAGGGCAAGGAAATCGAGTTGAATAGCGGTGAGCGGCTGACTGAATTTCTCTCATGCTCTTACCTCGGGCTGGAGTGCGATCCACGCCTTATTCAAGGCGCGATGAGCGCCGTCCAGTCATTCGGCGTGCAGTTCGCTGCTGCGCGAACCCGGGCTCTGCTGCCGCCCATGCGCGAGCTGGATGAGCAACTGAACCGGATATTCCAGGGGCATTCGGTGACCTTCAACTCGGTAGGCAGCGCGCATCTTGGCTGTCTGCCGCTGCTCGGATCCGGCGAATTGCCTTCCTATCCCTTGCGTCGTGGACCTGGCTGGATCGTCGACCGGGCTGCGCATGCCTCGATGCAAGTGCTGCAGGGCATCCTGTGCCAGTTCGGCCCCGTGCTGCGTTGCGATTGCAGCGATCTCGAGCAAGTGGAGCACGCATGCTCTACTGCGGTTGCGGCTGGCAATACACCGATCATCCTCACCGACAGCATCGGCTCAATGCGGGGTTTGTATCCGGTCAACCGTCTGCTGCAACTGGCGGAGCGTTTCGACGGTTATCTCTACGCGGATGATGCCCACGGCACTTCGATTCATGGCGAAGCAGGCGGTGGCTATGCGCTTTTCGCAGCCGACCAGCGACAGCGCGCTCGTCTGATCCTGCTGTCCTCGCTGTCCAAGGCGTTCGGCGCCACCGGCGGTGCAATTACTGTGCACACGGCGGCTGATGCCGAGATGATACGGCGCCATGCGTCGACCTATACATTCGGCGGGCCACTGTCCATGGGCGGCGTGGGCGCAGCAGTCGCCTCCGGCAAAATCCACCTTTCCCCTGAGCTGGGACAGTTGCAGGCGGATCTGTGGCGCAATGTGGCCGTGATCGACGGTCTGCTCGGGCCGGTGCTGGGCAACCATCAAGTGGCCTCACCCATTCGGTTCGTGCGCGTCGGCGCCGAGAGCGATGCGATCAACCTTGCGCTGCATCTGCGCCGACAGACGATTGCGGTCACCACCGCTGTGTTTCCGGTAGTGGCCAAGGGCGAGGCGATCCTGCGTCTGGCCATCAGTGCCAGTCATAGCCAGACCCAGCTGGAGCATCTCGCGAGCGCTGTCGGCAGCGGGTTCGATGCGTTGGGTATTCGTCAGGGGGGGCGTGGCGATGAGCAGTGATCCGATAATCAATGCCGGTGCTGACGGGGATGCTGCTGACGCCTTTGCGCGCAAATTGGCGCACGCGCGCTCCCTGCCGTGGTTCAGCGCGTTATATCCCCAGCTCAGAGACGTGCAGACCGCAAACGACCTGCATCGACTGCCGATTCAAGCCGTGGAGGACGAACACGGCGGTGTGCTGTTCTCCGTGCTCGGCGAAGCCTCACACCGCGCACCGGACGGCGGCCTGACTCTCACGTCGGGAGGCAGCACCGGCAACCGTAAGCACATCACCCATTCATGGGCGTTCAATACCGGCATCGTTTCCTTGGGTGCGCGGATGTTTGGGGAGGCTGACGAACGTCCAGGCATCGTCATCAACTGTCTGACCTGCGGTGAAATGCAGGGAGCCTTTCAATACGCATCGGCGGTCGTCCAGCACATTGGTGCGCGCCTGTTGCCCGCCGGTTCGCAGATGGGCGTTCAACGGATTGCCGAGCTGATTCAGTCACAGGCGGCCGATGCGCTGATTTGCACACCCTCCTTCGCTGCGGCGCTGTTCAACCATGATCAGATCGGCGCAGCGCAGTTAGGCAGTCTGAAGTGGCTGTACTACATCGGAGAACCCTGCAGTCAATCGTTGCGCGAACAACTCACCCGGGACTGGCCGATGCTGAAGATAAGGTCGTTCGGCTACAGCTCTACGGAGACCGGCCCCATCGGCTTTCAATGCGCACACCTTGAGCACGGGTTTTATCATCTGCATGCCGACGCGGTGCTGCTCGAAGTAGTTGATCCCGTGACCCTGCAAGCCGTGCCCGAAGAGCAGACCGGCGAATTTCTGTTGACGCCGCTGCTGCCCGATCACGTACCGCTGTTGCGGTACAGGATTGGCGATCGTGGGCGAATGCTGCGCAAGGTGAGGAGTTGTGCCTGTGGCAGTTCCTGGCCCGTGCTGGAGCTCGAGGGTCGGGTCGAAACGTCGATCAAGCTGGGCGGCGCGATCATCACTCAGCGGCAGGTAATGCATGCGCTCGGTCAGATGTTGCCCGAGTTGTGCGCCGCCGATATTCAGGTGCAGGTCGATCGTCAGGCTAACGGTGCTCGCATGCGTCTGGTCATCGCCCAGGAAAAACTGGCTGCCGATGCGCAGGCGGTGATCGAACGGGCACTGCAGGGCGAGGCTCAGGCGAGCGCATTGCTCGGCTTGCCCGGAGTATTGGGGTTGCAGGTGCAGCGTCTGGCCCGAGAGGACTTTGCAACAACCTCGGCCGGCAAGACGCCGTTTTTTGTTGAATTGCAACTTACCCCGACCAACTTATGAAGCATCGCCGGGGCAGCTTGTCGTCATGGCAGCAGGATGGTCGAACCCGTGGTGCGCCGCGCCGACAACTCGGTCTGCGCCTTCGCCGCTTCAGCCAGTGGATAACGCTGACTGATATCCACCTTTATCTTGCCGCTGATGATCATCTCGAACAGCTCATCCGCCATCCGTTGCAGGTTCGCGGCATTGTTGGCGTAAGTCGCCAGGGTCGGCCGGGTCACGTACAGCGAACCTTTCGCCGACAGGATCCCCAGGTTCACCCCGTCCACCGCGCCGGACGCATTACCGAAACTCACCAGCAGACCGCGCGGCGCCACGCTGTCGAGCGAGGTCAGCCAGGTGTCCTTGCCAACCCCGTCGTAGACCACCGGGACTTTCTTGCCGTCGGTCAACTCCAGCACCCGCTGGGCAACGTTTTCGTGGCTGTAGTCGATGGTCGCCCATGCGCCGTTAGCCTTGGCCAGGTCGGCTTTCTCTTTCGAGCTGACCGTACCGATCAGTTTCACGCCGAGAGCCTTGGCCCATTGGCAGGCCAGCGAACCGACGCCACCGGCGGCGGCGTGGAACAGAATGGTTTCACCAGCCTTGAGTTCATAAGTCTGACGCAGCAGATATTGCACGGTCAGGCCTTTGAGCATGACCCCGGCGGCGGTTTCGAAGCTGATGGCGTCCGGCAGTTTCACCAGATTGGCTTCGGGCAGGACGTGCAGTTCGCTGTAAGCACCCAACGGGCCGCTGCCATAAGCCACGCGATCACCGACCTTGAAGCGGGTGACTTCGCTGCCCACCGCGTCAACGATGCCGGCACCCTCGGCACCTAGACCCGACGGCAATGCTGGCGGCGCGTAGAGACCGCTGCGGTAGTAAGTGTCGATGAAGTTCAGACCGATGGCCTTGTTGCTCACGCGCACCTGCTGCGGGCCGGGCTCGGCGGGCTGGTAGTCAACGTACTCGAGCACTTCGGGGCCGCCGTGGGCGTGGAACTGGATTCGCTTTGCCATCTGCCTATTCCTTGGGTCGTTTGCGAGCTGCCTATCGAACTCCCAACCTTGATCTTCGTCAACTGCGGCGTGCCGGCCTGCGATGGTATGCTACGCGCCCATTTGCGCCGCCCCCCATTGCCTGCGGGGGCGCCGCGTAGTTTTGCCCGATCTGTTTTACCGATCCAGGGGGATGTCATGACGACCTGCACCGACGCCGTAAAAGCCTATCTGCTCGACCTGCAAGATCGCATCTGCGCTGCGCTGGAAGCCGAGGACGGCGGCACGCGCTTCGTCGAAGACGCCTGGGCTCGTCCGGCTGGGGGCGGCGGTCGCACTCGAGTGATCGAGAACGGCGCGTTGATCGAAAAGGGCGGCGTAAACTTTTCCCATGTGTTCGGCAGTGGTCTGCCACCGTCGGCCAGCGCCCATCGGCCGGAACTGGCCGGGCGCGGCTTTGAAGCCCTCGGCGTGTCGCTGGTGATTCACCCGCACAACCCGCATGTGCCGACGTCCCACGCCAATGTGCGTTTTTTCATCGCCGAGAAAGAAGGCGAAGAGCCGGTGTGGTGGTTCGGTGGCGGCTTCGACCTGACCCCGTATTACGGCAACGAAGAAGACTGCATCCACTGGCACCGCGTGGCCGAGCAGGCCTGTGCGCCGTTCGGCCCGGACGTCTATTCGCGCTACAAGGCCTGGTGCGACAGCTATTTCCACATCAAGCATCGCCACGAACCACGTGGCATCGGCGGCCTGTTTTTCGACGACCTGAACGAGTGGGACTTCGATACCAGTTTCGCCTTCATGCGCGCCATCGGTGACGCCTACATCGATGCGTATCTGCCAATCGTGCAACGGCGCAAGCACGATGAGTTCACCGCCAAGCAGCGCGAGTTCCAGGAATTCCGCCGTGGCCGTTACGTTGAATTCAATCTGGTTTACGACCGTGGCACGCTGTTCGGCCTGCAATCGGGCGGACGCACCGAGTCAATCCTGATGTCGCTGCCGCCGCAGGTGCGCTGGGCCTACGACTGGAAGGCCGAGCCGGGTAGCGAAGAGGCACGCCTGACCGACTACTTTCTGCAAGACCGCGACTGGCTGGCCCAGGCCTGAACGAGGAGTTGTGATGGATCGTTACGTCGTTTTCGGTAATCCGATCGGCCACAGCAAGTCGCCGCTGATTCATAAACTGTTCGCCGAGCAGACCGGGCAGAGTCTTGACTACAGCACTTTGCTGGCGCCGCTCGACGGCTTTTCCGGTTGCGCCAAGGTGTTTTTTCAGGACGGTCGCGGCGCCAACGTGACTGTGCCGTTCAAGGAAGACGCCTATCGCCTGGCCAACAGCCTGACTGCTCGTGCTGAGCGGGCCGGCGCAGTGAATACCCTGAGCAAACTCGCCGACGGTTCGCTGCTCGGCGACAACACCGACGGCGCCGGACTGGTACGCGATCTGACGGTGAATGCCGGTTTCAGCCTGACCGGCAAACGCATTCTGCTGCTCGGCGCTGGTGGTGCAGTGCGCGGAGCGCTGGAGCCATTGCTGGCGGAAAAACCGGCGTCGGTGATCATTGCCAATCGCACGGTGGAAAAAGCCGAATTGCTGGCAGAGTTATTCAGCGATCTGGGGCCGGTGTCGGCCAGTGGTTTCGACTGGTTGCGCGAGCCGGTGGACGTGATCATCAACGCCACATCCGCCAGCCTGACCGGCGATGTCCCGCCGATTGCACCGAGCCTGATCGAGCCGGGTAAAACCCTGTGCTACGACATGATGTATGGCAAGGAGCCGACGGCGTTTTGTCGTTGGGCCAGCGAGCATGGCGCGGCGGTGTCGATGGATGGGTTGGGGATGTTGGCTGAGCAAGCGGCAGAGGCGTTTTTACTGTGGCGCGGGGTGCGCCCGGACACTGCGCCCGTACTCGCCGAACTGCGCCGCCAACTGGCCCTTTAAAAGCATCGCTGGCAAGCCAGCTCCCACAAGGATCACCTCAATCCCTGTGGGAGCTGGCTTGCCAGCGATTGAAGTCGACACCGATATCTGATCACTCCTCAAAGCGGATCGGACATTTCTCCGGCCCTTCCAGCTTCCTCAACTCCTCAACCACCTGCGGCCGCGCGCGGCGCAATGTCAGGCAGCGTCCCTGTTTGAGCAAGCGTCGCGCCTCCTGATGCAGCATTTCTACCCCTGAATAGTCGATGAAGTTGATCTGCTGCGCTTCGATCACCACGCGCTCGCCGTGCATGCGTTGCAGGCGCACTTGCAGGTAATGGCTGGCGCCGAAAAAGATCGAACCACCAACCCGCAGCACATCATCCTCGCCATCGCGCCAATGCTGCACGCTCGGCTGTGAGGTGCGCTTGAGATAGAAAAACAGCGACGCCAGCACTCCGGCATAAATCGCTGTCTGCAATTCCAGCAGCAATGTGGCGAGACAGGTCAAAGCCATCACCAAGAATTCTGCGCGGCTGACTCGCAGCAGCGCGCGAATCCCGCGAATATCCACCAGCCCCCAGGCGATCAACAGAATGCTGCCGGCCATTGCCGGGATCGGAATGTGCGCTATCAACCCCGCGCCGAAAATCGCGAACAACGCCACCCACAGTGCCGAGAACACCCCGGCCAGCGGAGAACAGGCGCCGGCCTCATAGCTCAATCCGGAACGAGTGAATGACCCGGCGGACAACGATCCAGAGAGCAACGCGCCGACGATATTGGATAAACCCTGAGCGCGGACTTCCTGATTGGCATCGAGCAACTGCTGCGAGCGCGCGGAAATCGAGCGCGCAATCGACAGACTCGTAACCAGCCCGAGCATGCCCACCGCCACAGCGCTCGGCAGCAGGCGCAGGATCACGTCCAGATCCAGATCCAGCGCACTGAACGGCGGCAAACGTCCAACGAAGGCGCTGACCAATTGCACATGGCCGAACATCGCCGGCCACAGCCACACCAGCAGACTGCCGAGCACCAGCGTGATCAATAGCGTTGGCCAGCGCGGCAGCAACTGTTTCAATGCCGCGCCGACCAGCACCGTGGCCACACCGAGGGCGAGCGAGGGTTTATCCACAGTTCCCAGATGCCGCAGCAGATCCATCAGGCTGTCCAATGCCGTGGCTTTGCTCTGTAACTCCAGCCCGAGCAGGTTGGGTAATTGACCGATGACAATCACCACCGCCGCACCGAGGGTGAAACCCAGCACCACCGAATGCGAGACGAAATTCACCAGCGCGCCGAAGCGCAACAGGCCGAGCAGCCACTGGAAAACTCCGGCGAGGAAGGTCAGCAGCAAAATCAGGGTGATGTAGTCCTGTGATGCCGGGACGGCAAGTGGACTGACGCTGGCGTAAAGCACAATGGAGATTGCCGCCGTGGGGCCGCAGATCAGGTGCCACGAAGAACCCCATAAGCAGGCGATCAGGACCGGGATGATTGCCGCGTAGAGGCCGTATTCAGGTGGGAGACCGGCGATCAGCGCGTAGGCAATCGACTGCGGCAACGCGAGAATCGCACCGCTGAGACCGACGATCAGGTCGCGCCCGACGCTGGCGCGGGTCTGCCGGGGCAGCCAGGTCAGGAAGGGCAGGAGTGAGCGGCGGGTCGGGAGGGGCATGTGGTCTCGCGGTTTGGTATTTGGGTGTTTGCAAGGTTATCAGGGTGTCAGTAGAAGAGCCCCTCACCCTAACCCTCCCGAAACGTCGGACCGCCCGGAGGGAGAGGGGACTGACCGAGGTGTTGATTCGAAATTCATCGACCTGAAAGTCTTCAGTCGAACTCAGGTTCTGAAACCAACGACGGTCGGCTCCCTTTCCCCCTCGCCCCCCTTGGGGCGAGAGGGTTGGGGTGAGGGGGGAAAAGATCTTGAGCGAACATAAGTCGTCAGCACCCCACGATCAGAGCTTGGCCTTCACCGCCCCTAAAGCCTCTTTCCCATCTACGGTTTTCACGCCATCCAGCCACTTATCCAACACTCCCGGATTCGCCTTGATCCAGGCCTTCGCCGCTTGAGCGTTGCTGACTTTGTTGTTCACCACCTCAGCCATGATGCTGTTCTCCATCTCCTGGGTGAAGGCCAGATTGGTCAGCAACTTGCCCACATTCGGACAGGCTTCGGCATATCCCTTGCGCGTCAGGGTAAATACGCTGCCGGTGTCGCCAAAATATTTCTCGCCACCCTTCAGATAATGCATCTTCAACTGCACGTTCATCGGGTGCGGGGTCCAGCCGAGGAAGGTCACGAATTTCTGCTTCTTCACTGCCCGCGATACTTCGGCCAGCATTGCTTGTTCGCTCGACTCGATCAGCTTCCATTGACCCAAGTCGAAATCGTTCTTCTTGATGATCTCTTGCAGCGAGATGTTGGCTGGCGCACCCGAGCCGATCCCGTAGATTTTCTTTTCAAACTTGTCGGCGTACTTATTCAGGTCGGCAAAGTTATGCACACCCGCATCCCACACGTAATCCGGCACGGCGAGGGTGAACTCGGTGCCTTCGAGGTTCTTCGCCAGTTGCGTCACGTCGCCGGTCGCGACGAACTTGTCATAGAACCCCTGCTGCGCGGGCATCCAGTTGCCGAGGAACACATCAACCTGGCCATCCTTCAATCCGCCAAAGGTGATCGGCACTGCAAGGGTGTCGACCTTGGCCTTGTAGCCCATGCCGTCCAGCAGAAACCCGGTGATGGCGTTGGTCGCGGCAATGTCGCTCCAGCCCGGATCGGCCATTTTTACCGTGTCGCAACTCTGCTCGGCGTAGGCCGAAGCGCTGCCCATTGCCAGCAGACTGACGGTGACGACTGTGGATAACTTGAGCATGGACTTCCCCTTCGCATTATTGGTTTTGGCAGGGTTGTGGATAACGTGCTTTGCGTTCCAGATCATCAAGGTCGATGTGGTTGCGCATGTATTGCTGACTGGCGTCCACCAGCGGCTGGTGATCCCAGCTCTTCAGCTTGCCGATGGTCAGCGCCTCGGCGACGAACCGCCGACGCCGTTGGCTCTCGAGTACATCGCGGTGGATCGTCGGGATGTCCCATTTGGCCCGCGCTTCGGCGAGAAAGTCGTCGAACAACTGGCGGTGCTGCGGCGACTGGCTGAGTTCCTCCAACTCACGCGGATCGTTGGCTACGTCGAAGAGTAGGCAAGGGTCGCTTTCGCTGTAGATAAATTTCCAGGCACCGCGCCGGATCATCATCAGCGGGCTGATCGTGCCTTCGGCCATGTATTCGCCGAACACTTCATCGTGCCCGCCCTGCCCTTGCAGATGCGGCAGCAGCGATCGGCCGTCCAGCGGCAGGTCGGCTTGCAGTGTGCCGCCGGCCAGTTCGACGAAGGTTGGCAACAGGTCGGCCGTAGATACCGCGTTGCTGACCCGGCTCGCAGCGAATTGCCCTGGTGCACTTATCAACAGGGGCACGCGGGCGGCCATTTCGAACCAGTGCATTTTGTACCAGAGGCCTTTCTCGCCAAGCATGTCGCCGTGGTCACCTGAGAACACGATGATCGTGTCGTCGATCAGCCCGGTTTCTTCCAGCGTTTGCAGGAGCTTGCCGACGTTGGCGTCGATATAACTGCAAGCGCCGAAGTAGGCGCGGCGCGCATCGCGGATCTTATCCACAGGCAACGGCTTGTCCCAGAGATCGTAGACTTTGAGTAAACGCTGGGAATGTGGATCGAGTGAATGTTGCTCCGGCGTCGTAGGCAGCGGGATATCCGCATCGTCGTACAAATCCCAGAACGCCTTGGGAATCGTGTACGGATCATGTGGGTGAGTCATCGAGACGGTCAGGCAGAAGGGTTGATCGCCGTCCTCACGGATGTGATCGAACAGGTATTGCTGGGCCTTGAACACCACCTCTTCGTCGAAATCCAGCTGATTGGTACGCACGCACGGCCCGGCCTGCAGCACCGAGGACATGTTGTGATACCAGCTCGGACGCACGTCCGGCTCGTCCCAATTTACCGACCAGCCGTAATCGGCCGGGTAAATGTCGCTGGTCAGGCGTTCTTCATAGCCGTGCAACTGATCCGGGCCGCAAAAATGCATCTTTCCCGACAGCGCGGTGCGGTAGCCGAGGCGGCGCAGGTAGTGGGCGTAGGTCGGGATGTCGGCGGGGAAATCGGCGGCGTTGTCGTAGGCGCCGATCTTGCTCGGCAACTGGCCGCTGACCAGGGTGAAACGCGACGGCGCGCACAGTGGACTGTTGCAATAGGCGGCGTCGAACACCACGCCTTGTGCGGCCAAGCGGCTGAGATTGGGCAGTTTGATTGGAGACGGGCCGTAGATCGGCAACACTGGCGCGGCCATTTGATCGGCCATGATGAAGAGGATGTTCTTGCGCTTCATGTGATCGCGGCATTCCATAGTGAATATTTATGCGACATTGCTGCGATCGAGCATGGAGTCCATGCTCTACCCGGTAAAGCCCGCGCCGGGCAATGACTAGGATAAGCACAGCTTATGTATGAAGCCCTTGGCGATTTGTCGCTGGATTTGCTGCGCGCCTTCGAGGCAGCGGCCCGTCAGCGCAGCTTCACCGCAGCGGCGGTCGAGCTGGGCACCACGCAACCGGCGATCAGTCAGCAGATCAAACGCCTGGAAGAACAGCTCGGCACGCGGCTGTTTGACCGGATCTATCGCGGCATCGAATTGACTGAGGTTGGCGCGCTGCTATTTGAGCAAGTTAGCCTTGGTTTGCAGAATATCGATGCAGGATTGAGTGCGATCAGTGCACAAGAGCAACATGAGGTGCTGCAAGTTGCCACCGATTTTGCCTTTGCCGCGTATTGGTTGATGCCGCGTCTCCACCGTTTTCACGAGGCCAACCCGCAGGTTGATGTGAGCCTGGTTACCAGCGAACGCAATCACAACATGCTGCGCACCGATATCGATGTGGCGATCCTGTTCGGCGACGGGCGCTTCAAGCAGGGTGAAAGCCACTGGCTGTTCAGCGAAGAAGTGTTTCCGGTGTGCAGCCCGCAATTGCTCAAGGAGCGCGCCCTGCCCTTGCCGGCTCAGGCGCTACTGGAGTTCCCGCTGCTGCACCTGCGCGGGGAAAACAGCAGCAACTGGTTTGACTGGAGTGGTGTGTTCCGCGAGCTCGGCATCGCCACCCCGCCAGCGCCGGGGCAATTGCGTTTCGACAATTACACGCTGTTGATCCAAGCGGCGATTGGCGGCCAAGGGGTGGCGATTGGCTGGCGGCACCTTGTGGATAACTTGCTCAGCCAAGGGTTGCTGGTGCGGCCGATAGCGCAAACAACGCTATCGCGCCTTGGTTACTACGTGGTGCTGCCGCAGCGCAAACGGCGCGGAGTGTTGATTCAGCAGTTTGTGGATTGGCTGATGGCGGAGCAGGCGAGCAGTGCCGCAGGCTGCGATCCTTTAGCTATCTGAAGCAGCCACAAAACTCACATGTTCACCCACATGCAAATTCAACCGCAGCTCATCCGCAATCCCCACCGCCACCCGTTGCAATCGCTCGAGCGGCTCGGCCAACCCCGGCTCAAGCGAACTGCTGACCTGACTGAAATGCTCAATCGTCAGCCCCGCCACGCCGCGCGGCGCATTCACCAGCGTCCAGTGCAGCGGGCTGCTTTGCAGCGCTTCGCGGATTTCCTCGGCGGCGTGGCGCTGCAGGCGATCATCCAGTTCCGGCTCCTCCAGCGCTTCGAATTCGCCGACCACAAACAGTCGCGCAACACTCGCCGCTTGCAGGCCGTCGATCAACGCATCCACCGCCAGCACTTGCTCGACCGGCCCGAGCACTACGGATTTCTCAATGTGCTCGCTGTTGAACGGCAAGCCCGGCGCATTCAACAGACAAATCACCGCCGAACTGCCGGCAACACTTTGATTGACCCGCTCGGCATCGAACAGATCGCCACTCTTGGTGCGCAAACCGGGGCGTGGCGCGAGGGCGGTCAGGTCGTCGAGGATGGCGATGACTTCATGCTGGCGGCGCAGCAGTTCAGCCATCAACGCACTGCCGAGGCTACTCATGGCACCGTAGAGCACCACTTTCACCGCCGGGGTTTCGGCATTTTTCATGGCTGAGGTCCCTTTTATTGTCCCTTGTATGGTGTGTGACACACGGGCAATGCCGAGGGTTCGAACCGATTCGCAGGCGTTGCAATGCACAGGGTGCGACCGCTGGAGCTGTCTATATTTGATCAAAGCGTTTCTTCAGGCTCACCAGGCAAGTGCTCATCCAGATGCAGCCAGGGCAATTGGCTGTCGGTCCAGATATGCCGCTCGGCCGGCGCCTGCTCCGGGTGATCCAGCGTGGCGATGGTCAGGTCGATGCTTTCGGGGCTGAGCAATGTCACCAGCGCCAGTTGCGCGCCGCAGTTCGGGCAGAAGAACCGCGCGCAGCTGTTCGACGAGTCATAGCGCGACGGCACCCCCGCCAGCCATTGGAAATTCGCCGCCGGCAGGGTGATCCATGTGGTGACTATGCCGCCACTTACGCGGCGGCAGATCGAGCAATGACAATGCGCAATGTCATGCAGCGCTCCGCTGAACTGATAACGAATATGTCCGCAGTGACAGCCACCGCTGTGCAATTGATGCATCGCATCGCCCTCCTCACCCTGTGTTTATTGACTCTAGCCGCATCCGACGACCGGTTGCCCATTCGCCTGAAGCTTTCAGCGTCGAAAGGTAGCTGAAAGGTTCCCCGATTAGGATCGCCCAACTACCGGCAACAGACCGGTTGGCCAATGCGCGTGATACCCCGCGCGCACGGTCCAATTAACAACAACAATGGTGATTCTGATGTCCTCTGCAACCCGCCTCCCTGCTGCAACTCCGCCCGTACGCCTCGTCCTTCCCGTTCTGCGCTGATCCCGTCCGATCTGCTCATTCCCTAGACGCGCTACGCCTGGAGTATTCCCATGCTGACTTTCCTTGGCTTCGCCATGGTCATCACGTTCATGTTCCTGATCATGACCAAGCGCCTGTCCGCGCTGATCGCTCTGATCATCATCCCGATTGTTTTTGCGCTGTTTGGCGGTTTTGCGCCGAAGATCGGTCCGATGATGCTCGAAGGCATCACCAAGCTGGCGCCGACCGGCGTGATGCTGATGTTCGCCATTCTGTATTTCGCCCTGATGATCGACTCCGGCCTGTTCGACCCGGCCGTGCGCAAGATCCTCAAACTGGTCAAGGGCGACCCGTTGAAAGTTTCGGTCGGTACTGCCGTTCTGGCACTCGTCGTTTCCCTTGATGGTGACGGCGCGACCACTTATATGATCTGCGTGGCCGCCATGCTGCCGCTGTACAGCCGCATCGGCATGAGCCCGCGGATCATGGCCGGTCTGATCATCCTCGCCGGCGGCGTGATGAACATGACCCCATGGGGCGGCCCCACCGCGCGCGCCGCCAGTGCGCTGCATGTGGACCCGTCGGACATCTTCGTACCGATGATCCCGGCGATGGCCGCAGGCGTGCTGGCGATTCTGGTGATCGCTTATTTCTACGGCAAACGTGAACGCGCGCGTCTGGGTGAGTTGCACCTGATCGGCGACGACATCGATCACAGCGAAATCAGCGTCTCGCAGTTCCCGGATGCGCGTCGTCCGAAACTGATCTGGTTCAACGGCGCCCTGACCCTCGGCCTGATGTGCACCCTGATCGCCGGCCTGCTGCCGCTGCCGGTGCTGTTCATGGTGGCGTTCAGTATCGCGATGATCGTCAACTACCCTTGTCTGCAACAGCAGAAGGATCGCGTCGCGGCTCACGCGGGTAGTGTGCTGGCAGTGGTCGGACTGATCTTTGCTGCCGGTATTTTCACCGGTATCCTGACCGGCACCGGCATGGTCGATGCGATGTCGAAGAGCCTGTTGGCAGTGATCCCGGATTTCCTCGGCCCGTACCTGGCCGTGATCACGGCGCTGGTGAGCATGCCGTTCACCTTCTTCATGTCCAACGATGCGTTCTACTACGGCGTGTTGCCGGTCCTGGCCGAAGCCGCCAGCCACTACGGCATTACCGCTGTGGAAATGGCCCGTGCCTCGATCGTCGGTCAGCCCGTCCACTTGCTGAGCCCGTTGGTGCCATCGACCTATCTGTTGGTCGCCCTGGCTGGCATTGATTTCGGTGACCACCAGCGATTCACCCTGAAATGGGCGATTCTGGTTTGTATCTGCATCCTGATTGCTGCACTGCTGCTGGGGACTTTCCCACTGTTCAGCACTCTATAACTCAAGACTCACCGCTCGGGTTCTGCCTTCGTTGTTTGAAGTCAGAACCTTTTGCGGTTTAACAACTGCTCAAAGGAATACACATGGAATGGCTGACCAACCCTGAAATCTGGGTTGCCTTCTTCACCCTGACTGCCCTGGAAATCGTGCTGGGCATCGACAACATCATCATGATTTCGATCCTGGTCAGCCGCATGCCCAAGCACATGCAGCAGCGCACCCGGATATTCGGTCTGGCGCTGGCCATGATCACGCGAATCCTGTTGCTGCTCTCGATCACCTGGGTCATGCGCCTCACCGCCGACCTGTTCGAAGTGTTCGGCCAGGGCATTTCCGGTCGCGACCTGATCCTGTTCTTCGGTGGCCTGTTCCTGCTGTGGAAAAGCTCGCAGGAGATGTACCACGCGCTGGAAGGCGAAGACGAAAGCGCCGACGGCCCATCGGGCAAGGGTGGCAACTTCCTCTACACGATCATCCAGATCGCGATCATCGACATCGTGTTCTCGCTGGACTCGGTGATCACTGCCGTGGGCATGGTTTCGCATGTGCCGGTCATGGTTGCGGCGATCATTGTGGCGGTACTGGTGATGATGCTGGCCGCGGGCAAGATCAGCGAGTTCATCGACAAGCACCCGTCGTTGAAAATGTTGGCGCTGTCGTTCCTGTTGGTAGTCGGCACCGTGCTGATTGCTGAAGCCTTCGGCGTGCACGTTCCCAAAGGCTACGTCTACTTCGCCATGGCGTTCTCGCTGGCGGTCGAAGCGATCAACATCAAGCTGCGCGGCGCGATGGCGAAAAAGCGCAAACAGCAGGATCCAGTGAAACTGCGCAAGGATATTCCGGGGCAGTAACCCGGAAGATCAGCTACAAGACAAAACCTGTGGGAGCTGGCTTGCCAGCGATAGCGGAGTGTCAGCGACATCAATGTCTGCTGAACGCACGCCATCGCTGGCAAGCCAGACTCCCACAGGTTTTTTGTTGATTTCAGAATGTGCGGATGAACCGGTTTTCATGACAGTTTTGTTTCAATCGGCACTTTAGCTGTGCAATGCTGGCGCGCAGACCGTTAGCCAACTACAGCTTAAGTACACAAAGTAGAAAACGCGCGGCACCGTCAACTTGCCCCTCTGGGGCGCCTGCAATCACAGGGGGCCAGTATGCTCACCCTGCTCAATCTGCTCTCCGCCGTGGCCCTGCTGATCTGGGGCACGCACATCGTCCGAACCGGCATCCTGCGGGTCTACGGTTCCAATTTGCGCCATGTGATTGGCCAGAACATGTCCAAGCGTGGGCTCGCGTTCATTGCCGGCATTATCGTCACCGCGATGGTGCAGAGCAGCAACGCCACGGCCATGCTCGTCACCTCGTTTGTCGGCCAGGGCCTGATGGCGCTGACCCCGGCGCTGGCGACCATGCTCGGCGCCGACGTCGGTACGGCGCTGATGGCGCGGGTGCTGACGCTCGATCTGTCGTGGCTGTCGCCGCTGCTGATTTTTGTCGGGGTGATCTTCTTTCTGTCGCGCAAACAGACGCGGCTTGGGCAGATGGGCCGCGTGAGTATCGGGTTGGGCCTGATCATTCTAGCGCTGCAACTGATCGTCGAGGCCGCTGCGCCGATCACCCACGCCCAAGGGGTGAAGGTGATTTTCGCCTCGCTGACCGGCGACATCCTGCTCGACGCCTTGGTCGGCGCGTTGTTCGCGATGATTTCCTACTCGAGTCTGGCCGCCGTGTTGCTCACCGCGACCTTGGCCGGTGCTGCGGTGATCAGTCTGCCGGTGGCGATCGGTCTGGTGATCGGCGCCAATATCGGCAGCGGCGTGTTGGCGTTCATGAGCACCAGCATGCAGAACGCCGCCGGTCGACAAGTGGCGCTCGGCAGTCTGTTGTACAAGCTGATCGGGCTGCTGCTGATCATTCCGGTGCTCGACCCGCTGGTGCACTGGATCGACAGCCTCGACTTCAGCCCGCAGGAAATGGTCATCGGCTTCCACCTGCTCTACAACACCACTCGATGCCTGATCTTGCTGCCAAGTGTCGGGCCGATGGCGCGGCTGTGTGCCTGGTTGCTGCCGGAGCGCAGCGAAGTCAACGGCACGGCCAAACCGCGCCATCTCGATCTGACCGCGCTGCTCACGCCGAGCCTGGCGCTGGCCAACGCGGCCCGGGAAACCCTGCGTCTGGGTGATTTGATCGACAACATGCTCGAAGCCATGCTCGATGTGCTGCGCGGCAAGCAAACGGCGGTCACTCAGGAAATGCGCCGCATGACCGATGACGTCGAGGCGCTGTACAGCGCGATCAAGCTGTATCTGGCGCAGATGCCGCGTGAAGATCTCGGCGAGCGTGACAGTCGACGCTGGGCCGAGATCATCGAGCTGGCGATCAACCTCAAACTCGCCAGTGATCTGATTGAGCGCATGCTGCGCAAGGTGCAGCAGCAGAAGACTTCGCAGCGTCGTTCGTTCTCCGAAGTGGGGCTGGAAGAGCTGGCGGATCTGCACAGTCAGTTGATTGCCAACCTGCGGCTGGGTTTGTCGGTGTTTCTCAGCGCCGACACGGAAAGCGCCCGCCAGTTGCTGCGCGAAAAGCGCCGTTTTCGCGCACAGGAACGGCGTTTGGCCCACGCGCATGTCAGCCGTTTGCAACGCAGGATCGTGCAGAGTATCGAGACCAGTTCGCTGCATCTGGAGCTGATTGCCGACATGAAACGCTTGAATTCGCTGTTTTGCAGCAGTGCTTATGTGGTGCTGGAGACGGCTGACACCGGCGCGCTGGCGGCGGATGATATGGCTGACATTACGCATTCGCCTTGAACGTCTGGGGCTGAGGTCAGTCAGTAACACAGAGTTCAGTCTCAAGGGCCCCATCGCTGGCAAGCCAGCTCCCACAGGGTTTTGTGAGCGCCGTAAATCCTTGTGGGAGCTGGCTTGCCAGCGATGGGGCCCTGACTGACGACACGGATCTCCAATTCAGCCGTATGGAAGCTCGTTATGCGTTGCCTGTTGTTCGCTTGTCTATTGCTCGGTTCCTTGCCCGCGTTTGCCCTGGATCGTTTTCAGGTCGAAGGCTATGCCCTGCCCAACGGCTTGCAGCTGATGCTCAAACCCGGCACTGAGCGCGGGCATGTGGCGATCCGGCTGGTGGTCGGCGTCGGCCTCGATGACTTCGATTGCGCTGACAAAGAGCTGCCGCACCTGCTCGAACATCTGCTGTTCAGTGGCATCGACGCCACGGGCGAAGGCGGCCTCGAAGAACGCATGCAAGCCCTCGGCGGCGACTGGAACGCCTTCACCAGCAACGCCGACACTACCTTCGTGATCGAAGCCCCGGCGAAAAACCAGCGCAAAGTCCTCGATCTGTTGCTGGCTCTGCTGACGCAAACGCGCATCGATGACAACGCGATCAACGCCGCCAAACGCGTGGTCGAACGCGAGGACGGCGGGCATTACACACGTCTGCAACGCTTCCTCGACCGCCAGGATCTGGGCCACACCGCGAGCAATCAACTGGCCGTTGAGCTGGGTCTGAAATGCCCGCAACGCGCCGAAGTCGGGGGCCTGACCCAAGAGCAACTGGAGAAAGTGCGCGCGGCCTGGTACGCCCCGAACAACATGACCCTGATCGTCGTCGGTGAGCTCGACAAACTGCTGCCGGCCTATCTGGAACGCGCCTGGGGTGCGCTCGAAGCGGTCGATCCGAGCGAGCACCGTCCATTGCCGGACATCCGCGTCAGTGCCGCCCATGAGCGCACGCTGACGCGCGGCTTCATCGGCGACAGCGCCAAGCTGCACTGGCTGGTGCCGGAGCCGGTGCTGGAGGAACGGCACGACGAAACCTTCGACCTGCTCAAGGATTATCTGGATTGGGCGCTCTATCGCCAATTGCGCCTGCAGCATGCACTGTCTTACGGGCCGTGGGCTGATCGACAGGTGTTCGGCGGTGTAGGTTTCATGAGTCTCAACGCTGACCTTGATCGGGATGACGTTGCCCAAGCTGAGCAGGTGCTCGAAGACCTCAAGGCCGATCTGCTGAAAAACGGGCTTGATCCTGAGACGTTCGCTCGCCTCAAACAGGCAGCCATCGCCCATCAGGCCTGGGCCGTGCAAGGCAACAGCGCCATGGCCGACTATTATTGGAGCGCGCTCGGTGACTACGATGACGGCCGTTTCGCCGATCCCGCCAGAGAGCTGCAAGGCGTGACGCTGGAGGCGGCGAACAAGGCCATGCGCGAGTTGCTGATGCAACCGGGTTATCTGCGGATCGAGAAGCCGCTGGTCAGTGATGATCAGGTGTTGTGGCTGGCGGCGGGTGGTTTGGGCGTGGTGATCCTGCTCCTGCTCGGCTGGCGCCTGCACCACCGTCAATCAGCCAAACACTGACCTTGTGGCGAGGGAGCTTGCTCCCGCTTGGGTGCGCAGCGCCCATAAAAATCCTGGGTCTGCTACGCAGCCCAGCGGGAGCAAGCTCCCTCGCCACAATGTCCTGCGGGAGGTACTCTGTCGGGGTTTTTTCCTAATGTGTAGCGAAGCGCCCAAATGTCCAAACTGACCCTGCTGATCCAGCGCATTCTCGAACTGATAAAGCGCTATCCCGGGGTCATTGCGCTCGGTGGATTTATCTCCGGGGTCGGCAGTTTCATTCTGGTCGACCGGCAACAGGGGCTGGCGAGCTGGATCACCACGATCATGCTCCTGAGCTGGATCTGGCTGATGCTGGAAAACAGCCTGACCAAGCTGTTCACGCGGATCTTCAAACGCGAAATCCCCCAGCCGCTGCTGCGCTACGCGACGCAGATGATTCACCAGGAAAGCCTGTTTTTCGTCCTTCCGTTCTTCTTCATCACCACGACGTGGAACAGCGGCCAGCTATTCTTCACCGGGATGCTGTGCATCTCGGCACTGATTTCGATTGTCGACCCGCTGTACTACAAATGGCTGGCGCCACGGCGTTGGGCGTTTCTCGCGCTGCACACCCTGACCCTGTTCGCCGCCCTGCTCACCGCGCTGCCGGTGATCATGCACCTGACCACTGCACAGAGTTTCAAATGGGCGCTGGGGATTGCCGTGGTGCTGTCGTTCCCGAGTCTGGCGTCGATCTTCCCGATCCGCACGGTGCGTAACGCCTTGGCGATCCTCTGTATCACGGTCGGCATCGGTGGCCTTGGTTGGGTGCTGCGCTCCTGGGTACCGCCAGCCACGTTGTGGATGACCGACGTGGCGATCAGCACCCAGTTGCAGGATCGCACGCCCGGCGCCAGTCTCGAGAAAGTCAGCGCCGAGCAGATTCGCGGCGGCGGGCTCTACGCCTACACCGCGATCAACGCGCCACGCGGGCTGGACGAGCGGATTTATCACGTGTGGAAGTTCAACGGTAAAGAGGTCGATCGAATCGCTCTCGATATCCACGGTGGGCGCAAGGAAGGCTACCGGGCGTGGACGCACAAGCAGAATTTCCCCGGCAACCCGGCGGGCAAATGGCAGGTGCGGGTGCTGACCGAGGACGGTCAACTGATCGGCGTGCTGCGCTTCGAAGTGACCGACAGCACACCGGTCAAAGAAAAGTAACCGGGTTCGTGCTATTACCTATGCCAGCGTAAACAGCCGAAAAAGCACGGAGCTTATGACCAGCAGCTCGATCACCGGTAGTGCCCAACTCGACACCTCGACCTCCCCTGCACAGCTTCGGGTTACCGGTGACTGGACGCTTGCGCATTACGCCGAGCTCAAGCGACTGAGCGCCACCCTGCGCGGGCAGTACGACGGCAACGCCGCCATCGACCTTAACGGCCTCGGCGCCCTCGATACGGCGGGCGCGTCGCTGCTGGTGGAGCTGCTTGGCAGCGAGCGTCTGGGCAAATCCGCCGAACATCCCGATTGCACAATTTCCAGCGCTGACCGCGCGCTGCTGCAGACCGTGTATCAGTCGATGACCGACTTCTGCGTGCCGGTCAGGGAAGCGGAAGTCAGCGTCAGCGTGCAGCTGCTGACGCGTATCGGTCGCGCCGTCGACACGGTCTGGCAAGACACCCTGCAACTGCTCGGTTTCGTCGGGCTGATTCTGGAAACCATCGCCCGTAATCTGTTCCGGCCCAAGCGCTGGCGCATCACGCCGATGGTCGCGCACATCGAACAGACTGGTCTCGACGCCGCGCCGATTGTGGCGCTGCTGACCTTTCTGGTCGGCGCCGTCGTCGCGTTTCTCGGCGCCACCGTATTGGCCAGTTTCGGCGCGAGTATCTTCACCGTGGATCTGGTCGGCTTCGCGTTCCTGCGCGAATTCGGCGTGCTGCTCACCGCGATCCTGATGGCCGGCCGCACCGCCAGTGCCTTCACCGCGCAGATCGGTTCGATGAAGGCCAACGAGGAAATCGACGCGATCCGCACGTTGGGCCTCGACCCGATGGAATTGCTGGTGGTGCCACGCGTGCTGGCGTTGCTGGTCGCGCTGCCGATGCTGACTTTTCTGGCGATGCTCTGCGGCATCGTTGGCGGTGCGGTGGTGTGCGCGGTGTCGCTGGATATCTCGCCGGCGATGTTTCTCTCGCTGCTGCAATCGGACATTGGCATTCAGCATTTTCTGGTCGGGCTGGTGAAGGCACCGATTTTCGCTTTCCTGATCGCGGCAATTGGTTGCCTGGAAGGCTTTAAAGTCAGCGGCAGCGCCGAATCGGTCGGCGCGCACACCACCTCGAGTGTGGTGCAGTCGATTTTCGTGGTGATCGTGCTGGATGCGGTGGCTGCGCTGTTCTTCATGGAGATGGGCTGGTGAGTCGTTTACCCCGCGCGCCCGCCGAGGCGGTGATCGAAGTCCGTGGCCTGTGCAATCGTTTTGGCAGCCAGAGCGTGCACGAGAACCTTGATCTGGATTTGTACAAAGGCGAGATTCTGGCTGTGGTCGGTGGTTCCGGCAGCGGCAAATCGGTGTTGTTGCGCAGCATCGTCGGATTGCGCCGACCCAGCGAAGGAATCGTCAAAGTGTTCGGCCAGAACCTGCCGAGCCTGTCCGAGCATGAGCGCTCGCTGATTGAACGGCGTTTCGGTGTGCTGTTCCAGAAAGGCGCGCTGTTTTCTTCGCTGACCGTCACCGAGAACGTCGCCCTGCCGCTGATCGAACACGCCGGCCTGAGTCGCGAAGATGCCGAGCATCTGGCCGCCGTCAAACTGGCGCTGGCCGGGCTGCCGTTGTCGGCAGCGGACAAATATCCCGCGTCGCTGTCCGGCGGCATGATCAAGCGCGCAGCGCTGGCCCGCGCACTGGCGCTGGATCCGGACATCCTGTTTCTCGACGAACCGACTGCCGGCCTCGATCCGATTGGCGCGGCGCAGTTCGATCAATTGATCCTGACCCTGCGCGATGCGCTGGGCCTGAGCGTGTTTCTGGTGACCCACGACCTCGACACGCTCTATACCATCACCGACCGCGTGGCAGTGCTGGCGCAGAAGAAAGTGCTGGTGGCCGATGCCATCGACGTGGTCTCGGAAACCGACGACGCGTGGATTCACGAATACTTCCACGGCCCTCGCGGCCGCTCGGCGCTGGACGCCGCCAAACTGCTTAACGAGGTCTGACATGGAAACCCGAGCCCATCATGTATTGATCGGCCTGTTCACCGTAATCGTGGTGGCGGGCGCCCTGCTCTTCGGCCTGTGGCTGGCCAAGTCCAGCGTCGACACCGAGTTCAAGGATTACAACGTGGTGTTCAACGAGGCGGTCAGCGGCCTGTCCAAGGGCAGTTCGGTGCAGTACAGCGGGATCAAGGTTGGCGACGTAGTCAGTTTGCGCCTTGATCCGCAGGACCCGCGCCGGGTGCTGGCGCGGATTCGTCTGGGCGGTGACACGCCGGTCAAAGAAGACACTCAGGCCAAACTGGCCCTGACCGGGATCACCGGCACTTCGATCATCCAGCTCAGCGGCGGCACGCCACAAAGTCCTCAGCTCAAGGGCCACGACGGCAAGCTGCCGGTGATCGTCGCCTCGCCCTCGCCTATCTCGCGGCTGCTCAATGACAGCAATGACTTGATGAGCGGGATCAGCACACTGTTGAACAACGCCAACCAGATGTTTTCTGCAGAGAACGTCACGCGCATCAGCGCCACCCTCGCCCACCTCGAACAGACCACGGGCGCGATCAACGACCAGCGCGGTGATCTGCGCCAAGCCATGCAGCAATTGGCGACCGTCGGCAAACAGGCTGGCCGCATGCTTGAACAGACATCGCTGCTGATGCGCAACGCCAACGGCCTGCTCAACGATCAGGGCAAACAGGCACTGGGCAGTGCCGAGCAGGCCATGAAGTCGCTGGAACAAAGCAGCGCGACTATCAACGGCCTGCTGAGCAAGAATCAGAACTCTCTCGACAGTGGCATGCAAGGCCTCAATGGCCTGGCGCCGGCCGTGCGTGAACTGCGCGAAACGTTGTCTTCGCTACGCGCCATCTCTCAACGTCTGGAGGCCAACCCCAGTGGTTACCTGCTGGGCAGTGACAAGAACAAGGAGTTCACGCCATGAAGCTGTCGCACCTCGCCCTCCTCGCTGGCGTCACCCTGCTCGGTTCGTGTTCGATCCTGCCCAAGTCCGAGCCGCTGGATGTTTATCGCTTGCCGGTGGCTCAGGCGCCCGCCTTGGCCAGTTCGGCGGCGGCTCAGCATTGGTCGCTGCGGTTGAATAAATTGCAGGCCAGCGAAGCGTTGAACCGGCCGACCATCGCGGTGATTCCGCAGGGTGATCTGCTCAGCAGCTACAAGGCTTCGCGCTGGAGCGATCCGGCGCCGGTGCTGCTGCGCAACCGCTTGCTCGACGGCTTTCAGCGTGACGGCCGGGTGACACTGTTGAGTACCGACGACAGCAACTTCCAGGCGGATCTGGAACTGGGCGGCAATTTGCAGGCGTTTCAGACCGAATATCAGGGCACGCAGGCCAGCGTCGTGGTGCGCCTCGACGCGTTACTGGTACGCGGCTACGACCAGCGCATCCTCGCCAGCCGCCGCTTCGAAGAGCGCCAGCCGTTGAGCGATGTGCAGATGCCGGCGGTAGTTGCGGGATTTGGTCAGGCGAGTGATCGTCTTACCGCGAAAGTTGTCGCGTGGGCGGTCGATCAAGGCCAGAAACTCGCTCCCTCACCGCGTCCTTGAAGTCAGTTACTGCCTTTGTGGCGAGGGAGCTTGCTCCCGCTGGGCTGCGCAGCAGTCCTCGCTTTTAAGGTGAAGCGAGGGCCGCTTCGCGACCCAGCGGGAGCAAGCTCCCTCGCCACAGGGGATCTGTTTGGCCAAAGGATTGTGATCAGCCGAAGAACCAGTAGCAGACCGCGATAGCGCCGATCACACCGGCCAACTCGGCCAGCAACGCGCAACCCACCGCGTGCCGTGCGCGCTGAATGCCCACCGCGCCGAAGTACACCGCCAGCACATAGAACGTGGTCTCGGTGCTGCCCTGAATCGTCGCCGCCACCAGCGCCGGGAAGCTGTCGACGCCCGAGGTCTTCATGGTCTCGATCAGCATCGCCCGCGCGGCGCTGCCGGAGAACGGTTTGACCATCGCGGTTGGCAGCGCATCGACGAACCGTGTGTCCCAGCCGGCCCACTCCACCAAGTGGCGGATGCCGTCCAGACCGAAGTCCAGCGCGCCCGACGCACGCAGCACACCGATCGCACAAAGCATCGCCACCAGATACGGCAGCAGATTCTTGGCGACGTCGAAGCCTTCTTTCGCACCTTCGACAAACGCTTCGTAGACCTTGACCTTGCGCAGCGCACCGATCACCAGAAACAACATGATCAGCCCGAACAGCGTCAGGTTGCCAAGGATCGACGACAGGCCCGCCAGTGCAGTCGCCGACATGGTCGCCAGCAACGCCATGAAGCCGCCAAGCAGCAGCGCGCCGGGAATCAGATACGCCAGCACCACCGGGTCCCACACGCGCAGGCGTTGCATGAATGCCACCGAGAGGAAGCCGACGATGGTCGAGCAACTGGTCGCCAGCAGGATCGGCAGGAACACCAGCGTCGGATCAGGCGCGCCTTGCTGAGCGCGGTACATGAAGATGGTTACCGGCAGCAGCGTCAGGGATGAGGCATTGAGCACCAGAAACAGGATCTGCGCGTTGCTGGCGATGGTTGCGCTGGGGTTGAGTTCTTGCAGCGCCTTCATGGCCTTCAGGCCGATCGGCGTGGCGGCGTTGTCCAGGCCCAGGCCGTTGGCGGCGAAGTTCAGGGTGATCAGGCCCAGTGCCGGGTGACCGGCCGGGACTTCCGGCATCAGCCGCAGAAACAGCGGCCCGAGCACTTTTGCCAACCAATCGACAATGCCGGCCTTCTCGGCAATCCGCAGAAAGCCCAGCCACAAAGTCAGCGTGCCGAACAGCAGGACCATGACTTCGACCGAGAGCTTGGCCATGGCGAAAATGCTTTCGACCATCGCCGCGAAGATCCCGGCGTTACCGCCGACCAGCCACTGCACCAGCGCCGACACGGCTGCCACGATGAAGAAGCCAAGCCACAGGCCATTAAGCATCAGTCAAATCCCCCGGAAGATGCGGCGAATGATAACGGGGTCGCCAGAAACGACAAACCCCGGATTTCTCCGGGGTTTGTCTGTGTGCCTGGCGGCAGTTGCTTAGTGCTTGGAAATCTCGCCAGCCGGCAGCTTTTCCTTGCTGCGCCAGTGCGGCAGGGAGTTCCAGTAGCGCTCGCCCTTGGCGTCGTCGTACATGCCTTCCCAGCGCGAGATGACCAGCACGGCCAGGGCGTTGCCAATCACGTTCAGTGCGGTACGTGCCATGTCCATGATGCGGTCGACACCGGCGATGAATGCCAGGCCTTCCAGCGGAATACCTACGCTGCCCAATGTTGCCAGCAGCACCACGAAGGACACGCCCGGTACGCCGGCGATGCCTTTGGAGGTGACCATCAGGGTCAGCACCAGCAGCAATTGCTGGCTGATCGACAGGTCGATGCCGTACAGCTGCGCGATGAAAATTGCCGCGATGCTCTGGTACAGGGTCGAACCGTCGAGGTTGAACGAGTAACCGGTCGGTACCACGAAGCTGCAAATGGCTTTCGGTGCGCCGTAGGCTTCCATCTTCTCGATCACACGTGGCAGCACGGTTTCCGACGAAGCGGTGGAGTACGCCAGCACCAGCTCATCCTTGAAGATGCGCATCAGCTTGAGCACCGAGAAGCCGAACAGCTTGGCGATCAGGCCCAGTACCACGAAGGCGAAGAAGGCGATGGCGACGTAAACCAGAATCACCAGTTTGGCCAGCGGCACCAGCGAGGCGAAGCCGAAGTTGGCCACGGTCACTGCGATCAGCGCGAACACGCCGATTGGCGCGTAGTTCATGATCATGTGAGTGACTTTGAACATGCTCTCGGAAACGCCCTGGAACATCTTCACCAGCGGCTCGCGCAGGTCCGATTGCAGGCTCGACAGACCGAGACCGAACAACACGGAGAAGAAGATGATCGGCAGCATTTCGCCGCGGGCCATGGCCGCGAAGATGTTCGACGGGATCAGGTTGAGGATGGTTTCGATGAACGCGTGTTCATGCTGAACCTCGGCGGCAGTTGCCTGGTACTTGGAAATATCCACAGTGCCCAGGGTGCTCATGTCGATGCCGGTGCCCGGATGGAACACGTTGGCCAACACCAGACCGACCAGAATCGCGATGGTCGTGACGATTTCGAAGTAGATGATGGTCTTCAGGCCGATGCGCCCGAGCTTCTTGGCGTCACCGACACCGGCGATGCCGACGATCAGGGACGAGATGACGATCGGAATCACGATCATCTTGATCAGACGGATAAAGATATCGCCTGCTGGTTGCAGGACGTTGCTGATCCACCACGCCTTCTCGGCACTGAAGTGGTTGAGCAACGCACCAATTGCAATCCCCAATACCAGACCGATGAGGATCTGCCAGGCGAGGCTAAGCTTTGCCTTCTTCATATCTTTACCCTTACTTGCGTTTGACTCAGGCACATGCAGGAACTGGAACGCTCTTTAGCGGAAAAGTCTGTGCATCTGCCTCCGTATAAGGTGCCCCGGGACGCGCATTAGCGGCTCTCCGGCAGGCGAAAAAAGGCGCAACTATTCCGATGCAAGGTTGCGACGTCTAATGCCGTAAACGCCTACCCTATGCCGAATCGGCATGAGTTTTTTTAAACGAAACTGGCGTCCCAACCGGTTCGAATATGACATTTCGGCAGGCATAAGTGCCGTGAACCGGCCATTTCAGCGCAGGTTGGCTGATTTTTAAACAACTGAATTCAGTCCGAAATTTCGGAAAAAGCCTACATTCGAAGGCGAAAAGTCCGTCTGTTTAAATCGAAGCTTTCTCGATATACGGTCGCCACGAAACACTGCGAAATGTTTTCGTCGGCATTTTGCTTGGGAAAATTCTGAGCAGGACGCTCTAGATCAACGTTTTGTTCCGGCCAAGCCCTGCGCAAGTCCGTCTCACCACCTGGGGTGGGCGAACCTGCGGCGCAGCTTTTACCCTGACCCGGCCCTCAGCGCAGGCACTCCCTGTACCCGTAGGTCACTCCGACCCTGCAACAGTCAGAACATCCCGGCCCCATGGTCATGCGCCGGCCTTCATCGGGTGGGCACAATAGAGGGCAGCGGGGAGCTGCACTCATGTTCGAATCTCAGACCAGCACCCTAAATCAGTACCAGTGCGGATCTTTCTTCAATGTTTCCATCAACAGATCCTGCATGCCCTGATCAGGTTTGCCGAAGAACCGATAAGTTGCGTGGCGCGTCGGCGACTTGTCGGCGGGCAGAGCCTCAGGCACATCGACCAGCATGCCGTAGGCATCGTCCTTGTCGAAACTGAAGGCCACGATCAAGCGGTGGTTCAGGCACTTGTCGGCACTTTCGCAGAGCGGGCCGACCAGATACTTGTCACCGTCCTCAGTCACAGCGTTCATCTGCTGTTCCGACGTACCGGACAGGTTCATCACCCATTCCGGCACACGTTCTTCGTTCTTGACCACGCCTTGCCAGGTTTCGCGGTACTGCGGGTCGGTGTTCAGTATCTCGTTGACCCGCGTCTGGCCATCATTGGCCGCCATCGCCATGGCACTACCGCCCATAAGCAGGGCGGCTGCCAGTGTCTTTAAAGCACTCATGGTCAACCTCGACCGCGACGGCCAAAGAAGAACGACACAACGAACATCACCAGGAACACGACAAACAGGATCTTGGCGATACCCGTGGCGGTGCCCGCGATACCACCGAAGCCCAGTACTGCAGCGATGATGGCAATGATCAGGAAAGTGATTGCCCAACTCAACATGGTGATTCTCCTTGCTTCTATTTAGGGGTAGTGCTGGTCTCGACGCGGTTACGTCCAGATTCGGTTAAAAGATCCAACGCTCTTCACGTGGCATGTCGCCCAGCGGCTGCGGCTGGTCGACGTCCATCATGCGCATCGAGGCGTTGTCCGCCTGAGCGCTGCTGACGGCGCTGAAGTGCTTCTGCGTGGTGTGCTGGATCGAGATCAAAGGCTCAGGCTGCTGGCTGTTTTCCCAGCGCAGGTACTGCTGACAAGCGATCAACGTGATCAACAATGCGAGTACAGCAAACAGGCCCTGCTGGATATGCAGTGGCGAGATACGCATTTGGGCGGCACGTTGGCGAGTCATCCTGAGTTCCTCACTCTTGTTCGGTTGGGGCAATTGTTGTTTTGCCCGGGCTGACATATGTATTGCAGCCTGCATGCCAGTTTTTTATTTAAAAAAATATCAACAAAATCAATAGCTTGAAGGTGATACGCAAATCGTGCACGACGCATCCTGCACGATGGGTCATTCGTGGTCGTGCGGATTGCACGATTATTTCGCAGGAGAATTGATTCTTTTTGAATTGAGGGCAGGGCGCGGATGTCAGAAAAGAACGCAGGCAATCGCCTGTAACTCGAAAATTGTTTAAAAAACCAACAAAATCAGCGTATTAGCCATGAGCGCAGGAGAGGGCTACCCTCCAATGGCCAGCATCGTTCAGAATCAACCATGCAACTTGCCCGATTTTTCCGGGACTAACCCAGGACATTCACTTTTGGAGCGTAGGAATAATGGAATCTGCCACTGAGCACCAAGGCCGCATTCTGCTGGTGGATGATGAATCCGCCATCCTGCGAACATTCCGTTACTGCCTTGAAGACGAAGGCTATACCGTCGCCACCGCCAACAGTGCGGCCCAGGCTGATGCGTTATTGCAGCGTCAGGTTTTCGATCTGTGCTTCCTCGATCTGCGTCTGGGCGAAGACAACGGCCTCGATGTATTGGCGCAGATGCGCATTCAGGCGCCGTGGATGCGTGTGGTGATCGTCACTGCCCACTCGGCGGTCGATACGGCGGTAGATGCGATCCAGGCGGGTGCCGCCGACTATCTGGTCAAGCCGTGCAGCCCAGACCAATTGCGTCTGGCCACCGCCAAGCAACTGGAAGTGCGCCAACTCTCGGCGCGCCTCGAAGCGCTGGAAGGCGAGATCCGCAAACCGAAGGACGGTCTCGATTCCCACAGCCCGGCGATGAAAGTCGTACTCGAAACGGCGCGGCAAGTCGCCGGCACCGACGCCAACATTCTGATCCTCGGCGAATCCGGCACAGGTAAAGGTGAACTGGCCCGTGCCATTCACGGCTGGAGCAAGCGCGAGAAGAAATCCTGCGTCACCATCAACTGCCCGTCGCTGACCGCTGAATTGATGGAAAGTGAACTGTTCGGTCACAGTCGCGGCGCATTTACCGGCGCCAGCGAAAGCACCTTGGGTCGAGTCAATCAGGCTGACGGCGGTACGCTGTTTCTCGACGAGATCGGCGATTTTCCCCTGACGTTGCAGCCAAAGTTACTGCGCTTCATTCAGGACAAAGAATACGAGCGGGTAGGCGATCCAGTGACCCGCCGGGCCGATGTGCGAATCCTCGCTGCGACCAACCTGAACCTTGAAGACATGGTGCGCGACGGGCGATTCCGTGAGGACTTGTTGTATCGCCTGAACGTCATCACCCTGCATCTGCCGCCGCTGCGTGAGCGTACCGAAGACATTCTTACCTTGGCCGACCGATTCCTCGCGCGTTTCGTCAAAGAATACGCGCGCCCGGCCCGAGGCTTCAGTGATGAAGCGCGAGAAGCCCTGTTGGGTTACCGCTGGCCGGGCAACATTCGCGAACTGCGCAACGTGGTCGAGCGCGCGAGCATCATCTGTCCGCAGGAACGCGTTGAGATCAGCCACCTCGGCATGGCCGAACAACCGGCCAATAACGCGCCACGGGTCGGCGCGGCGCTGAGTCTGGACGAGTTGGAGAAGGCGCACATCGGCGCGGTTCTGGCTACTGCCGGCACCCTCGATCAAGCCGCCAAGACCCTGGGTATTGACGCCTCGACGCTGTATCGCAAGCGCAAGCAGTACAACTTGTGAGCGCCCGCCGATGAAACTGGCGATGAAGTTGCGGACGCGGTTGTTCCTGAGTATTTCCGCACTGATCACCGTGGCCCTGCTCGGGCTGTTGCTCGGGCTGGTCAGCGTGATGCAGATGGCCGGCACTCAGGAGGCGACGATCCGCAACAACTTCGTCACCCTTGATCTGGGCCTCAAGCTGCGTCAGACCCTCGGCGATCAACTGATCATGATGCTCGCCGAGAAGCGCGATCCGGCGGCTTTCGAGGCTTCCAAGCAGCACTACTTCCAGCTGCTGGACGAAGGTATCGCCCAAGAACAAACAGATGACGGTCGGCATTATGGCTTCAGTCAGGCGAAGTCAGATTATCTGAAGTTCCTCGAGGCTTTCGATGCGTCACGCGATCCGGGCCTTGCTCTAAGCGGCGGCGACCTGCGCGAGCGCTTCAACACCCTGCGCAACGGGCTGATCACCGAACACAAGCATGCGCTGGACAATATCAACTCAGTACAACACGTGGCGCGTGATCGAGCGCTGCTGGTGGCTGGCCTGCTCGGGCTGGTGGGGCTGGCGGTGTTGATCATCGGGTTCGTTACCGCGCACGGGATTGCCAGCAGGTTCGGCGCGCCGATCGAGGCGTTGGCCAAAGCGGCTGACAATATCGGTCAGGGCAACTTTGAGGTGATCTTGCCGGCATCGTCGGCGATGGAGGTGAATCTGTTATCGCGGCGCTTCGGGCTGATGGCTGAAGCCCTGCGCGAGCACCAGGCCACCAATGTCGATGAACTGCTGGCCGGTCAGCAACGTTTGCAAGCGGTGCTCGACAGTATCGACGACGGCTTGCTGATGATCGACCGCGAAGGCCATCTGGAGCACCTCAACCCGGTGGCCCAGCGCCAATTGGGTTGGGACAGCGACCGCTTCGGGCAAGGCTTGGGCACCGCGCTGGAACGCCCGGAGCTGGACAATCAGTTGCAGCTGGTGTTGCGCGGCGGCAGCCTGGAACGCGCGCCGGAAGATTTGAGCATCGAGGTCGATGGCGAGTCGCGCCTGCTGACCTACAGCCTGACCCCGGTCAGCCACACCGAAGGGCACATCCTCGGCGCGGTGATGGTGTTGCACGACGTCACCGAGCAGCGCGCCTTCGAGCGGGTGCGCAGCGAATTCGTGCTGCGCGCATCCCACGAGTTGCGCACGCCGGTAACCGGCATGCACATGGCGTTCGGCCTGTTTCGCGAGCGGGCGAAATTTCCGCCAGAGTCGCGCGAGGCTGACCTGCTGGATACGGTCAATGAAGAGATGCAGCGCTTGATGCAGCTGATCAACGATCTGCTGAATTTTTCCCGTTACCAGAGCGGCCTGCAGAAACTCACCCTGGCACCGTGCTGCATCGAGGATCTGTTGACGCAGGCGCAGTCGCGCTTCGTCGATTCGGCCGCTGAAAAAGGCATCGCGCTGAATGTGGAAGTGCAGGGGCCGCTCCCGCGCTTGCAGGCTGATCAGGCGCAGCTTGATCGAGTGTTGGATAACCTGATCGACAATGCCTTGCGCCACACTGCCCGCGACGGACGGATCCGTTTGCAGGCACGTCGCCATGGCGAGCGGGTGATCATCAGCGTCGAAGACAACGGCGAAGGCATTGCCTACGGCCAGCAGGGACGGATTTTCGAGCCGTTCGTGCAGGTCGGGCGCAAGAAGGGCGGCGCCGGGCTTGGCTTGGCGCTGTGCAAGGAAATCGTCCAGTTGCATGGCGGCCGCATGGGCGTTTATTCGCGGCCGGGGCAGGGTACGCAGTTCTACATGGCGCTGGCGGTTTAGGCTTCGTCGTCGATGCGCCGGCCCGCGAGGCGTCGGCCGCGCGTGATCAGTTCAATGAACTGCACAGCGCTCAGCGCATGCGCGAACAGCCAGCCCTGACCAAATTTCACGCCTTCGCTACTGAGCAGCGCCGCTTGTGATTCGAGCTCGATGCCTTCGGCAATCACTTTCAGGTCCAGCGCCTGCGCCATGTGAATGATGTGCGGCGCGACGCCGCTGCTGGCGGCGTCATGGCCGAGGGCGTCGATGAACGCCTTGTCGATCTTCAGGCAATCCACCGGCAGGGTTTGCAGGTACGCGAGGCTGCAATAGCCGGTGCCGAAGTCGTCGATCAGCACCTGATGCCCGACATCGCGCAAGGCTTGCAGGTTTTCCCGGGCTACCACCACGTCAATCAAACCGCGTTCGGTTACCTCGAAAGCAATCTGCCGCGCCGCGACCCGGTGCAGAGTCAGCAGCCGCGCCATTACCTGGCCGATACGCGGCACCATCACGTCACACGCCGCCAGGTTCACCGAGATATACAGCTGCGGATTGGCGCGCAGGAGTTGGCCCAATTGTTCGAGCAGACGCTGCAGGACGAAGTCGGTCATCTGCCGGATCTGCCCGGTGTTTTCCGCCATCGGAATGAACAGGTCGGGACTGGTCAGCGTGCCGTCCGGCCGACGCCAGCGCAGCAGCGCCTCGGCACCCACGCAGTTGCGGCTGTCGAGATCGAAGATCGGTTGATACAGCACTTGCAACTCGCCACGGCGGATCGCTCCATGCAGTTCGGCATCCAGCGACTGGCGCTGGCGTACCAGCCAGAACACCGATGCTCCAACAAAGGCACCGAGCATCAGGCAGAACGGCACCATCCACCACCACACTTCCGGAATGTGCATGCCGGTACGCGGCGTGATCAGCACTAGCTGATATTCCGGATTATTGGTCGGCATGCGGTAAATCAGATTGGCCTGGGTAATTTGCAGTGCTTCAGGGTTTATGGGTGGCCATGGTTCGGTGGGTGGCCAGGCGTGCGGCGTGCCCAGCACCGGAATTGCGCGCGTGCCGTGATCGAGTACCACCAGCAGGCTGCTGCCGGGCGACAGATCGACCATGTCGGTCAGATGCCCGCGCGAGGTGGCCACGCGAAAATTGCCCCGGCCGAGCATCAGGGCGGCGCGGTTTTCATCCGGTTCAGTGGTGGTGTTCAGCCAATAGCTGTAAGTCGGGCCTTTGATATCCGGCGCGCGAACCACCGTCAGGCCTTCCTGGCGCGGACGGTTGGAGCAGATTCGCGCAGCGTCCATGTAGGCCGCTTCATACACGAAGCGGTAATTGAAGGTGACTTGCTGCAAGGTGGCGATCATATCGTCGTCACAGCTGCGCAGAGGCTGGGCCTCGAGATCGTCGAGGCTTTCACGTAATTGCCCGAACAATTGTTCGAGGCGGGCGAGGAAGCGCTCGCCCTGAGCATTCATTTCCCGACTTTCGCTTTGTTCGACCTGGCGCATGGCGACGAACAGCCCGCCAGTGATCAACAGGCTCGCACTGAGAACAGCCGCGATCATCGCCAAAAACCAAGGGCGATAAAACCAGCTACGCAGCGTTTCTCGGGTAGCTACCATCATGGATTTCCGAAGAATTACCAATGAGTTATAGCTGCTGTTTGCCGTTTCGCCCTGACCGTCGGGCGGGTGTCATTATTTTGTCTGATTCAAAACCAGTAGCAGCGCTGCGGTTTGCGCATCCGGCGTACCGTCGAAGCGGGTAGGGCGGTAGTGCATCTGGAAGGCTGCGAGCACATGGCGGGTGGCGACATCCAGTTCGCCGGTCTGTGGCGTCGCGTAGCCCACGCGTGCGAGCTGCGACTGAAACCAGCCGATGCTCGGCAGTTCGTTATTGAACTGCACTTGCTGGCGCGCCACGGCTTGTTCATTCGGCCACAGGCCCAGACCTTCAGCGGCCAGGCGCTTCCACGGGAACAGCGGCCCCGGATCGAGCTTGCGCAGCGGTGCGATGTCGCTGTGGCCGATGATATGGCGCGGGCTGATGCCCTGACGTTGGCTGATGTCCTTGAGCAGGACGATCAGGCTCTGGATCTGCGCTTCGCTGTATGGATACCAGACGCGCCCGGTCGGGGTGTCCTTGAATCCGGGATTGACGATCTCGATGCCGATCGAACTCGAGTTGAGCCATGTACGGCCATCCCACTCACTTTCACCGGCATGCCAGGCGCGCTGATTTTCATCCATCAGCTTGTAGGTGGTGGCAGTTTTGTCGTCGCCGATCAGGTAATGGCTGCTCACCTCGCCATGAGTCAGCAATTGCAGGGAGCGCTCAAGGGACGCAGAGGTGTAATGCACGATCACGAACTGCACGCGGCTGTCGTGATTGACCGAAGGATGGCTGGTGTCGAAACGCGGGCCGCTGGCACAACCGGCGAGTACCAGAAGAGAAGCAATGAGGGCTAAAAATTTCATGATAAAGGGCAGTACGCACAAGACAATAATGCAACAGTGTAACGTACTGCCCTGAGCTTCAAAGGCTTGCGGGCTGAATTAAACAATATGGAACAATTGCCCTCAGCCCAGCTCGACCCGGTTGCGTCCGGCGTTTTTCGCGCGGTATAGCGCCTGATCGGCTCTTTTCAGTACCAGATCGCTGTGTTCTCCCGGTTTGAACGAGGCAAGTCCCATCGAGATAGTGATGGTCACCCGTTCACCTTTAAAGTGAAACGGGCAGGCTTCGATCGCCGCGCGCAGGGTTTCCAGCAATTTGGCGCCGATAGTTGGCGGCGTTGCCGGTAGCAGCAGAACAAACTCTTCGCCACCGAAGCGCGCGATGAAGTCACTGCCGCGCAGACGTTTGCGCAGCACTGTGGCGATGATCTTCAACACTTTGTCGCCGGCCAGATGGCCATAGTTGTCGTTGATGCGTTTGAAGTGATCAAGGTCGAGCATCGCCAGGCTCAGGGTGTTGCCGTGCTGCTGCCACTGGCTGATTTCATGTTCGAGGCGTTCGCTCCACGCTGCACGGTTGGGCAGCCCGGTCAGCGGGTCGATCATGGCTTTCTGACGTTGTTCTTCAAGGTGTTCGCGGTAGCCGAGGGCTTCCTGTTCCATGTGTGCGACGCGTTCGGCCAGGCTTTTCAGGCGACCGGCGACTTCCTGCTCGCGGGCGTCGCGCTGCTTCTGATGCTGATCCATGGTACCGAGCAGGCCTTCCAGATGGTTCTCCAGCACTTGCTTGAGGTCTTCCAGATCGGCCGCGTCCTGCACGCTGGTTTGCAGGCCGTCGACTTGCTCACGGATCTGCGACTCCATCTCCCGCGCGGCGGAGCTGTTGTCAGCGTGCCCGTCGCTGGCGGCTTGCAGATTGCTCTGGAACGCTTCGAGGCGCTCGTTGAGTTGCTGCAAGTAGGCTTCGAATTCGTGCTGGCCGCTGTCGGTGATCGCCAGCATCAGAGTTGCCAGATCGTCGAGGATCGGCAGCAGTTCGTACCAGTTAAGGCCGTTTTTCAGTCGATCACGCATGGCTTCGGCTTGTGGGCGATGACGCTCCGGCAAGGTCAGGTCATCGAGCAGACCGAGCAAGGTATCTTCGATGTGCTTGGCCACCGAGCTGTAGGACGGCTCGGGGGAATCCGGCAGCGCATAGAGGATGTCTTGCTCGGACTGCTCCGGATCGATGGCAGCCAAGGCCTGAGCGATGGGTTCGGGCAGGGGCAGGCTGTCGAGGATCAATGGCGGCGGGGCATCCCCGGGGTGGATCAGTTCGTCGGGGTTGAAAGCTGTGGCGGTTACCGGAGCTGTGGAGAGTTCTGGCTCGGGTTCGACCGGTTTACTGACGAATTCAGGGGTGATCGCTGGAGGTTCGAACGCGACAACCTCCGGCTCTGGCTCCAGCGCTGGACGCGGCGCGGGCGTTGGTGCGTGGACGTCGACGGGCACTACGGCTGGAGCTTCCTTGGCTGCAACGACCATTACCGGCTCGGCGACTGCGGCAGTGGCTGCTGGCGGCGCGACAAGCTCTTCGGCTGCGGGCGTTTGTTGCTGTTGTGCCACAGGCGTCACAGCTGGAGCGTGCGCCTCGGACGCCGGCGCTTGCTCGTTATCCCGACCACCAAACAGCCGCTGCAACAATCCTGGACGCCCCGGCTCGGCCGGTGTCTCCAACAGGCTCAACGCCTTGCCCTGCAGACCGCTGAGCTCACCCAGCAGCAGCGGCATCTCGCGCGCCTGGCCGACTCGACCGTCGAGCTGTTTGGCGAACTTCTTCAGCGGCTGCGCGACTTCGCGCGGCAACGGCAAGGCTTGCAACTGCGTGACCAGCGAAGTCAGCGCGGTACTCATCTGATCGATGCGGGTTTCCCGGCGTTGCTCGGAGTCGAGCACGGCTTTTTCCAGACGTGGCAGCAAAGCGGCGAGGCCGGCATCCATCTCGTCGGTGCGCACCACATCGCGCATCTCTTTCATGCACTGGTCAACCACGCGGTCGGTGCCCTCGGCTGCCAGTGTGCTGCGCACCAGGCCACGGCGCAGCAGGTCGAGCCGGGCGTCCCATCGACGTTCGAGCTTTTCCTGTTGTTCGATGCTTTTGAGGTACTTCTCTTTCCAGCGCTGGGCTTCGTCGCTCATTCAGGGGTTCCGCGAGGGGCAGGACTCAACGCGGGCAATGCATCAGCCGTGAGCGAACCCGGCAGACGAATCTCTACCGCGACCGGCAGGTGATCGGAAATAGGCTGAGCCAGCACTTCGACCTTTTCGAGGGTCAGGGTCGGACTCAGCAGAATATGATCCAGACAGCGCTGCGGGCGCCAGCTGGGGAACGTCGCTTCGAGTTGCGGGGCGAGGAGGCCAAGGTCGCGCAGTGGCGAATTTTGCAGCAGGTCGCTGGCGTGGGTGTTCATGTCACCCATCAGGATCTGGTGCTTGTAGCCGCCGATCAGCTCGCGAATGTACGCCAGTTGCATGCTGCGCACACGGGCGCCGAGGGCCAGATGCATCATCACTACCACCAGCGCTTCCGGACCTTCGCCGAAACGCACCAGAATCGCACCGCGACCTTTCGGCCCCGGCAGCGGGTGATCTTCAATCGCCCACGGCTTCAGACGACTGAGCACGCCATTGCTGTGCTGGCCGAGTCGACCGAGGTTGCGATTGAGTTGTTGATACCAATAGGGAAACGCACCAAGGTGCGCCAGGTGCTCGACCTGATTGACGTAGCCTGAACGCAGGCTGCCGCCATCGGCTTCCTGCAAGGCGACCAGATCGAAGTCGCCGAGCAGATTGCCGATCTTTTGCAGATTGTTGGAGCGCCCGGTGTGCGGCAGCAAATGCTGCCAGCTGCGGGTCAGGTAGTGCCGATAACGCTCGGTGCTGATGCCGACCTGGATGTTGAAACTGAGCAAGCGCAGACGACTGTCTGCGGGCAGGCCCGTGGATTCCAGGTGATGCTCGTTGACCTGCGGATCGTGCAGGCCAACGAGACGTTCAGTTCCCCAGCGGCGCATGGCGATTGCCGCGCTTAGTTGGCAGCTGCCTTGTTGGTCGCTCGCTCTTTGGCGACCAGTTGGTCAGCCAGTTTCAGCGCTTGTTCAGCACCGCCGGCCGAGCCGATGTCGAAACGGTATTTGCCATTGACGACCATGGTCGGAACACCGGTGACTTGATACTTCTTCGCCAGTTCGCGAGCTTTGACGATCTGCCCTTTGATGGCGAACGAGTCGAAGGTCGCGAGGAACTTGTCCTTGTCTACGCCTTGAGTGGCGAGGAAGTCGGCCATGTCGTTCTTGTCGGTGAGCTTCTTGTGTTCTTTCTGGATCGCTTCGAACACGGCGTTGTGCACCTTGTGCTCGACGCCCATGGCTTCGAGGGTCAGGAACATCTGGCCGTGAGCGTCCCACGGGCCGCCGAACATGGCAGGAATGCGCACGAAGTTGACGTCGGACGGCAGTTTCTCGACCCACGGATTGATCACCGGCTCAAACGCGTAGCAGTGCGGGCAGCCATACCAGAACAGCTCTACCACTTCGATCTTGCCCGGCACGGCAACCGGTACCGGATTGCTCAGTTCGACGAATGGAGCGGCAGGGGCTTCGGCAGCTTGAGCGGTCACGCCGAACAGGCTGGCAGCGACGAGGGCGGCGCTGATGATCAGATTACGCATGCTTTACTCCTGGACAATTTTGGTCGCCTCGCGCGACCTGTTTTCAGACAGATCCTGGCGGGCATGAGTTCTGTAGTGTAACGGCAGCGGCCACAAAAAAGGGCAGCCAAAGCCACCCTTTTTATACTTGCCGCGACGGATTAATCGAGCGTTAACGTAACGCGAGATGTCCGCCGCAGGAGACGCCCTTAGTGCAGGCCCTGAATGTAGCTCGACACCGCGGCGATGTCTTCGTCGCTCAGGCGTTTGGCGATGGTCTGCATGGTCATGGTGTCGCCGTCGTTGGTACGGCCGCCTTCTTCCTTACGGAAATCGGTCAGTTGCTTGGTGATGTATTGAGCGTGTTGGCCGCCCAGGTGCGGGAAACCGGCGGCGGCGTTGCCGGTGCCGTTCGGCGAGTGGCAGCCGGTGCAGGCTGGCAGGCCTTTGGCGAGGTTGCCGCCACGGAACAGCGCTTCACCGCGAGCGACGAGCTTTGGATCGGCGGCGCCGACGCTGCCTTTCTGGCTGGCAAACCAGGCGGCCATGTCGGCCAGATCCTGATCGCTCAGGTTGGTCAGCAGGCCGGTCATTTCCAGCACGACACGCTTGCCCGACTTGATGTCGTGCAACTGCTTGGTCAGGTAGCGTTCACCCTGGCCCGCCAGTTTTGGAAAGTTTGGCGCCATGCTGTTGCCATCCGGGCCATGACAGGCGCCGCACACGGCGGCTTTCGCCTGGCCTGCGGTTGCATCGCCTGCGGCATGGGCCATGCCGGTGATTCCCACGGTCAACAGCAGACTCACGATCAATTTGTTCATCAGCTAATCCAACTACGGCTAAGGGTTAAGAGTTATGGACCGGGCTTACTCGCTCATCCAAAGGATGATGGCTTGGTAATCCTCGGCACTGCAGTCCATGCACAAACCACGCGGCGGCATCGCCTTGAAACCCTGGGTCACGTGTTGCACCAGCGTCTCCATACCTTTCGCCAACCTCGGCGTCCAAGCTGCCTGATCGCCTCTTGCGGGCGCCATGGGTAGTTGGCCGGAATGACAGGCACCACAAACACGGTTGTACACTGCTTCCGGATCTTGTGTAGCCTGCGCGCTGTAAAGCGGCATCAAGACTCCGGCTGCCAGCAGCCATTTCGTCATAAAACGACCTTTTCAGGGTTGAGAGCGTTCTGCGTTCTAATGCGCAATCAAGGTCTGTCGCTCCCGTGGACTTCATCCTACGCTGGGACAAAGCACACACAAAATCTGCGGCATTATATACTGGCGTCACTGAAACGGAAGCGACACCGCGTTCCGCGCCCAATCCCGGCGCCGCCCACATCGGAAATCCCATGCAGCTCAAAAATCCCATCCTCGGCCTGTGCCAACAGTCCACGTTCATGCTCAGTGCCGCCAAAGTCGATCAATGCCCTGACGACGAAGGCTTCGAAGTGGCGTTTGCCGGTCGTTCCAACGCCGGTAAATCCAGCGCGCTGAACACCCTGACTCACGCCAGCCTGGCGCGCACCTCGAAAACTCCAGGTCGCACGCAACTCTTGAACTTCTTCAAGCTAGACGATGAACGCCGTCTGGTCGACCTGCCGGGCTACGGTTATGCAAAAGTACCGATCCCGCTGAAGATGCACTGGCAGCGTCACCTGGAAGCCTATCTGGGCGGCCGCGAGAGTTTGAAAGGTCTGATTCTGATGATGGACATTCGTCATCCAATGACCGATTTCGACCTGCTGATGCTCGATTGGGCCGTTGCGGCCGGCATGCCGATGCACATCCTGCTGACCAAAGCCGACAAGCTGACTTACGGCGCAGCCAAGAACACGCTGCTCAAAGTGCAGACGGAAATTCGTAAGGGTTGGGGTGATCACGTCACCATCCAGCTGTTTTCCGCGCCCAAGCGTATGGGCCTGGAAGACGCCTACACTGTATTGGCGGGCTGGATGGAGCTGGCGGATAAGGGCACAGAGCTGCCTGCTGAGTAAATCGCAGGCAAAAAAAGCCCCGGACTTCAATTGGGGAGGGAGAAGTTCCGGGGTTTAAGTTCCGAACCGCTAGGGCGGGGTTCAGATATCTGCCAACACTTAACACAACATAGGAGCATTGAAGGGCTTCACCAGCCATTCAGTAACTCTGAGTGGCTCAGCGCAAGATTAGTTCAGATTTTTTTCAAATAGCTTTGGAATAAGCCCCAGAGCGATCCGGACTAAGCACCCTTCAACGGTTCTGCTGCGACTGCATGTCACAGCAGAACCGCGCACCAGCGAGGCTTAGTGCGCCTCGTCCCAGTTGTTGCCAACCCCGACTTCCACCAGCAGCGGCACGTCCAGCTTCGCCGCTTCGCTCATGTGCACGCGAATTTCCTTGCTGATCTGATCGACCAGGTCCTCGCGAACTTCCAGCACCAGTTCATCGTGCACTTGCAGGATGACTTTGGCGTCCAGCCCGGAAGTGCTCAACCAGTTATCCACTGCAACCATGGCTTTCTTGATGATGTCTGCCGCCGTGCCTTGCATCGGCGCGTTGATCGCCGTGCGTTCAGCGGCTGCGCGTTCCTGGGGCTTGTTGGAGTTGATCTCCGGCAAGTACAGGCGACGGCCGAAGAAGGTTTCCACGTAGCCCTGATCCGCAGCCTGTGCGCGGGTGCGATCCATGTATTCACGAACCCCCGGATAGCGAGCGAAGTAAGTGTCGATGTAAGCCTTGGCAGTCTTGGTGTCGACGCCGATGTCCTTGCCAAGTTTCTGCGCGCCCATGCCGTAGATCAGGCCGAAGTTGATCGCCTTGGCGCCACGGCGCTGATCGGAGGTCACTTCGTGCAGTTCGGCCTTGAACACTTCGGCGGCGGTGGCGGTGTGCACATCCAGATTGTTGCGGAAGGCGTTCATCAGGCCTTCGTCCTTGGACAGGTGAGCCATGATCCGCAGCTCGATCTGCGAATAGTCGGCCGCCAGCAGTTTGTAGCCTTTCTGCGCGACGAACGCCTGGCGGATGCGCCGGCCTTCAGCGGTGCGCACCGGAATGTTTTGCAGGTTTGGATCGCTGGACGATAGGCGCCCGGTAGATGCCACAGCCTGCTGATACGAGGTGTGGATGCGCCCGGTGCGCGGGTTGATCTGCTCCGGCAGGCGATCGGTGTAAGTGCTTTTCAGCTTGCTCATGGAACGGTGTTCCATCAGCACTTTCGGCAGGCGGTGATCGTCTTCGGCGAGTTTTGCCAGCACCTCTTCGGCGGTGGACGGCTGGCCCTTGGCGGTTTTCTTCAACACCGGCAGACCGAGCTTTTCGTAGAGAATCACGCCGAGTTGCTTGGGCGAGCCGAGGTTGAATTCTTCACCGGCGATCTCGAACGCTTCGCGCTCCAGTGCGACCATCTTGTTGCCCAGCTCGATGCTTTGAATACCGAGCAGCTCGGCATCGACAAACGCGCCCTGACGTTCGATACGCGCCAGCACCGGCACCAGCGGCATTTCGATGTCGGTCAGCACCCTGGCCAGACTCGGGATGGCGTCGAGCTTTTCGATTAGCGTCTGATGCAGGCGCAGGGTGACATCGGCGTCTGCGGCGGCGTAAGGCCCGGCTTGTTCCAGAGCGATCTGGTCGAAGGTCAACTGCTTGGCGCCCTTGCCGGCGATATCCTGAAAATTCACGGTGGCGTGATCCAGGTATTTTTGCGCGAGGCTGGGCATGTCATGGCGAGTGGCGGTGGAATTAAGGACGTAGGACTCAAGCATCGTGTCGAAGGCAATGCCGCGTACGGTGATGCCTTCGTTCTGGTCCCCGCCGATGGCGCAGTTGGCCAGAATGTTCATATCGAACTTGGTGTGCTGGCCGACCTTGAGCTTGTTCGGGTCTTCCAGAATCGGTTTGAGCGCACGCAAAACGCTGTCGCGATCCAGCTGATCCGGCACGCCGATGTAGGAGTGAGTCAGCGGTATGTAGGCGGCTTCGTTGGGCTGCACAGCGAACGACAAGCCGACCAGTTGCGCCTGTTGCGCGTCAATGCCAGTGGTTTTGGTGACGAAAGCGAACAGCTTGGCTTGCTTGAGTTTTTCCAGCCAGACATCGAAACGCGCCTGATCGAGGATGATTTCATAAGCGGCTTCAGCGGCGGCGGCCGGCGCTTCGGCTTCCGGCGCGCTGAACAGATCGCCGGCCGGCTCAGGCGCCGCTGCGCTGCTCAGTTCCTGGCGTTTGGCGTCGCGATCCAGATCGTTGATCCAGCTTTTGAATTCCAGCAGCGTGTACAGCTCGTAGAGCTTGGCCGTGTCTTCCTTGCCCATCTGCAAGTCGTCAAGTTCGACGTCCAGCGGCACGTCGATCTTGATCGTTGCCAATTGATAGGAGAGGAACGCCATCTCCTTGTGCTCTTCGAGCTTGGCGGCCAGGGTCTTGGCGCCGCGAATCGGCAGTGTCGGCACGATGTCGAGCTGTGCATAAAGCTCGGTCAGGCCACCGTTGACGCCCACCAGCAGGCCGGAAGCGGTCTTCGGGCCAATGCCGGGAACGCCCGGGATGTTGTCGGAAGAATCGCCCATCAGCGCCAGATAATCGATGATCTGCTCAGGAGCGACACCGAATTTCTCTTTCACGCCTTCCACGTCCATCGAGCTGCCGGACATGGTGTTGACCAAGGTAATGTGACCGTCGACCAACTGCGCCATGTCCTTGTCGCCGGTGGAGATGATCACCGGGCGATCCGCCGCCGCGCTGCTGCGCGCCAGGGTGCCGATCACGTCATCGGCCTCGACGCCTTCGACGCACAGCAGCGGGAAGCCCAACGCTTTCACGCTCTGATGCAGCGGCTCGATCTGCACGCGCATGTCATCCGGCATGCTTGGGCGGTTGGCCTTGTATTCGGCGTACATGTCATCGCGAAAGGTCCCACCCTTGGCGTCGAATACCACGGCGAACGGGCTGTCGGGATACTGCTTGCGCAGGCTCTTGAGCATGTTCAACACGCCCTTCACCGCGCCGGTCGGCAGGCCTTTGGACGTGGTGAGCGGGGGCAGGGCGTGGAAAGCGCGGTACAGGTAAGACGAACCGTCCACCAGGACGAGGGGGGCTTGGCTCATGAGCAGGATCAACCTTTTCGGCGGGTCCGGCGCTAGAATAGCGGGACCGTTGACGACAAAGGGACAAGGTTATCATGCGTACGTTAAATCGCTTGCTGCTGGTCAGTTTGATTGCTCTCTCGCCATTGCCTGCAATGGCGGCAGATGACGCGCCGGGCGGGGAACCCGAGGTAACCATTCGCACGGAAGGCGACAAGACCATTCAGGAATATCGTCAGAATGGCTTTTTGTACGCGATCAAAGTCACCCAGAAGGGTTTTCCGCCGTACTTTCTGGTGCGCGCGGACGGTACGGATGCAAATTTCATCCGCTCGGATCAGCCGGATATGCTGATTCCTTCGTGGAAGATTTTCGAGTGGAAGTAGTTTCTTAAATTCAACCGGCGCCGGTTCGACCCCGGCGCCAGAACTGAGCAGTTTTTAACCATGTCTGTGTTCACCCCGCTGGCTCGGCCCGAGCTGGAAACTTTTCTCGCCCCTTACGGGCTTGGCCGTCTGCTGGATTTTCAGGGGATCGCCGCCGGCAGTGAAAACACCAATTTCTTTATCAGCATGGAGCAGGGCGAGTTCGTCCTGACTCTGGTCGAGCGCGGCCCGGTGCAGGAAATGCCGTTCTTCATCGACCTGCTCGACGTGCTGCATAACGCCGATCTGCCGGTGCCATACGCGCTGCGCACCACAGATGGTGAAGCGTTGCGTGAGCTCAAAGGCAAACCGGCGCTGCTGCAACCGCGCTTGGCCGGCAAGCACATCAAGCAGGCCAATGCCCAGCATTGCGCGCAGGTCGGCGAGTTGCAGGCGCATCTGCACCTGGCGACCCAAGGCCCGAACATGATCAAGCGCAAGACTGATCGTGGCCTGGACTGGATGCTGGAGGAGGGCACGCAGTTTCTTTCGCACCTGAGCGACGAGCCGCGCGCGCTGCTGCAAACGGCGCTGGATGAAATCACCCAGCAGAAAGACAAGATTCTCGCGCTGCCACGGGCGAACATCCACGCTGACCTGTTTCGCGACAACGCGATGTTTGAAGGCACGCACCTGACCGGGTTGATCGACTTCTACAACGCCTGCTCGGGGCCGATGCTCTACGACGTGGCGATTGCGTTGAACGATTGGTGCTCGGACGAGGATGGTTTGATCGATGGCCCGCGTGCCCGAGCGTTTCTCGGTGCCTATGCGGCGCTGCGACCTTTTACTGCGGCTGAGGCCGAGTTGTGGCCGACCATGCTGCGCGTGGCGTGCGTACGGTTCTGGCTATCGCGCTTGATCGCGGCGGAGACGTTTGCCGGGCAGGACGTGTTGATTCACGATCCGCTGGAGTTTGAGCATCGGTTGGCGCAGCGGCAGGCTGTGAGCATTCATTTGCCGTTCGCCCTTTAAGGTCAAAAGATCGCAGCCTGCGGCAGCTCCTACACGGGTTCGCCTCGCCATCGCGGGTGAGTAAAGACCTGTGTAGGAGCTGCCGCAGGCTGCGAGCTTTTTATGGGATTACAAAGACTCCAGGCAACCCGCCAGATCGTTGCCCAGTTTTTCCAGCACCTGCTCATAACCCTGAGCAGTCGCCGGGGTGTAGCCGCCTAGTGCATCCAGCTCCGCGAGTTTCACCGGCAAACCCGCCACCAGGGTTTCTGCCAGACGCGGCCGCAGTGGCGGTTCGCTGAATACGCAAGTCTTGCCCACTTCCTGCAACCACGTGCGCATCGCCGCCACATGCTGTGCGCCCGGCTGCACTTCTGCCGCAACGCTGAACACGCCGGTATGTTTCAGGCCGTAGGCGTCTTCGAAATAATCAAAAGCCTCGTGGAACACGAAGTACGGCTTGCCTTCAACGCTGGCCAGACGCTTCTTCAATCGCAGATCCAGTGCATCAAGACGCTCGTCGAAGGCCTTGGCGTTGCTTTGATAGCGCTCGGCATTCGCTGGATCGGCAGCACTTAGGTCAGCGGCCATTTTGTCGGCAATAACCCGTGCGTTAACCGGTGATAGCCACAAATGCGCATCGAGACTGCCGGGACGATGGTCATGATCGTGCTCATCAGCCTCTTCAGCATGCGAGTGGTTGTCTTCGGCGAAGTGCCGCAGTTTCATCCCCGGCAGATCCTGCACCGCGATGCTCGGCAGCGTACGACCGTTGAGCACGCGCGGCAGGAAACCTTCCATGCTCGGGCCGATCCAGTAGAGCAGATCCACCGACTGCACCTTCCGTACGTCGGACGGGCGCAGCGCGTAGTTATGCGGCGAAGCACCCGGCGGCAGCAGCACTTCGGGAATCGCCACGCCGTCCTGCACTGCTGCGGCAATCAGCTGCAACGGCTTGATGCTGGTGAGGACTTTTACCTCGGCCTGAGCTGAACCGATCAACAGAAAACCGGTGACGAATGCGACAAAAACAGAAAAAAGTCGGGACACGGTGACCACTCAAGTAGGCGAGAACGGGTAACATAATAACGTCTCTATCAAAACTCGTCGCCGCCCATGCCTATTACACCGATTGCCAGCCGTCCCCACGACCACTCACATTGCGTGCACAGCGCTCTGTCCGAGGCCGATACCTTGTGCGCTCAGAAAGGCCTGCGCCTGACTGCCCTGCGCCGGCGGGTGCTCGAACTGGTGTGGCAAAGCCACAAGCCGCTGGGCGCCTACGACATCCTCGCGGTACTCAGCGAGCAGGACGGCCGCCGCGCCGCGCCGCCAACCGTGTACCGCGCGCTGGATTTTCTGCTGGAAAACGGCCTGGTGCACCGCATCTCCTCGCTCAACGCCTTCGTCGGCTGTGTGCATCCGGAGCACGCGCATCAGGGCCAGTTCCTGATCTGCCGCGAATGCCATGCTGCGATCGAGCTTGAGCAAAAATCCATCAGCGACGCGATCATCAACAGTGCCAAGGACGTCGGTTTTATCGTTGAAGCGCAGACCGTTGAAGTGGTCGGCTTGTGCTCCGGTTGCCGGGGGGCTTGATGAGCGACACGTTGATCCGTCTGGAGCAGGTGTCTGTGCGGTTCGCCGGGCAGAACGTGCTGGACAACATTCACCTGAGCGTCGAGCCGGGGCAGATCGTCACCCTGATCGGCCCTAATGGCGCCGGCAAAACCACGCTGGTGCGCGCCGTGCTCGGGTTGTTGACGCCGGACAGTGGCAGCGTCTGGCGCAAGCCGAAACTGCGCGTCGGCTACATGCCGCAAAAACTCCACGTCGATCCAACCCTGCCACTGTCAGTCCTGCGCTTTTTGCGGCTGGTGCCGGGTGTGGATCGTCCGCGCGCGTTGGCGGCGCTCAAGGAAGTCGGCGCCGAGCACGTGATCGACAGCCCGGTGCAGAGCGTTTCCGGCGGTGAAATGCAGCGGGTTTTGCTCGCCCGTGCGTTGCTGCGCGAGCCGCAATTGCTGGTGCTCGACGAGCCGGTGCAAGGTGTCGACGTTGCCGGACAAGCCGAGCTGTATAGCCTGATCACCCGTCTGCGCGACCGTCACGGCTGCGGCGTGCTGATGGTTTCCCACGATCTGCATCTGGTGATGAGCACCACCGACCAGGTGGTGTGTCTGAATCGCCACGTCTGCTGCTCCGGACATCCCGAGCAAGTCAGCGGCGATCCGGCGTTTGTCGAGCTGTTCGGCAAGAACGCGCAGAGCCTGGCGATCTATCACCACCATCACGACCACGCCCACGACCTGCACGGTTCGGTGGTCAAAGGCCCGGTAGCGGGTCAACCTCACGTTCACGGAGATGGCTGCAAGCATGGCTGATTTTCTGCTTTACGCCCTGCTTGCAGGTCTGGCACTGGCGATAGTGGCCGGGCCGTTGGGTTCATTCGTGGTCTGGCGGCGCATGGCGTATTTCGGCGACACCTTGTCCCACGCCGCGTTGCTCGGCGTGGCGCTGGGCTTTTTGCTGGATGTCAGCCCGACCGTCGCGGTGACCGTTGGCTGTCTGCTGCTGGCGGTATTGTTGGTGACTTTGCAGCAACGCCAACCGCTGGCGTCCGACACGCTTTTGGGAATTCTCGCACCGAGCACGCTCTCCCTCGGTCTGGTCGTACTAAGCTTCATGCATGAAGTGCGGATCGACCTGATGGCCTACCTGTTCGGCGACCTGCTGGCGATCAGCCCGACCGATCTGGCATGGATCCTCGGTGGCAGCGCGGCGGTGCTGGTGACATTGCTGGCGCTGTGGCGGCCGTTGCTGGCGATCACCGTGCACGAGGAACTGGCCAAAGTTGAAGGCCTGCCGGTGGCCGGTCTGCGCATGGCGTTGATGCTGTTGATTGCGGTAGTGATCGCGGTGGCGATGAAAATCGTCGGGGTATTGCTGATTACTTCGCTGCTGATCATCCCGGCGGCTGCGGCACAGCGTCACGCCCGCTCGCCGGAACAGATGGCACTGGGCGCGAGCCTGCTGGGCATACTCGCGGTGTGTGGCGGGCTGGCGTTGTCGTGGTTCAAGGACACCCCGGCCGGGCCGTCAATCGTTGTGACGGCGGCCGCACTGTTTCTGCTGAGTTTTGTTCTGCCCCGTCGAGGGGTGTAGACTTGCTCGTTTTTTGCGCAAATAGAGAGTCGCAGGAATGAAGCCGTTCGCCTCCCGTTATCTGCTCCTTGTCGCATTCTTGCTGCTGGGTGCCTGCCAAAGCACGCCGCCGGTGGTTGAAGCCCCCGATGCGCGGGCCACGGCCATCGCACAGCTGGAGAAAAGCCTGGCCAGCAGCGAACTGGCCACCGCCGAAGCCCAATTGGCGACGTTGCAGACCGCAACACCAAACGATCAATCCCTTGAGCAATACCAGCGGCAGTTGGCCGAAGCCTATTTGCGCCGTAGCCAGATCGTCCTGCAGAAGGGTGATGTGAATGCTGCTGCTACCGCGTTGAGCCGTGCTCGTGCGCTGATGCCCAAAGCGCCGGCGCTGACTGGCGGCGTGAATGGTGCGATCACCGAAGCACGCAAGGCTGAGCTGGAAAGAGCCGAAGCGGCGCTGCTCGCAGCTGAAGCCAAGCCGAAAGCGCGAGTGATTGATCCTACTGCTGAAAGCACCACGGTTGCGTTGAACATCACCGATAGCCACAAACTTCGCCGACAACTGGATGCGATTGCCGCCGATGTGGTGAATTATGAGTGCGCTGTGACCATTCAGGCGCCGCGTACCAACGATTACCCGTGGCTGGCGAACTTGATCAGCAAGCGTGTAAAGAAATTGAATCCGGATTTCGATCTGAAGATCGAGAAACAGATTTTGCGCACAGTGCCGGCGCAGATGGTTTTGAGTCCGCGTAAACCGTAAAAAAAGATCGCAGCCCTTGGGCTGCGATCTTTTACTTTCTAGGCCGGAATCGCTTTGGCTTTAGGCTCCCGCGCCCAGACCCGATGCTGTCCAATCGCAGCAAAGAACGGCTTGGTTAACGCGCCGACATCCTTGCCCTCAAGCAACCCGGCATCCGCCTCCAGCTTCAGCACATCCAGCAGCTGTTTGGCTTCACCCTGCAAGGCAATCGCCTTCAGATGCTTGTAAGCCTCGAGCACGTAGTGCAGCGCCACGCCGTCACCGCTCAATGCCTTGATCGACGCCGCGCCACCCGGCACGAACACCGCATCGAAAATCACCGAAGGCATGCCTTCCATCGATGCATCCACCGGCAGGCTTTTGCCATCGGCAGTCTTCACTGGCGCCGACGTTGGCCCGAGCAGTTTCGCGTGCGCGCCTTCTGCGGCCAAAGCCTTCTTCATTGCATCAATCGCTGCACCATCGACGCCGTTCGCCGCCAGAATCGCGACTTTGCGGGTTTTGATGTTTTCCGGCAGCAGATTGGCCTGGCTTAGCGCAGGCGAGTTCTCCAGCGACGTCTTGCGCACCTCGACCGTGCCCTTGGTTGGCGCCGGCAACCCAAGGTTCTCGGCCACACGCTTGGCCAGTTCCAGATCGATGTTGGCGAGAATCTCGTTCACTTCCCGCGCACGGATGAACTCGCGTTCAACCTTGCCCAGTTCGAAGCTGTAAGCCGAGATGATGTGCTCTTTCTCGTGCGCACTCATGCTGTTAAAGAACAACCGCGCCTGGGAGAAGTGATCGCCGAACGACTCGCTGCGCTGACGGATCTTCGCCGCGTCGATGCGTTCCGGGTAGGTTTCGAAACCGCCATCCTGCGCGGCCGGTGGGGTTTCTTTCGGCCAGCCGCCATCAATCGAGTTCGGCTCGTAGGACGCGCGACCCTTGTCGATGGTGGTGCGGTGCTGCGCATCGCGTTGGCCGTTGTGGAACGGCGCGACCGGGCGGTTGATCGGCAGCTCATGAAAGTTCGGCCCGCCGAGTCGGCTGATTTGCGTATCGGTGTAGGAAAACAGCCGACCTTGCAGCAGCGGATCGTTGGAGAAGTCGATCCCCGGCACGATGTGGCCTGGGCAGAACGCGACTTGCTCGGTCTCGGCGAAGAAGTTGTCCGGGTTGCGGTTGAGGGTCATTTTGCCCAGCGGCACGATCGGTACGATCTCTTCGGGAATCAGTTTGGTCGGATCGAGAATGTCGAAATCGAAGTCGTGCTCGTTTTCCTCTTCGATGACCTGTACGCCGAGTTCCCATTCCGGGTAGTCGCCCATCTCGATGGCTTCCCACAGGTCGCGACGGTGATAGTCGGTGTCCTTACCGGCAAGCTTCTGCGCCTCGTCCCACACCAGCGAGCAAGTACCGGCAGTAGGCCGCCAGTGGAATTTGACGAAGCGCGATTTGCCGTCGGCGCTGACCAGCCGGAAGGTATGCACGCCGAAGCCCTGCATGCTGCGCAGGCTTTTCGGGATCGCCCGGTCGGACATTGCCCAAATCACCATGTGCGCCGATTCCGGCACCAGCGAAACGAAGTCCCAGAACGTGTCATGGGCCGAACCGCCGGTCGGGATTTCGTTGTGCGGCTCGGGCTTCACCGCGTGAACGAAGTCGGGAAACTTGATCGCGTCTTGAATGAAGAACACCGGCATGTTGTTGCCGACCAGATCGAAGTTGCCTTCGTCGGTGAAAAACTTCACGGCAAACCCGCGCACGTCACGCACGGTGTCGCCGGAGCCGCGTGGCCCTTGTACGGTGGAAAAACGCACAAATACCGGCGTCTTTTTGCCCGGATCCTGTAGGAAACCGGCCTTGGTCAGTGCCGAATGGTTCTCGTAGGTCTGAAAAAAACCATGCGCGCCGGTGCCACGGGCGTGGACGATGCGCTCCGGGATGCGTTCATGGTCAAAGTGCGTGATCTTTTCACGCATGATGAAGTCTTCGAGCAGCGACGGCCCGCGCGCGCCGACCTTGAGGCTGTTCTGGTTGTCGGCAATCTTCACGCCCTGATTGGTGCGCAGGGCCTGGCCGGTGGCATCGGAGCGGAATGTCTCGAGGCTGTCGAGCTTGGTATTGGTGTTGGCGCGATCCGGGGCATCGGTTCCGGCCATTTGGCTCTTGTCGGTAGCGGGTTTCTTGGTACTCATCAGACGTAAACTCCTCGTTTGACCCCGGGGCATGCCGAGGACTCTTGAGTGGTTCCCGGGCACGGCACCCGGGGTTTCAAGTCGCTTAAGTAATGACCGATGAGAGAGAACAGCCGTTCCTTTTTTATGACCTTTGATCGCGTTATTGCCAAATCAAAGGTTGCATGCGGAATAAATGCTAATAACCTCTATACGGACAGGCTAAAATGCGCGCCCGGCTAAACGCTGATCCCATTTCAACGCGCCCCACAAGGTTCGCTACGTGATCGAGTTTCAAAACGTCCACAAGACTTACCGCGTCGCCGGTAAGGACATCCCCGCCCTGCACCCGACCAGTCTGACGATTGAGAACGGTCAGGTGTACGGCCTGATTGGCCATTCCGGTGCGGGAAAAAGTACGCTGCTGCGTCTGATCAATCGCCTGGAGCAATCCAGTGGCGGCAAGATTTTCGTCGACGGCGAAGAAGTCACCGCGCTCGACGCCAACGGCCTGCGCCGTTTCCGTCAGCAGGTCGGGATGATTTTCCAGCACTTCAACTTGCTGGCATCGAAGACCGTGGCCGACAACGTCGCGCTGCCGCTGACCCTCGCCGGTGAACTGTCCCGAGCCGAGATCGACCAGCGTGTGGCCGAGTTGCTCAAGCGCGTGGGTCTGTCCGACCACGCGAAGAAATTCCCCGCGCAGTTGTCCGGTGGCCAGAAGCAGCGCGTCGGCATTGCCCGCGCCCTGGCGACCAAGCCGAAAATTCTGCTGTGCGACGAAGCCACCAGCGCCCTTGATCCGCAGACTACGGCCTCGGTCCTGCAACTGCTGGCCGAGATCAACCGCGAGCTGAAACTGACCATCGTCCTGATCACCCACGAGATGGACGTGATCCGCCGCGTGTGCGATCAGGTCGGCGTGATGGACGCTGGCGTGATCGTCGAGCACGGTTCGGTGGCCGATGTGTTTCTGCATCCGCAGCATCCGACCACCAAGCGTTTCGTGCAGGAAAGCGAGCAGGTCGATGAGAACGAGCAGCGCGATGACTTCGCGCACGTACCGGGCCGCATCGTGCGTCTGACGTTCCAGGGCGAAGCGACCTACGCGCCGCTGCTCGGAACCGTCGCTCGGGAAACCGGCGTCGACTACAGCATCCTCGCCGGTCGCATCGACCGCATCAAAGACATTCCTTACGGGCAATTGACCCTCGCCGTCACCGGTGGCGACATGGAAGCGGCATTCGCCCGCTTCACCGCCGCTGACGTTCACATGGAGGTCCTGCGTTAATGGAAGCCTTGATGAGTTTCTTCGCCAATATCGACTGGTACGAAATCTGGCTGGCCACTGGCGACACCATGCTGATGCTCGGCGGTTCGTTGTTGTTCACCGTGCTGCTCGGCTTGCCGCTGGGTGTGTTGCTGTTCCTGTGCAGCCCGCGTCAGTTGCTGGAAAACCGCGGTGTCTACGCGATCCTGTCGCTGGTGGTGAACATCCTGCGTTCGCTGCCGTTCATTATTCTGTTGATCGTGATGATCCCGTTCACCGTGCTGATCACCGGCACGTCGCTGGGCGTGGCCGGTGCGATCCCGCCACTGGTGGTGGGCGCCACGCCGTTCTTCGGGCGGCTGGTGGAAACGGCCCTGCGTGAAGTCGATCGCGGCATCATCGAAGCGACCCAGTCGATGGGCGCGACCACGCGGCAGATCATCGTCAACGCCTTGCTGCCAGAAGCGCGTCCGGGCATCTTTGCAGCGATTACGGTGACGGCAATTACACTGGTTTCCTACACGGCGATGGCCGGTGTGGTCGGTGCCGGTGGTCTGGGTGACCTGGCGATCCGTTTCGGCTACCAGCGTTTCCAGACTGACGTGATGATCGTGACCGTGGTATTGCTGTTGATCCTGGTGCAAGTGTTGCAAATGGTGGGCGACCGACTGGTCGTGCACTTCTCGCGCAAGTAAACCGGTTTTGTAATGACATGAGCCGGCCATTCGCTGGCAGGTGCCAGACGGGCGCCGCAAAAAGGAGTTAGCTGAATGAAAAAACTGATCGTTGCCCTCGCTGCCGTTGCAGCGTTCTCGGCCCACGCCGACGAAACCCTGACCGTGGCTGCGAGCCCGGTACCGCACGCGGAAATCCTCGAGTTCGTGAAGCCGGCACTGGCCAAAGAAGGCGTGGATCTGAAGGTCAAAGTCTTCACTGACTACGTTCAGCCGAACGTGCAGGTTGCCGAGAAGCGTCTGGACGCGAACTTCTTCCAGCACCAGCCGTACCTCGATGAGTTCAACAAGGCCAAAGGCACCAGCCTGGTGGCCGTGACCGGCGTGCACCTGGAGCCGCTGGGCGCGTACTCGAGCAAGATCAAGAAAATCGAAGAACTGCCAGGCGGCGCCAACGTGGTCATCCCGAACGACGCCACCAACGGCGGCCGTGCGCTGTTGCTGCTGGCCAAGGCTGGCGTGATCACCTTGAAGGATCCGACCAATATCCTGTCGAGCATCAAAGACATCGCGCAGAACCCGAAAGACCTGAAATTCCGTGAACTGGAAGCCGCGACCATTCCACGCGTGCTGACCCAGGTCGACCTGGCGCTGATCAACACCAACTACGCGCTGGAAGCCAAGCTTGATCCGTCCAAGGATGCGCTGGTGATTGAAGGCAACGACTCGCCATACGTGAACATCCTCGTGTCCCGCGCGGACAACAAGGACAGCGACGCGATGAAGAAACTGGCGGCTGCCCTGCATAGCCCGGAAGTGAAGAAGTTCATTACCGAGAAGTACAAGGGTGCTGTGTTGCCAGCGTTCTGATTAAGGTTGTTGTGAATTGTTCGGCTTGGGGGGACTGCGTTGGATTCGCCCCTCACCCCAGCCCTCTCCCGAGGGAGAGGGAGCCGAAATTCGTGCCGTTCAAAACCTGAGTTCGACTGGATATTTCAGGTCGATGTCTAGCGTAAGAAAACTTGGTCAGTCCCCTCTCCCTCCGGGAGAGGGCTAGGGTGAGGGGCTTTTTTGCATCCAGCTCTTAGCTTTACTTGCGGTTCAGCATCACCGGCAACTGCGCCACCAACTTCGCATTATTCAACGGCGCCCGAATAAACCCGCGCTGCGTCCCGTCCGGGCCGATTACCGCCAGATTCCCACTGTGATCAACCGTGTAATTCGGCTTGCTGGTATCCGCCGGAATAAACGGAATGCTCACCGCATTCGCGACCTTCTGCAGCTCTTCAATAGAGGTCGGCGTCAGGCCGATGAACTGCGGGTCGAAGTAGCCCAGGTACTGCTTGAGCTGCTTGGGGTTATCACGATTCGGGTCAACGCTGACCAGCACAATCTGCAACTTGTCCACAGCGTCTTTCGGCAGCTCGCTTTTGATTTGGCGCAATTGGGCAAGGGTGGTCGGGCAGATGTCCGGGCAGAAGGTGTAACCGAAAAACAGCAGGCTCCACTTACCCTTGAGCTCATTGATCGCGACGGGCTTGCCGTCCTGATCGGTCATCGTCACGTCCGGCAGATTGCGGCTCTGCGGCAGCAGGATAATGCCGGCGTCGATCAGCGCAGTCGGGTCGCCCTGGCTTTTGCCGCTCAGCACTTTATTGACGGTAAGGCCGAGAATCAGTGCGATCACGGCGACGAGGACGAAGACGGTTTTCTGAGTTCGAGTCATAGGTTCAACAATAAGTAGTGGTCTACGAGCAGGGCGATGAACAGCAGGAACAAGTAATAAATAGAGTACTTGAACGTATTGATCGCCGCGTGCGGCCGAGTGCCACGGTACAGCACCACGGCCCATTGCAGAAACCGCGCGCCCAGACCGAGCGCGCAAATCAGGTACAACACGCCGCTCATGTGAATCACATACGGCAGCAGACTGACCGCAAGCAGCGCAAAGGCGTACAGCAGAATGTGCACTTTGGTGTAGTGCTCGCCGTGGGTGACGGGCAGCATCGGGATGTCAGCCTTGGCGTATTCCTCTTTGCGATGGATCGCCAGCGCCCAGAAGTGCGGCGGGGTCCAGGCGAAGATGATCAGCACCAGCAGCAACGGTTCGGCGCTGACGTGGCCGGTGGCGGCGGTCCAGCCGAGCAGCGGCGGTGCGGCCCCGGCGAGGCCGCCGATGACGATGTTCTGCGGCGTCGCGCGTTTGAGGAAACCGGTGTAGACCACCGCATAGCCGAGCAATGACGCCAGTGTCAGCCATGCAGTCAGCGGATTGGTGAAGGTCAGCAGCAACGCCTGACCGAGCAGCGCCAATACCAGCGCAAAGGTCAGCGCAGCGGCCGGCGACACGCGACCCTCAGCCAGCGGCCGTTTATGCGTACGCGCCATCAGCGCATCGATGCGCCGATCCACCACATGATTGACCGCCGCCGCGCCGCCGGCACACAAAGCGATGCCCAGATTGCCAAACACCAGCACCGTCCACGGCACTCCAGCGCGGGTCGCGAGAAACATGCCGACCAGCGAGGTGATGAGCATCAGCACCACCACTTTCGGCTTGGTCAGTTCCAGATAATCTCGCCACAGCGCCTGCGCGGGACGTTCGCCGATCAGAATCGCCATGGCGTCTCTCCTTTTATAGTGATTCGCGCCGCCGAATGTTTACGCCGGCTCAGACGCCAGCGCGCGATCAGCGGCTGCCTGACCCGAACCAGGCTGGTGCGCGCGTGATAGTTGACCAGCACCATGCTCAGCAACAACGCCGCGCCACCGGCGTTATGCGCTACCGCGACCGGCAGTGGCAGATGAAACACCACGTTGCTGATGCCCAAGGTGATTTGTGCGGCGAGGGCGATCAGCACCAGCCCGGCCAGTCGCGTCATGCCGACCACTTTCAATTGCCAGGCCAGACCGAGCAGCACCAGCGTCACCAGCAGCGCACCGATGCGGTGAGTCAGATGAATCGCCGTGCGTGCATCGCTGTCGAGTTGCCCGCCGAGGTAATTCGGGCCGATGTGTTGCGTCAGGTGAAAGCCGTTGGCGAAATCGGCGGGCGGCAGCCATTGACCATGGCAGGGTGGAAAGTCGATGCAGGCCACTGCCGCGTAGTTGGAACTGACCCAACCGCCCAGAGCAATCTGGCCGATCACCATTAACAATCCCGCCGTCGCCCAGTGCTGCAACCGCTTGGGCACGGTCAGGGCCGGCAGCACGCCGGACAGCCTTAGCGTCAGTAGAAACAACAGGCTCAAAGTCGCAAAGCCGCCGAGCAAATGCCCGGTCACCACTTGCGGCCAGAGCTTGAGCGTCACCGTCCACATGCCGAACGCCGCTTGTGCGATCACCACGGCCAGCAAGAACAACGGCAGTTTCAGTGGCAGCCCCGGATGACGACGGTTGACCCACGCACGTCCGGCCAACACCGAGATCAACAGGCCAAGAGTGCCGGCGAAGTAGCGGTGGATCATCTCGTTCCAGCCTTTGTGCGCTTCGACCGGCGTGTCGGGAAAATGCAGTTCGGCATGCGCCAGTTGGGCTTCGCTTTTGGGCACGCTGATAAACCCGTAGCAACCCGGCCAGTCCGGGCAGCCGAGGCCGGCGTGGGTCAGGCGCGTGTAGGCGCCGAGCAGCACCACAATCAGCGCCAGCAGGGTGGCAAACAGCGCGAGGCGAAATCCAGGTTTGGCCATGACAATGCCCTTATCCGATGTTCGACAGTTTCAGCAGATGGCGCAGGTCGTTGAGCAGATCCTTGCCTTTGACGTTCGGCTCGTAGCGCAGCACCAGATTGCCGTGCGGGTCGATGATCCACAGCTGTGGCGTGGTTTTGTCGCCGGCAGTCTTGCTGAAGGTCGCGGCGTCCAGCGGATAACGCTGCAACTGCGGATACTCTCGGGTCAGTTTGGCTTGGTAGTCGGGGGATAGCGGTTGCGCGGCGGCCAAGGCGTGGCTGGCGCGCCCGGCTTCGCGGCCCAGACCGACCTGAATCTGCCGCGCCAGATACACCAACTGCTGGCAATCGACCGCGCAATCTTTCGGCGCAGTGACCAGCATCTGCCAGCGTTGCTCGTCAGCGTTCACGCCGAGGTCGGCCCGGGTCTGGCCATTACCGATCAGTTCACCGTGATAACTGCGACCCTCCGGCACCCAGAACTGCAACTTGTACATGCCGGTGGCGAGGATCATCGGCCCGACCACGCCAAGCACGATCAGCAGCAATTGAATGCGTCCGCGACGGCGACTGGTCGGTGCCTTGGCGTCAGACATGCTGGGTGGATTCATGGCCGTTCCCATGGTGGTGCTCCTTGGCGTTGTGCCAGCCGAGATAGAGGTAGAGGCCGAGCAAAGCGATGCTCATGGCGAACCATTGCACGGCGTAACCGAGGTGTTTTTCCGGGCCCATTGCGACCACCGGCCAGTCGGCCTGATAGCTGGCGGGGCCGGGTTCCGCGCGTAATTCGTAGGCAAAGCCGTCGCGGTCGAGGGTTTGCCAGAGCTTGGCCGGTTCGACGGCGGTGATGGTTTGCGGCCAGCTCTGGCTGGCCGGGTCGGCGTGCAACTGGAAGGTTGTGCCGGGGGCGACGTAGACCCACGCATCGACACTTACCGCATCGCCCGGCGTGCTGAATTGCGGCGGCACGCGCCGATCCGGCCACGGCAGCCAGCCGCGATTGACCAGCAGCCACAGCCCGCTGGCCTGATCGTGAAACGGTTGCAGCAACTCGACGCCGACCTTGCCGTCACGCTGCCGGTTGTCCAGTAGCAAGCTGTGGGCGCCATCGAACTGGCCGTGCAGATGCACCCGGCGATAGGCCGGATCGGCGTTGTGCAGCAATTCGCTGCTGGCCACCGGCGCGGCGGCGCGGCGCTCGGCGTAACTGGCGAGCAGCGCCGTTTTCTCGGCGCCACGCCCCAGTTGCCAGAAGCCCAGCGAGACCAGCAGCGGCAGCAACAAAGCCACTACCAGCGTTGGCACGACGCCCGGGCGGAAGCGCTTCATGGCATCGCCACAAAGTCAGGCATCACGCTCGCTATACTCCAATGCATCGCCCGTCCCCCGGAGTCTTGCCATGCTCAAAGCAGCCATCGTCCTGATGCTGATTGCCACGGTGATCAGCCTGTTCAGCGGCCTGTTTTTCCTGGTCAAGGACGACAGCAGCTCGAATCGGCTGGTGCTCGCCCTGAGTGTTCGGGTGGCCTGCGCTGCGATCACCGTCGGCCTGATCGCCTGGGGTTTCTACAGCGGCCAACTGGTGTCGCATGCGCCTTGGTAAGTAAGCCTCAGAGCACGTAGACGAAGATAAACAGACCGATCCACACCACATCGACAAAGTGCCAATACCAGCTAGCCGCTTCGAAGCCGAACTGATGCTCGTTGTCGAAATGGCCCTTCATGATGCGCATCAGCATCACAAACAGAATGATCGTGCCGATGGTCACGTGGGCGCCGTGGAAACCGGTGAGCATGAAGAACGTTGCGCCGTAGATGCCGGAACCGAGGGTCAGGCCCAGCTCCTTATAAGCGTGGATATATTCTTCAGCCTGAAAGCCGAGGAACGCGCAGCCCAGCAGCACGGTGATCGCCAGCCAGATTTTCAGCGCGCCGCGATGACCTTTCTTCAGCGCGTGGTGGGCGATGGTGATGGTCACGCTGGAGCTGACCAGCAGAATCGTGTTGATCAGCGGCAGGCCCCACGGGCTGATGACGTCCTTGGGCGGCGGGAACAGTTTCGGATCCGGAGTGTGCAGCAGCGGCCAGGTGAACTGGAAGTTCGGCCAGAGCATGTGTGCGACGCCTTTCGGGCCTTCACCGCCGAGCGCCGGGCCGGAGATGTGCCGCACGTAAAACAGCGCCCCGAAGAACGCGACGAAGAACATCACTTCGGAAAAGATGAACCAGCTCATGCCCCAGCGGAACGAACGATCCAGCTGCGCGCTGTACAACCCCGCGCGGCTTTCCTTGATCACCGTGCCGAACCAGCCGAACAACATGTACGCCACCAACAGGCCGCCGATGAAAAAGATCAGCGGGCCGTGAGACTCCGGGCGCGCTGCCTTCAGATCATTGAACCAGACGGCCAGGCCGTACACGGTGACCGCCATGCCGACCGTGGCAATAATCGGCCACTTGCTCTGGGCCGGAACGTAATAGTGCTCATGACTTGCCATTTATTGTTCTCCTTATCGGGCACGCTTAACCGCCAGTGTGTACAGCCACCGGTGGATGTCGGGCGGTGATATCGAACAGCGTGTAGGACAGCGTCAGATGCTTCACTTCCTTGGGCATGTCGCGGTCCACGATGAACCGCACCGGCATCTCGATGCGCTGGCCCGGTTGCAGCACTTGCTGGGTGAAGCAAAAGCATTCGGTCTTGTGGAAATACGCGGCGGCATTGCTCGGCGCGATGCTTGGCACAGCTTGCGCACTCATCGGTTTGTCGGTGGGGTTGTGCGCGATGAAAATCATCTCGTTGACCGCACCGGGATTGGCTGTCAGCTCGTCATGTTTGGGATAGAACTCCCATGGCATGTCGGCCGTATTGGTGGACAGGAACTGCACGCGCACCTGGCGCGAAGTGTCGACGGTCTGCTCGCCCGCGTACTGCCCACCGGTCTTGCCATTGATGCCGAACGCCTTGCACATCACGTCGTAGATCGGCACCAGGGCAAACCCGAAAACAAACATCGCCAGCACCACAGCCAGCAGCCGCGTGACGAGTTTTTTTAGCGAGATCGAATCAGCCATGATCTTTGCCTTCTACGGAGAACCCTGTGGGAGCTGGCTTGCCAGCGATGGGGCCAGTGCGGTGTGTCAGACAGGCAGCCATCGCTGGCAAGCCAGCTCCCACAGGGATTGCGTCAGCCGGGAGGTGGTTGTTCATTTCACTTCCGGCGGTGTGGTGAAGGTGTGATACGGCGCCGGCGACGGCACGCTCCATTCCAGACCTTCGGCGCCATCCCACGGTTTGGCCGGTGCCGGCACGCCGCCGCGAATGGTCTTGATCACGATGAACAGGAAGAAAATCTGCGTGGCGCCGAACATGAATGCGCCGATCGACGAGACCATGTTGAAGTCGGCGAACTGCAGGTTGTAGTCCGGAATCCGTCGCGGCATCCCCGCAAGACCGACAAAGTGCATCGGAAAGAAGGTCAGGTTCATGCCGACGAATGACAGCCAGAAGTGCAGCTTGCCGAGGGTTTCGTCGTACATGTGCCCGGTCCACTTCGGCAGCCAGTAATAGGCCGAAGCAAAGATCCCGAAAATCGCTCCCGGCACCAGCACGTAGTGGAAATGCGCGACCACGAAGTAGGTGTCCTGATACTGGAAGTCGGCCGGAGCGATAGCCAGCATCAGTCCGGAGAAACCGCCAATCGAAAACAGGATCACGAACGCCACTGCGAACAGCATCGGCGTCTCGAAGGTCATCGAGCCTTGCCACATGGTGCTGGCCCAGTTGAACACTTTCACCCCGGTCGGCACCGCGATGAGCATGGTCGCGTACATGAAGAACAGCTCGCCCACCAGCGGAATGCCAACCACGAACATGTGGTGCGCCCAGACGATGAACGACAGGAACGCGATGCTCGCCGTGGCGTAGACCATCGAGGTGTAGCCGAACAGCGGTTTGCGCGCGAAGGCCGGGATGATCTGGCTGACGGCGCCGAAGGCCGGCAGGATCATGATGTACACCTCGGGGTGGCCGAAGAACCAGAACACATGCTGGAACAACACCGGGTCACCGCCACCGGCAGCGCTGAAGAAACTGGTGCCGAAGTGGATGTCCATCAGCATCATCGTCACGCACCCGGCCAGCACCGGCATCACCGCGATCAACAGGAACGCAGTGATCAGCCAGGTCCAGACGAACAGCGGCATTTTCATCAAGGTCATGCCGGGGGCGCGCAGGTTGAGGATGGTGGCGATCACGTTGATCGCGCCCATGATCGAGCTGATGCCCATCAGGTGGATGGCGAAGATGAAGTAGGTGACGCTTTCCGGCGCGTAGGTCGTCGACAGCGGCGCGTAGAAGGTCCAGCCGAAATTGGGCCCGCCACCGGGCATGAACAGCGTTGAAACCAGTATCAGGAATGCCGCCGGTAGTAGCCAGAAACTGAAGTTGTTCATGCGCGGCAGAGCCATGTCTGGCGCGCCGACCATCAATGGGATCATCCAGTTGGCGAGGCCGACGAACGCCGGCATCACCGCGCCGAACACCATCACCAGACCGTGCATGGTGGTCATCTGGTTGAAGAACGCCGGCTCGACGATTTGCAGTCCGGGCTGAAACAACTCGGCGCGAATCACCATGGCGAACGAGCCACCGAGGAGGAACATGCAGAACGCAAACCACAGGTACAGCGTACCGATGTCCTTGTGGTTGGTGGTCAGCACCCAGCGCATCAGGCCTTTGGCCGGGCCGTGGGCGTGGTCGGCATGACCGTGGTCATCGATTACAGCGCTCATGGCCGGTCTCCTTTACGTGAGTGGACTGGGCTGGTCGAGGCGCGTGGCCCCGACCGGTTCACGAAATACGCGATAGACCGGCTCATTGGCTTTCCGCCTGTTTCAACTCCAGCACTTCTTTTGGCGTGACCATGTCGCCCTTGTTGTTGCCCCAGGCGTTCCGTTCATAGGTCACGACCGCTGCGATATCGACTTCCGAGAGCTGTTTGCCGAATGCCGCCATGGCGGTGCCGGGCTTGCCGTGGAAGACGATGCCCAAGTGATCCTTGATCGGGCCAGTGGCAATTTTCGAGCCCTTGAGCGCCGGGAACATTGGCGGCAAGCCTTGGCCTTCAGCCTGGTGACAGGCGACGCAAGCGGTGTGATAGACCTTGTCGCCGCGCTCCTTGAGTTCGTCGAGGGTCCATTCCTTGCTGGTCAGCTCTTTGAGTTGCGCGGCTTCGGCTTTGCGCTCGCCAAGCCATTTCTCGTAGTCGGCCTGTTCCTTGACCTCGACCACGATCGGCATGAAGCCGTGGTCCTTGCCACAGAGTTCGGCGCACTGGCCACGGTAGATGCCGGGCTTGTCGACTCGGGTCCAGGCTTCGTTGACGAACCCGGGGATCGCATCGCGCTTGACCGCGAAGGCCGGCACCCACCACGAATGAATCACGTCGGCCGAGGTCACGAGAAAACGCACCTTGGCCCCGATCGGCAGTACCAACGGCTTGTCGACTTCGAGCAAATAGTGCTCGCCCTTGGCTTCCTTGTTGTGGATCTGCTCGGCGGGAGTGGTCAGGTTGCTGAAGAATTCGACATCCTGGCCCAGGTATTTGTAATGCCACTTCCATTGATAACCGGTGATCTGGATATCAATATCCGGCTCACTGGAGTCGTACATCTTGATCAGGGTGGCGGTCGCCGGTACCGCCATCACCACCAGAATCAGCAGCGGGACGACGGTCCAGAGAATCTCGACGGTGGTGCTTTCGTGGAATTTCGCGGCGACCTGCCCGGTAGAACGGCGGTGCACCATCATCGACCAGAACATGGCGCCGAAGACGATGACCCCGATCACCACACAGATCCAGAAAATGATCATGTGCAGGTCGAATACTGCGTGACTGATTTCAGTCGCTCCAGGCGCCATATTCACAGTCCAGGCCGCTTGTGCCTGGCTGAAAATCGACCACAACAGGAGGCCCATCCAGACATGTGGATGTCGCATCATTGCGGGTTCCCCTTATCGTTCTTGTTATCCCGCCGGCTTTCACCTGCGGCAAGGGAGCGGCTGCATCAGACTACGAACTTGAATCGCCGGGCCTTGCTGCGTGGGCAGTCGGGCGTCATCAGCTAACTCCATTCATTGGCGAGTATAGACAGCGGCTGGGAATTGCAATGTGCGCAGGCAAATGATCGATACAGCCGGAGCTTGCGTTGAAGGGCACGAATGGAGAAGGATGCAGACGAGTGGTGGCAAACCGATATAACGCAGGTGTCTCAAGGATGAAATAATTATGACAAATGCGTCTTAGCATTTTTCGTAAGCCAGCTAACTTATGTCTTCCCTATTTCATTGCCTTGTTTCCTGGAGTTTTCATGAACACCGCCGCATTGCGCGAGCAGATCCAAATAGCCCGACAACACGAAAACGAAACCGGACGGCTGACACGTCAGCTGGAAGAACAACTGCCACATCTGCACCCGTCGATCCAATTGCCTGAGACAGGCGCCAAGGCTGTACTGACGCGTTTTGTCGAAACCTACATCGACGAAGTACCTGACATGCTGGAAGCAGCCAATGCAGTCGCCAAGGAAGCGGGAATCGAATCACAGATCAAACCGGTGCTGAAAATCGCCGAACAATACTTTCTCCAGCCGCCGGTCGGTCTGGATCGACTGCTGGACGAAGCCTACCTGGCGCACCGTTTTGTCGAAGAGGTCAACGATCTGTACATCAAGCATTTCGGCCAGCCACTGATCCCTTTGGACATGACGGTCGCCAACCTGATTGCTCACCAGTTGCTCGGTGAGAAATTTGCCAATGAACTGGATGAAGTGGTGCATCACGCGGTGGACAGCATGCTCAACGACGAGAGCTTTTCGCAGGAGTCGGTGGAAGCCTACCGCGAAAAACTCAGCAGCCCGGATACCGGCGCTGCGTGGAAGCGCTGGCCGTGCATGAGCCGCCGTTTGGGCGTGGGCCTGGAGCTGGATCAGCCTGCTGCGTAATCCGGAACCACCTCAACACCTGTGGGAGCTGGCTTGCCAGCGATAGCGTCGGATCAGTCGACATCTTTGGTGACTGACACTCCGCCATCGCTGGCAAGCCAGCTCCCACAGGGTTTTTTGCCATTTTTGCCACACTGGTTTTTCAAGCGGCCGAACCAATCCCGGTAGTGGTGCGAATCCGCCCCTCAAGCCTGCGCTTCAACCCGCGCGACTCGATCATCAGTTTTGAACCCTTGGCCGCATTCGCCCGGCCCCACTCTTCGAGCAACTCCAGACACGAATGGTCGATGTAGCTCAGATTGTTGAGCGGCACATGCACCGTCGTGCCCGCTGGAATGGTGCTCAGTACTTGAGTCAGCGCCGGCACTTTCAGGAACGTCCCCGCGCCGATCAGACGCAGCTCCATTTCGCCGTCCTGCGGCAGATCGATCAGGCTGATCTTCAGGCGTGAAGCCTTGAACGCCAGCTTCACCAGCGTCAGGCCAAAACCGATCAACACACCGGTCAGCAGGTCAGTGAAGATGATCGCCAGTGCCGTCGCGGCATAGGTGAACATCGGCATCCGCCCATAACGGCCCAGACCACGAAAGGCTTTGAGGTCGACCAGTTTGAATCCGGTGTAGACCAGCACACCGGCCAGACTCGCCACCGGAATGCTTTGCAGCACGCTCGACAACAGCAAGACGAAACCGAGCAGCCACAGACCGTGGAAAATCGTCGAGTAACGCGTGGTCGCGCCAGCCTGAACGTTGGCCGAACTGCGCACGATCACCCCGGTCATCGGCAGCGCGCCGACCAGGCCGCAGAGCATGTTGCCGACACCTTGCGCCGACAGCTCACGGTCGAAGTCCGAACGTACACCGTTGTGCATGCGATCCACCGCAGCGGCGGACAGCAGGGTTTCGGCGCTGGCGATGAACGCAACGGCGAATGCGGCGATCAGCAGCGTCGGGTCGGCGAGACTGAGCAAGTCAGCCGGTTTCAGCCAGTCGATGGCTTCGGCCAGATTCTCCGGCACCTCAACGCGTTTGACCTGCAACGCCAGCAGCAAACTCGCGCCGGTCGCCAGACCCACGCCAAGCAACGCACCCGGAATGAAGCGTAGCGAGTGCGGACGGAATTTCTCCCACAGCCACATCACCGCAATCGTCGAAAGGCCAAGCAAACCAGCCTGCCAGCCCAGTGACGGCAACGCCTGCGCCACCGCAGCGGGGAATGCCGTGAGGTTATCCAGCCCGGAAGGCTTGGGCGAAGCATCGAGCATCACATGCACCTGTGACAGCACGATGAGCACGCCAATCCCCGCCAACATCCCATAGACCACCGCTGGCGCCGTGACCCGGAACCAGCAACCGAGCTTCAGCCGCCCGGCCACCAGTTGCAGAAAACCGGCGAGCAGCAGAATCGGCCCGAGCATCTCGATGCCGTGCTGGCGCACCAGTTCGAACACCAGCACCGCCAGCCCGGCCGCCGGCCCGCTGACTTGCAACGGTGAACCCGCCAGCCAACCGACCACCAGACCACCGATGATCCCGGTGATCAGACCTTTGGCCGGCGGCAGCCCGGAAGCAATGGCGATGCCCATGCACAACGGCAGGGCCACCAGGAACACAACCACCGAGGCCAGCAGCTCCCGTGGCAGTACAGCTTTCAATTGAGCAGCACGCATGGTGATTCTCCCGAAGCTTTCTTCAGGCATGGCGAGGCCGGGCCGCTGAAACAGCGGCCGGCGTCAAACCACACAGATTTTTAGGAGGATTTAGAAGCGCGCTTTGGGCGTCGCCACCGGGATCGGATGGCTGCCATCGAGCGGCAGGAAACAACCCTGATCCGCGTCGTAAGCTTTGATTTGGCTGGTTTCGATGTTGTAGACCCAGCCGTGGATGAACAGTTGACCGTTCGCCATGCGTGAGGCTACCGAAGGATGGGTACGCAAGTGCTGCAATTGGGCGATGACGTTTTCCTCGGTGAGGATCGGCATGCTTTCTTTTTCGTCGGCGCAGTTACAGTTTTCCTGGACCATGGTTTTCGCCACTTCGGCGTGGCGCAACCAGGCTTTGACCGTCGGCATCTTTTCCAGGCTGTCCGGGTTGAGCACCGCACGCATGGCGCCGCAATCGGAGTGGCCGCAGATGATGATGTGATGCACGCCGAGTGCCAGTACCGCGTATTCGATCGCGGTGGAAACGCCGCCGTTCATCTGACCGTAGGGCGGAACAACGTTGCCGACGTTACGCGTCACGAACAGGTCGCCGGGGGAGCTTTGGGTGATCAGCTCGGGGACGATGCGCGAGTCAGCGCAGGTGATGAACATCGCGCGCGGCTGTTGCGCCGTGGCGAGTTTTTTGAAGAGTTCTTCCTGCTGTGGAAAGACCTCATGATGAAAATGCAAAAAGCCGTCGACGATATTCTTCAATGCTGCATCAGCGGTTTCCGCCACAGGGAGCGATTGCGCCGACGCAGCCAACGGCTGTTTATCCTTGTCACTCATGATTCATCCTCTTTGGCGGATTCGGGGATTCTTCCCCTGTAGTCCGATATGAAGCCAGTGGCTGTTTTCAACATCCGGGTCATCCCGACCCGTCAGTCACTCGATGAACAAGGTAACCGCCGAAACTTAACTCAAACTGAATCAAGCGCTCTAGAACGTGTGTTCCAGGTCACAAAAAACGTGACCGGCGTTAACCGGGCAAGTACATCCCTCCACTCAACCATAGGCCAATTGTCTCTAAATCAGCGCCATCTGGCGACCCGGCGGACAGAAGGCAGTGCAATCGAGATTGAAGCCTTCGCGTCGATCCAGACCCAGTCGTTTCAGCGCCTTGGCGAAGCGCTGGGCCAGCAGATCGGCAAACGGCCCTTCGCCACGCATGCGAGTGCCAAAACGACTGTCATATAGCTCGCCGCCACGGCTCTGGCGGATCAGGCTCAACACATGGGCGGCGCGTTGCGGGTAGTGCGCCTGCAGCCATTCCTCGAACAGCGGCGCCACCTCCAGTGGCAGGCGCAGCATCATATAGGCCGCACTTTGCGCACCGGCTGCGTGCGCCTCGGCGAGCAGGCTTTCGATTTCGCTGTCGTTGATCATCGGAATCATCGGCGAACACAAAACGCCCACCGGAATACCGGCTTCACGCATGACCCGAATCGCGCGCAACCTGGCCTTGGGCGCAGCAGCGCGCGGTTCAAGGATGCGTTTGAGTTCGTCATCGAGCGTGGTCAGGCTGATCATCACCGCCACCAGCCGCTGTTGCGCCAGTTCGGTGAGCAGGTCGAGGTCGCGCAGGATCAGCGAGCCTTTGGTGATGATGGTCACCGGATGGCGGTAACGCAGCAGCACTTCGAGGGTCTGGCGGGTGATCTGGTGTTCGCGTTCGATCGGCTGGTACGGATCAGTGTTGGAACCCAGATTGATTGGCGCGCACTGATAGCCTTTTTTGCCCAACTGCTCTTCCAGAACTTGCGCGGCGTTGGTCTTGGCAATCAGCTTGGTCTCGAAATCCAGCCCCGGCGACATGTCCCAATAAGCGTGACTGGGCCGCGCGTAGCAATAGATGCAGCCGTGCTCGCAGCCGCGATAGGGATTGATCGAACGATCAAAGGGCAGGTCCGGCGAAGTGTTGCGGGTGATGATGGATTTCGCGGTTTCGATGCGCACCTCGGTGCCCTGGGTTTGCGGCACTTCCTGATACCAGCCATCGTCCTCGGCCACCGAACGGTTCGGCGCGAAGCGATTGTGCGGGTTGGTAGCGGTGCCACGACCGCGCGGGGGCAAAAGACTGGACATCAGGGGATCCTTTGGTCTGTACATCCATACAGTATCCGCAAAGCCCCGAGTGATCCACTACCGTTCGGCCATTGGTCAAAAATACCAAGTTAGTTAAATGAATTATTTAAATAGAAAGTTTGAAAGCGGCGTAAATTAAAGAAACATAAGTTGGCTGGTCGTATGTCTATCAAGTTCGTAGTATCCACCTCGCTTCACAACAATTAATTAGATTAAAGACAAAAGGATTTGATGATGTCGTTTTTTAATTCGCGCGGTATTTTTCTGCAACTTATGCAGCCTGGCCCATCGGAGCCCAATACTCTGGTGTCCATGCAACTTGCTCGCAAAGAACTTGGTTGGGATGCCGAGGCCGGCGTGCAAACTGAAATGCTAGTCGACCCGATTTTCGTCACCGCGACCTCCAAAGACGGTGGGCACACCTTCAGCATCGGTCGTCTTGAGCACGATGTTGATCGTGACGGCGAAGTGGGCGAGCAAGATCGAGCCAAATTGGCTGCACTGGCAAAGGCTTACGCCAGCATTATCAATCCTTGATTAAGCCTGTTCGATAAAAACCATAACCCCTGCATGTTTTTCCATGCAGGGGTTATTGTGCTTAGTTGTGATCAGTCACTTGTCCAAGGTCATCGGATGATGTTGTGGTCATATCGTCGCTGCGCAACTTGGAAACTTCCTTTGCGGTTACAGCTGAAGACTTGTTACCCCAACTGCCACGAATAAAACTCACTACATCCGCCACTTCCTGATCCGACAAACGCCAGGCAAAACCGGGCATGGTGAAGGTCGATGGCGCGGTGTGAGTCGCCGGCAGGGTGCCGCCCTTGAGCACGATGTGAATCAGCGAGGTCGGATCTTCCGATTGCAGCACCGGATTACCCGCCAGCGCAGGGAATACCCGCGTGTAGCCACGGCCATCGGTGCGGTGACAGGCCGCGCAGTTATCGATATACACCGATGCGCCACGTTGGCTGTCGTCGCCGTTCCACAATGCTTTGGCGACTTTCTCATCGTATTGATGCGGCTGGTCGGCCGGGTCGTTGGCTGGCAGCGATTTGAGGTAGCGGGCAATCGCCGTCAGGTCGGCGTCGGTCATGTACTGCATGCTGTGGGTGACCACATCGCTCATGCCGCCGAATACCGCGCTGCGGTCACTGCGGCCGGTCTTGAGGAATTGCACCAGTTGCTCTTCGGTCCAGCTGCCGAGTCCATCCTTGTGATCGCCGCGCAGACTCTTGGCGATCCAGCCTTCCAGTGGTGCACTGCCTGACAGAAAACTGCTGCCATCGGCTGCACTCAGGGATTTTTCCTGCATGGTCAGGGCACGCGGCGTATGGCAGGCGCCGCAATGTCCGAGGCCTTCCACCAGATACGCCCCACGGCTGATCACGGCATCGTCCGACACGGCTTTGTAATCCTCGACCTTCGGCGCAAACATCCAGCGCCAGCCCATCAGCGGCCAGCGCATGCTCAATGGCCACGGGATGTCGCTGGCCTTGTTGTCCTGCGCCACCGGTTGTACGCCGTGCATGAAGTAGGCGTACAGCGCCTGCATGTCGGTTTCGCTGACGCGCGCGTAGGACGGATACGGCATCGCCGGGTACAAAGTACTACCGTTTTTCGCGACGCCATGGCGCACGGCCTGGTCGAAGTCTTCAAAGCTGTAATCGCCGACCCCGGTTTTATCCGGGGTGATGTTGGTCGAGTAAATCGTACCGATCGGGGTTTCCATCGGCAGGCCACCGGCGAACGGTTTGCCATTCTTCGCGGTGTGGCAGGCTACGCAGTCGCCAGCACGGGCTAGGTATTCGCCTTGTTTGATCAACGCTTGATCAACTTCGGTAGCGTGAATCGAAGCGCTGCCGAGCAAGGCCAAAGCTGCGATAACGAAATTTTTCATGGTCATCGCTCCTTAAGCCTGAACCAGCGGGCCGGGGTTTTTCAGGTATTGCTCGCGGATCGCTTTCGCCGACCAGTAGGTCAACGCAGCGACCAGCCCTGTAGGGTTGTAACCCAGGCCTTGTGGGAAAGCGGAAGCGCCGGGAACGAAGACGTTGTGCACGTCCCAGCTCTGCAAGTAGCGATTCAGCGCGCTGGTTTTCGGATCAGTGCCCATGATCGCGCCACCGTTGAGGTGAGTGGTCTGGTAGGAGGCGGTGTTGAAGTGGTCTCCGACTTTCTTGCCGATCACGGCGATGGCTTTCGGGCCCATGGCCTCGGCGACCTTGCCCATTTTCTCGACCATGAAGCGGTTCATCTTGATGTCGTTTTCCTGCCAGTCGAACGTCATCCGCAGCAGCGGCAAGCCATAGGCATCGCGGTATACCGGGTCGAGATCGAGGTAGTTGCCACGGTAGGACTGATGCGCGCCGTGAGCGTCCATCGACACCTGGTGGGTGTAGTAATCGGCGGTCGCGCGTTTCCAATCGCTGCCCCAAGCCGGAGTGCCGGGTGGATTGGAGGTACCGGCAATCGGCCGGCTGCCAGCCTGGTTGACCCACATTGGTGAGCCACCGACGAAGCCGTGCGGCCCGTGGTCGAAGTTGTCGGCGTTGAAGTCATCCAGCGCCACGCCGTTGCCGCCGGCACCGATGAAGTTGTTGGTGTGGGTGTCCTTGTCGAAGAACGCCTTGATCGTCGCCATGTTCTGGTAGGCGAAATTACGCCCGACCACACCTTCGCCGCTGACCGGGTCGTAGGGCTTACCGATGCCCGAGAGCAACATCAGTCGCACGTTGTGCAACTGGAAGGCGCCGAGGATCACCAGATCCGCCGGTTGCTCGATCTCGCGACCCTGAGCGTCGATGTAAGTAACGCCGGTAGCTTTGCTCTTGCTGCTGTCGAGGTTGATCCGCAGCACGTGGGCGTTGGCGCGCAGCTCGAAATTCGGCAACGGCTTCAGCGCCGGCAGAATGTTCACGTTCGGCGAAGCCTTGGAGTACATGTAGCAAACATAGCCGCTGCAAAAACCGCAGAAGTTGCACGGACCCATCTGTGCACCGTAGGGATTGGTGTACGGCCCCGAGGTATTCGCCGAAGGCAGGTTGTAGGGTTTGTAACCGACTTCGGTAGCCGCTTTGCCGAACAGCTGTGCGGAAACGGTGTTTTTCTGCGCTTCGAGCGGGAACGGGTTGGAGCGATCCGCCGCGTAAGGGTTGCCGCCCTTGCCTTGGCCGACCAGTTGGCCTTTGACCGTCCACGCCTGGCCCGAAGTGCCGAAGACTTTTTCGGCAAAGTCGAAGAATGGTTCCAGCTCTTCATAGCTGACGCCGAAGTCCTGGATGGTCATGTCCTTGGGGATGAAGCTTTTGCCGTAGCGTTCTTCGTAGTGACTGCGCATACGCAGTTCGATCGGATCGACCCGAAAATGCACGCCCGACCAGTGCAGCCCGGCGCCGCCGACGCCGTTGCCCGGCAGGAACGCGCCCAACTGGCGGTTCGGCAGGGCGATGTCGTTGACGCTGTGGCGGATGGTGACGGTCTCTTTGGAAATGTCCTGGAAGAGTTTTTTCCGCACGCTGTAGGTGAGTTCGTCGATCACCTGCGGATAGTTGCCGTCGGGGTAGGTGTCCTGCATCGGCCCGCGCTCCAGCGCCAACACATTCAGGCCGGCCTCGGTCAGCTCTTTGGCCATGATCGCGCCAGTCCAGCCGAAACCGACGATCACTGCGTCGACCTTCTTCATTACGGTTGCCATGCTCACGCCCTCTCGCCGCGAATCGAAACTGCCGGGAAGGGGTACTGCTCGTTGCGTTCTACCCAGTCCATGAAATCGGCGCGGGCGCCGGGGAAGCCGATCATGGTCCAGCCGACCATGCCTTTATTGCCGCCGTGGATCGGATCGCAGAAAAACCCTTCCTTGGTGTTTTGCAGCAGCAGATTGAAGAAAATCTTCGCTGGAACGCTGTCGAACTGCGGTTTACCGGCTTCGAGTTGCTTGAGCAGATCGTCTCGGGTAGCGCTGTCTTGCTCGGCAAATGTTTTACCGTTGAGCGCTTTGGTCCACTGATCCGTGGCGGCGATGCCGAGGCGATAGATGTCTTTGGGCACCAGTTTGCTCTGCCAGCCCATTTCCGGCGCGGCGTCGGCATTGAACGGGCCTTGCATGTACCACAGAGCACCGGCGGCGTACGGCGTGTTCATCTGACGGTCGATGTATTCCGGCACGCCAGCCTCAAGGGCACCTGGGCCTTGCGCATCGCTGGGGATCAACTGCGCCACGGCGGCGTTGATGAAGGCCCACTCTTCGGCTGTGAAGTAGTTCGGCTCGTACTTGCCGCTGCGGGCTTTGGCTGGTGCCGGGTGTGGTGCAGGTGCGGCTTCAGGCGCCGCTTGCAACATGCTGCTGCCCAGTCCGGTGCCCGCAAGGGTGACTACCGGAATCAGGGTCAGGGATTTGCGCAAAAACTCACGCCGCGGGTTGTCTCGATCTGCATCAGACATGGGGTGCACCTCATCAGGCATTGGTGTTTGTCAGCCGTTTCTGCGAACGGCTTCAGAATTTTTGGTTGCGACGTGGCCGTAATGTCCAGAGAACAAGGCAGGCTTCTGCAACATCGTGTGACAAATGGTAGCAGGCTAAGCTTCTCGATGAACCGATTCAGCGGAAAAAAGCCGGTATTTGCGATGAAAGTCGAACCGGACGACGGTGATTCACGATTCTTTGACGAGTGCCTCACGGAGATTTGACCGGCGCAGGCCCAAGCTTCAGGCCTCCATTGATCAATCCCTATACGGTCCACCGAGCATGCGTCCTGTCTTCGCTGTGTGTTTTTCGCTGTTTGCAGTTTTGCATCTCGTTCCAGTTCAGGCCGATGAGGCCGCGCCCGTGCGGCCGACTGAATGGGCGCAACCGGTCGAGGTGCAATACAACCTGTTCCAGATGTCACCCACCCTCTACCGCAGTGCGCTACCTGACAGCGGCGCCGTGCCGTTGCTGAAAAATCTCAAGGTCGCGACGGTCATCAACTTTCTGCCCGAATCCGATTCGAACTGGCTGCAGACCCCCGGCATCAACCAGGTGCAGTTGCCCTATCGCACCAATCACGTCGACGACAGCGACGTACTCAAGACCCTGCGCGCGATTCAGGCTGCAGAAGCCACCGGCCCGGTGTTGATGCACTGCAAGCACGGCTCCGACCGCACTGGCCTGATGGCGGCCATGTATCGCGTGGTGATTCAGGGCTGGAGCAAGGAAGACGCGCTGAGTGAAATGACCCAGGGCGGTTTCGGCGAGAGTGGCCATTTCCGGGATGATGTTCGCTACGTGATGCAGGCTGATGTCGACAAGCTGCGCACGGCGCTGGCCAATGGTGATTGCAGCACCAGCGCTTTCGCCACCTGTTCGCTGAAGAGTTGGTTTCAGACGGTCAATCTGAAGTAGCTGTTGGTTGCAGGCTGACTGGCCGGCCAAGGAACGCTGCGACGGCTTCCTGCAGTGGGCGCGCCGCGCCGGGAGAGAAGAACGTTTCGCGAAAATCCCGACCGGTCTGCGCATTGAACACCCAGTCCGCCGTGAAGCGCTGGAACGCCTCGCTGGCCAGCACCCCCGACCAGGCGTAGGCGTAAACCCTGGCGTCGTAATTGGTCACCATGTAGTCGAAACTGTTGGCGAATCTGCTCGGTTCGGGCAGTTGCAGGTGTGGAAATGCGCGCTGCACATCGGCGCAGACCTGCTGGACGGTGCGTCCATCGCCATGGGATCGGTGCAGCTCGAAGTCGAGCATTGCACCCATCAGCAGCATTGAGCTGGGGCGGCTGGAATGAGCCTGAATAGCAGCCAGCGCTGCGTCGACGCGTGATTCGCTCAGCAGCTCACCAGTCTGAAAATGCGCGCCGAGCCAAAGCAGAAACTCTCGCGACTGACACCACTGCTCGAATAACTGCCCGGAAAATTCCGCGGCGTCATGCCCCAGCTGCAGAATGCCCGACAGATTGTGATGCGGCGAACGTGTCAGCACCTGTTGCAGGCAATGGCCAAATTCATGCAACAGCACCCGCAGATCCAGATGCTCCAGCAAGCACGGATGAGCGTCGGTTGGCGCGGTGAAGTTGCTGTAGAGCAGAGCAATCGGCAGCGCCGGCCGGCCTTCGGCGCTGATCCGACGATTGCGCAAGGTCGCGGTTCCGGCGTAATCCGCCGCGTTTTCCTGATGGTAGGGATCAAAGTAGATATAGCCGATGACCTGCTCGTGTTCGCTGATTTCCAGCAACCGCACACCGTCATGCCAACGCTCGAAGCCGGTCTGCTCAACGATGCGGATGCCGAACATGCGCTCGCAGAACAGGCAGAGCCGGCGCAGAGTGGCGTCCAGTGCAAAAAACTCACGCAGGTTTTCCAGCGCTCCGGGGAAGTGCTGTTGCCGCCATTGTTCGGCGAGGAAATCCTGATCCCACGCCTCGATCTGGCTGATCCCGCGTTCCAGCGCGAAGGTTTTCAGAGTCTGTGCATCGCGCTCAAGTGTCGGCGCCAGCAGCGCAACCTGGCGTTGCAGAAAAGCACTGACGGTACCGGTGTCATCGGCCATTTCCGTGGCCAGGCGCATCTGCGCGAAGCTTTGATAGCCGAGCAATCGGGCTTTCTGCTGGCGCCGCGCGAGCAGTGATGACAGTACCGAACCGTTATCGAACTGGCCGGCCAGCGGTCCTTGGTCGGAAGCCCGGGTCGAGTAGGCGATGAAGCACTCTTGGCGCAACGCGCGGTTCTCGGCGTATTTGAGAATGTGCTGGAAGGTATTCTGGTCGAGCTGAATCAGCCAGCCCTCATGTCCGGCCTGGCCGGCCGCAAGCGCCAGACGCTCGCGCATCGCCGGCGATACGCCCGCGAGCAGAGCGACGTTGTCGATGCGCTTGCTCCACGTCTGCGTCCAGCCCTCGAGGTGGTGCAAAAATACCTGCTCCAATCCGCTGATCTCGCGATTCAGTCGTGCCAGCTCCTGCTGCTGTGCAGTGGGCAGTTGAATGCCCGACGCTTCAAACTTGCTCAGGATTCGCGCCAGCGCCGCTTTGCGCGGCCCATCGAAATTGGCCGCGATCGGGCTGTGCGCCAAGCGTTGGAAAATCCGGTACAGCGAGCGATTGCTGGCTTTCTCGGTTCGGTACTGTGCGATGGCGAGCTGGCCTTTGGCGCTTTCTACCAGCCATTGCGCATCGTCGGATTTGACCATCGAGAAGGTTTCGAGGATGGAGTTCACCTCGCTGAGACGCGCATCGGTTTCGTTGACGGTCAGCACCAGATCATCCCAAGAGGGAAGGTCGGCCTGGCTGGCAATGACCTCGGCAATGATCCGTCGGTTATCGGCAATGATGCTGTTGATCGCGGGCAGCAGATGTTCGGCGCGGATCGCCGACCACGGCGGCAGCGTCCAGTGTTGCAGGAGGGGATTTGGGTCAGGCATGGCAGCTTCCTTCGAGGCATGGCGAAACGGCCAGCCTACGAAGCAAGTGCAGGTTGAAGGTGTTACTCGGATACCACCCTGCACCGATGAGCGGTGCAAGCTAGTTTTGACTTAGCGTTACGCGTCGGGCTTTTTCGCGAGCTTGGGGTTTGGGAAAAACTGTACAGCCTGCACTTTCTTATCCGGCGCAGGCTTGATGGCGCTGACGTTGACCCGCGTGCCCAATTCCTTGGGAACCGACAAGCCCTGTTCGTTGAGCGTGTCGGAATACCCGCAGGCCACGCACTCACGATGTGGAACGGTATCTTCGTTCCACATCATCAGCTTGTCCGGCTCGCTGCACGCCGGGCACACGGCCCCGGCGATAAAGCGCTTCTTGGTAATCACAGGTGCCTCACTCATGCTGCCGCGTCCTCACTCAGGCCGCTGTGACGCAAGAGTGCGTCAATCGAAGGCTCGCGGCCACGGAAGTCGACGAACAGCACCATCGGCGCCTGCGAGCCGCCACGCGCCAGAATTGCTTCGCGGAACGCGCGACCGGTTTCAGCGTTGAGCACGCCGTCTTCTTCGAACTTCGAGAAGGCATCGGCCGACAGCACTTCAGCCCACTTGTAGCTGTAGTAACCCGCCGCGTAACCGCCAGCGAAGATGTGCGCGAAGCTGTTTGGGAAACGGTTGTAGGCCGGCGGACGCATCACCGAAACCTCGTCGCGCACGCCTTCAAGCACTTTTAGCGGGCTGCGGCCGTCACCGTGGGTCGCGTGCAATTCGAAGTCGAACAGCGAGAATTCCAGCTGACGCACCATCATCAGTCCGGACTGGAAGTTTTTCGCGGCGAGCATTTTCTCCAGCAGATCCTGCGGCAATGCCTCGCCAGTCTCGTAGTGGCCGGAAATCAGCGCCAGACCTTCCGGCTCCCAGCACCAGTTTTCCATGAACTGGCTCGGCAACTCGACCGCATCCCACGCCACGCCGTTGATCCCGGACACGCCGGCATGTTCGACGCGGGTCAGCAGGTGATGCAGGCCGTGGCCGAATTCGTGGAACAGCGTGGTGACTTCATCGTGGGTCAGCAGCGCGGGCTTGCCGCTGTCGGCCGGGGTGAAGTTACACACCAGATTGGCCACCGGGCTTTGCAGCACGCCGTCGAGGGTGCGGCGACGATCGCGGGCGCCGTCCATCCACGCGCCGCCACGCTTGTTGGCTCGGGCGTACAGGTCGAAGAAGAAGCGGCCGACGTGCTGGCCGTTTTCCTTGATCTCGAACAGGCGAACGTCCGGGTGCCAAGTGTCGAAGCCTTTCAGTTCGGCGATTTCGATGCCGTACAGACGCTGAACGATGGCGAACAGGCCGCCCAAGACTTTATCAATCGGGAAGTACGCGCGCAGGGTTTCCTGAGCGACGCTGTAGCGTTGTTCTCGGAGTTTTTCACCGTAGAAACCCACGTCCCAGCTCTGCAGATCGGCACAACCTTGCTCAGCGGCATACGCTTTGAGCTGCTGCAGATCCTGCGCGGCGAACGGCTTGCTGCGCTTGGCCAGATCGCGCAGGAAGCTCAGCACTTGATCGCTGGATTCGGCCATTTTCGTTGCCAGGCTCAGCTCCGAGAAACTGCAGAAACCCAACAGCTTGGCCAGCTCCTGACGCAGATCGAGAATCTCGCCCATCACCGGGCCGTTGTCGTTCTGCCCGGCGTTCGGGCCTTGATCCGACGCACGGGTGCAGTAGGCGGCGTAGACTTCTTCGCGCAGTGCGCGGTCTTGCGCATAGGTCATCACCGCGTAGTAGCTCGGGAATTCCAGGGTGATCAGCCAGCCGTCGAGTTCTTTGGCTTGCGCGGCCGCAGCCATTTGCGCCTTGGCCGAATCGGTCAGGCCGGCGAGGGTGGTTTCGTCGGTGACGTGTTTGGTCCAGGCTTGCGTGGCATCGAGCAACTGATTGGAGAAGCGGCTGCCCAGCTCGGACAGTTTGCTTTGCACTTCGGCGTAGCGCTGCTGTTCGGCTTGCGGCAGGTCGATACCCGACAGACGGAAATCGCGCAGGGCGTGTTCCAGAATGGTTTTTTGCGCCACGTCGAACCCGGCGGCTTCCGGGCTGTTGGCCAAGGCTTCATAAGCCTGGAACAGCTCGCGGTTCTGGCCCATCTCGGTGGAGTAGGCGCTCAGGGCTGGCAGGCACGACTCGTAGGCTTCACGCAGTTCTGCGCTGTTGCACACGGCGTTGAGGTGGCTGACCGGGCTCCAGGCGGCGCCGAGGCGATCGTTGAGTTCGTCCATCGCCAGCACGAGCCCGGCCCAGGTAGGGTTCTGGCGCTGGGTCTTGAGGATTTCGGCAATGGCGGCGCGGTTGTCAGCCAGGATGGTTTCAATGGCCGGCAGCACGTGTTCGGCGCGGATCGTCGAGAACGGCGGCAGGTCGTAGGACTGCAAAAGAGGATTGTTCACGCTCACGGATGGCACCTTGGCTGGAAGAAACATGCGCCCATCTTAATTACAATCGACATCCACCGCAGCTATCGGCGACAGAGAGAGAACTAATCGTGTCCCTTCGCAAGTACCAGAATCACACCCCGCACTTGAGCAAAGGTGCATTTGTCGACGGCTCGGCGGTGGTGATCGGCGACGTCGAAATCGGCGAAGAGAGCTCCGTCTGGCCACTGACCGTGATCCGCGGCGACATGCACCGCATCCGCATCGGCGCGCGCACCAGCGTGCAGGACGGCTGCGTGTTGCACATCACCCACGCCGGCCCGTTCAACCCGGATGGCTTTCCGCTGCTGATCGGCGATGACGTGACCATCGCCCACAAGGTCATGTTGCATGGCTGCACCGTCGGCAGCCGCGTGCTGATCGGCATGGGTAGCATTGTCATGGACGGTGCGGTGGTCGAGGACGATGTGATCATCGGCGCCGGCAGCCTGGTGCCACCGGGCAAGCGTCTGCAGAGCGGTTTCCTCTACGTGGGCAGTCCGGTGAAACAGATTCGGCCGCTGTCCGACAAGGAAAACGCCTTTTTCACCTACAGCGCGGCGAACTACGTGAAGCTCAAGGATCTGCATCTGGCCGAAGGCTACGACCAGATCTGACCGTTCTCTCGATTACCCAGGAATTTTCATGCATTACCAGACCGTACTGTTCGACCTCGATGGCACCCTGACCGACCCGCGTGAGGGCATTACCCGCTCCATTCAGTTTGCGTTGGCCAAGCTCGGCATCGACGAACCAGACCTGACCAAGCTCGAACACTTCATCGGCCCGCCGCTGTTGCAGGCGTTCATGCAGTTCTATGACTTCGACGAAGCCAAGGCGTGGGAAGCGGTGAATTTCTATCGTGAGCGTTTCAAGGTCACCGGGCTGTACGAGAACCGCGTGTTCGATGGCGTCACGCCGTTATTGGAAACCTTGAGTAGCCAGGGACGGCAGCTGTATATCGCGACGTCCAAGCCTTGGGTATTTGCGCGCGAGATCGCTCGGCATTTCGATTTCGCCAGGCACTTCAAAGTGATTTACGGCAGTGAGCTGGATGGCACCCGAACCAACAAGGTCGAGTTGATTGCGCATCTGATTGCTGAAGAGAGGCTGAACCCGGCGAACACGCTGATGATTGGTGATCGCAAGCATGATCTGATCGGGGCGCGCAGCAATGGTCTGGATGCGGCGGCGGTAGGGTATGGGTTTGGCAGTCGTGAAGAGCTGAGTGCCGAGGCGCCGGCTTATCACTTTGAAACACTCGCCGAGTTGCATCAGGCATTTTTGCAGCGCTGATCAGAATCGCTGGCAAGCCAGCTCCCACAGGATTGTTGGTGAACACAAACGTTGTGTCCGACACAAACCCTGTGGGAGCTGGCTTGCCAGCGATGAGGCCAAGTCAGTCGATATACATCTATGAGCCGGCCAATTTTTTCAGAGCCGCTTTTCTCTGCACAGTTGGCAAGTCGCCTAGCTTCTCGACTTCAGCATAAAACCTCACCCAATCCCCCCCAACCTGCCTGAACAACGCCGCAAACGCCGGCACCCACTGGTCATACAGCCCAAACGGCAGCAGCCGCGCGTTATTCAACGGCGCATTCACCCAAGCGTCATAACGCTTGTCCCCGGCCCACTGGCTATCACGCACCACCCGATAATCCCGACGAAATTGTTCAAACTCCGCTGCTTTGCGCTCGCGCATCTGCCCGGCGGGCAGTGGCTGGGCGTATAGCTTTTCCAGTCTTGCGCGGGTGTCGAGAATCAGCTGGATGAACTGATCACGCTGCTTCAGCCGTGAATCGTTTTCCGCCGGCAATCCGCGAAACGCCCGCCATTGCCGGGTGCCTTCCTGCTCGACAAACGTGGCAAAGGACTCATTGAATTCAGTGTCGTCCTGCACGTAGAAACGTTGGTGCGCCAATTCATGAAAGATCAGCGTGGCCAGCCGTTCATCGCCCCAGCCCATCATCGAGTTGAGGATCGGATCGTTGAACCAGCCCAGCGTCGAGTAAGCCTCGACCCCGCCAATCGACACGTCCATGCCTCGCAACTGCTGCAGCGCCGCTTCACCGCGTGCTGCGCTCTGACTGTAGTAGCCGCGATAGGCCACGCACCCGGCGATCGGGAAGCAATGATTCTGCGGACTCAGGGAAAACTCCGCTGTGGCGAACACATTCCACACCACAAACGGCCGACCGATGTCGGCGTACAGGCGATAACTCTGGTTGTCGGGCAGGTGCAGATGCTTGCTGGCGAAGGTTCGGGCCTTCTGCGACTGGGCCAGATGGCTGCGCAGTTTCGCGTCGCGGGCCGGATCGGCAATCACCTTTTCCACCGGCTCGCGCGCCCGCAGCAGTTGCAGCTGACCGCTGGCCAACTGGCCGTAGTAGCTGACGCTGGCACAACCGTTGAGCAACAAAAACAACATAGCCGGAAACAAAATCGGCAAAACGCGATCAAGTAACCCATGGCTTGGAAGCGGCCTGCTCAAAATAAGAAATCCTTCGGAAAGTCTGCCCGCAAGACTATCCCGCCCATTGGAGCTTCGCTATGCGCATGTTGATACTCACAGGAGGCGTGCTGACGCTGGCCGGTTGTGCCGGGTTCGGCATGCCCGTCCCCGACCCCACGCAAGCCTGGATCGATCTGAATCCCCGGCAGCAGGACACCGCGCTGCAAGCGCTGGAAGTCGACAACCAGGCTAATCAAGACCAACGCTATTTCGAGGTACAGCCCGGCAGCCATGAGCTGACGGTGCGTTATCAATTCCCGGTGGCGGCGACCAACATCGGTCCCGATGCCGAGCCGCTGTGGCGCGATTGCCAGTTGAACGTGAAATTCAAGGATTTCAACGCAGGCCAGCGTTATCAGTTGCAGGCCGGCAGCATCGGTTTCCGCCCATGGGCCAGGCTCTACGATGAGCAGCGCAACGTGGTCGGCCAAGGCATACCCGCTGGCTGTCAGCGCACCTGATCGGCGTTATGCTGGATGCCCAGACTCACGGACATCCATCATGCGCAAGTTGATGCTGTTGTTGACCGCTGGCGTAATCGCCGGCTGCCAGACACCGTTGCCACCCGCCGACCCAGGCATGGCCTGGGTCGATTTCGCCATGCCTACGCCCGGCGGCAAGGTGCTGATGGCCGAGCGACTGGACAATCAGCGCCTGCGTGACGGGCGCTTTTTTCAAGTCGCGCCCGGCGCTCATGAGCTGACGGTGCGTTTCGATTTCGAGATTTTCGGCGGTGGCCAAGGCATGGACACCGATCCGCAGGAACGTCTGTGCTACATGACGATTCCTTACGAACATTTCCAAGCGGGCCAGCGTTACCGGCTCGAAGCACGATCGCTGGCGTTCACCCCCAGTGCCCGGCTGATCAACCGTGAAGGTCGAATCGTAGCCGAAGAACGGCGAATCAACTGCGTGCCGTAGTGCGACTCAGCTGTCGTTTCTTTGGTAGATGATTTTCTTCCGTCCGTAATCGCAGGTTCCGACGACCATGGCGATATCGTGTTTTGCGGCCTCTTCTCTCGAGACTATTTCCAGAGTGTAGGAGGGCACGGCTCTGGCTTGAATCTTTACCTCGATCTCCTTCCGGAGTTCTTCGCAATCCTTGGGCGCAGCGAAGGCTGAGGTCGCCAGCACGCCACAGATAACCGCCAAAGCAAAACGTTTCATGGTTGAAGCTCCTTGGAACAGCGCGCGCGAAGTTGCGCGATAGCTGCTGTCGTCTATTCGACCACATTTTTGCCCGGCGGGTTCTGATCCGGCTCAAGCCATCAGCTGACCAAAGAAGCGTCGAGGCTGATCTTGGCGTTCAATACCTTGGAGACCGGGCAACCTTCTTTGGCTTTGTTGCTCAGCTCTTCAAACTGCGCTTGAGTGGCGCCCGGGATTTTCGCTTTGAGGATCAGCTTCACCGCAGAGATCGCGAAACCGCCCTCGACTTGATCCAGAGTGACTTCAGCCTGGGTGTCGATGCTGTCAGCCTTGAGGCCGGCATCGCCGAGGATCATCGAAAATGCCATGGAGAAACAGCCGGCGTGCGCCGCGCCGATCAATTCTTCCGGGTTGGTGCCTTTGCCGCCTTCGAAGCGCGCCTTGAAGCCGTACGGCGCTTCTCGCAGGACGCCGGTTTCAGTGGAGATCGAGCCGATGCCGGTTTTCAGGTCACCTTCCCAATGTGCGGATGCCTTCTTCACGATAGCCATGTTGCCTCCTCGAATAAGGCGCGAAATGCCGCGCCATTGCGGTTTTTGCTTGCAAGGGTTCTGAGGATAGACCCGGGGTCAAAGTTCAGCTCAGGTGAATCGTTGACTTTTTTAGTAGGAAATTTCCGGTCGGCTATTGAAACTCGGGTATATGCCCTCATTCCATAGAACACGCTTATTGCATTCGGCAGGTTTTTGTTCGGCAAGAACAAACCTGCGTCCTCATTCGGAGAAGCAGGTTCATGAAGCAACTGTCCGACGTAAAGTTTTCCACTCTTGATCTGGTGCCCGTGCGCGAGAACGGCAGCCCGGCGCAGGCGCTGCGCAATTCGCTGGATCTGGCGCAGCATGTCGAGAAATTCGGCTACACGCGGTTCTGGGTCGCCGAGCACCACAACATGGACGGCATCGCCAGTTCCGCCACCTCGGTGCTGCTCGGTTATCTGGCCGGCGGCACCTCGACCATCCGCGTCGGCTCCGGCGGGGTGATGTTGCCCAATCATGCGCCGCTGGTGATCGCCGAGCAGTTCGGCACTCTCGAAAGCCTGTATCCGGGACGCATCGATCTCGGTCTGGGTCGCGCGCCGGGTTCCGATCAGATGACCGCCCGTGCCTTGCGCCGCGAGCGTTCCGGCAGCTCGGATGACTTTCCCGAAGACGTTGCCGAACTGGCACGCTTCCTCGGCCCGCGCACTCCGGATCAACGTGTGATCGCCATGCCCGGCACCGGCACTAACGTGCCGATCTGGCTGCTCGGTTCGAGTCTGTTCAGTGCGCAACTGGCCGGTGAACGCGGTTTGCCCTACGCCTTTGCCTCACACTTCGCACCGCGCTTCATGCATGAGGCGATTCGCGTGTATCGCAATCACTTCAAGCCGTCGGCGGTGCTGGATAAACCGTACGTGATGCTCGGTGTTCCGCTGGTGGCGGCCGATACCGATGAGCAGGCCGATTACCTGGCGACTTCGGTGTACCAGCGGATTCTGGCGCTGATGCGTGGGCAGAGTCTGGTGCAGCGTCCGCCGGTGAAAACGATGGATGGCTTGTGGTTGCCGCATGAACGCGAGGCGGTGGGGGATTTCCTTGGCTTGGCGATGGTCGGTGGCCCGCAAAAAATCCGCGCGAAGCTGGAAGTGCTGGTTGAGCAGACTCAGGCTGATGAGCTGATTTTTACCAGCGATCTGTATGAGCATGGGGATCGGCTGCGTTCTTATGAGCTGTTGGCGCAAGTCATGAAGGGCTGATGTTTGCGCGGCCTCTGAATGAATTGTGGCGAGGGAGCTTGCTCCCGCGGGGTTGCGCAGCGACCCCAAAACAGGGGCCTGCTTCGCAGTCCAGCGGGAGCAAGCTCCCTCGCCACAGAGGTGATCTGGACTTATCGTTTGTAAACGATTTCCTTGGCACCGCCCTCGCAGGTGCCGACGACTTTGCCGTCAGCCGCTGCGCCCTTGTCCACAACCTCCAGCGAATAACCGGAAACACCCTTGGCATCCAGCTTCGCCGCGATCTCGGCTTTCAGCTCTTCACAAGGCTTGCCGGCAGCAAACGCACCACCCGCAAGGCTCAACAAACCTACAGCCAACATAAACTTCTTCATCGGTCGCACCCCTGGTCGGATTAAAAGAGGCGGGCATCGGGTTGTTCACCCGACGCGGCCACCCTGTAGCGCTTTGCCATTCCTATGGCACTCCGCCAGCGCGCAAGTTCAGAAGACTGACCAAACTCAGCTGCTGGCGATCCGGAACCCGACTTTCAGGGTCACCTGAAAGTGCGCAGCCTTGCCATCCTTGATGTGGCCACGGGTCTCGGTCACTTCAAACCATTCCAGATGTTTGATGCTCTTGTTGGCTTCGGCCAACGCGTTGTTGATTGCCTCTTCGATGCTGTTCTCGGACGACCCGACCAGCTCGACTTTCTTGTACGTGTGATGGTCACTCATGGTGTTCTCCTTGAAGTGTGAAATACAGCCTAGCAGCGATTTGCCGTGTTGATTTCGGTGGCTCCGGCGAAGGGAAGTTCAGATTTTCTGCACTTTCTCGAACCGCTGAAGTCCCAATCAACACACGCCACTCATCACCAATGCAGGAGAGCCACCATGGCCAACACTTCTCTACGTAAAGCCTCATTGCAAAGCATGGAAGCGGAGATCGAGAGTCTGCTCAAGTCGTTGGAAAGCCTCAAAGATGACGCTTCGGACGAGTCGCGCAAGACCCTCAAGGCGCTCAAAGGCAATGCTGAAAGCGCGCTGAAGCATTCGCGCAGCTTGCTCAGCGATGCCTACGAAGAAGTCAAAGTGAAAACCCGCGAAACCGGGATCGCCACCCGTGATTACGCTCAGGAACATCCATGGACCACCGCCGGTGTAGCCGTCGGCGCCCTGGGTCTGGTCGCTGCTTACTTGCTGTTCAAACGCGGCGAGTGATCCGTCTGGCGCAGCTCATGTTTGAGCCATTGCGCCAGTTGCCGAGCGCGCCCGTCCGCGGCGCGCTTGGGTAGCCACAACGCCAGTTGCGCCGGGGTTTCACAGAAGCCCCACGGCGCAACCAGGCGACCGGCCTTCAAGTCTTCCGCCACCAGTGGCTCTGGTGCAATCGCCACCCCGAGGCCTGCGACAGCGGCTTCCAGCAAATAATACAAATGCTCAAACCCTTGCCCGAGCTTCAACGCCTTCGCGTCGAGGCCGCTTTGCTGTGCCCAGCTTGGCCAGGCTTGCGGGCGCGAAGTGGTGTGCAGCAACGGTTCGCCGAGCAATGCGCTGGCGGGGGCGTCTGTTAACTGTTGATAGCCGCTGAACAGCGGGCTCATGACCGGGCCGATGCGTTCGCTGGCCAGTTCATAGACCTGCATGTCCGCTGGCCATGGCGGTTCGGCGAACAGCAGCAACGCGTCTAATCCGGGACGGCGTGGATCGAGATCGCCTTCGCCGGCCGACAGGTGCAGGCGCAAATCCGGCAGATCAGCATTCAAGCGTCCCAAACGTGGAATGAACCAGCGCGCCAACAGGCTACCGGAGCAGCCGAGCACGAACGGCGCATCCGCGGTGCTTTGGGTCAGCTCTGCGCAAACACTGCGCAAACGCTCGAAAGCCTCGCCGCTGGCGTCACGCAGGCGAATGCCGGCATCTGTGAGTTTCAGGCCGCGGCCATCTTTGATGAACAGACTGACGCCGAGGTGTTCTTCAAGCACCTTGAGCTGGCGACTGACCGCACCGTGGGTAACGTGCAGCTGTTCAGCAGCCTGACTGACGCTATTCAGACGGGCGGTGGCTTCGAAGGCGCGCAGGGCGTTCAGCGGGGGAAGGTCGTGGCTCATGGGATCTGTGAGTTTTCCTGACAGGTTGCGGCGATCTTATCGGTTTTCAGTCTGGAAGGTCAGGGGTAGAGTGGGCGCCATTGCCTTCTTTTGAAAATCAGCTGGAGCGACCCATGACCCAGACTTCGAACACTTCCGATCTGCGTAACGGCCCTGACGCCAACGGCCTGTTTGGCGCGTTCGGTGGCCGCTACGTAGCTGAAACCCTGATGCCGTTGATCCTCGACCTCGCCCGTGAGTACGAAGTGGCCAAGGAAGATTCTGCGTTCAAAGAGGAATTGGCCTACTTCCAGCGCGATTACGTCGGACGTCCTAGCCCGCTGTATTACGCCGAGCGTCTTACCGAGTTCTGCGGCGGCGCCAAGATCTACCTCAAGCGCGAAGAGCTTAATCACACTGGCGCGCACAAGATCAACAACTGCATCGGCCAGATCCTCTTGGCGCGGCGTATGGGCAAGAAACGCATCATCGCCGAGACCGGCGCCGGCATGCACGGTGTGGCAACTGCGACTGTGGCTGCGCGTTTCGGTCTGGATTGCGTGATCTACATGGGCACCACCGACATCGAGCGCCAGCAGGCCAACGTATTTCGCATGAAGCTGCTGGGTGCCGAAGTGATCCCGGTGGTCGCCGGCACCGGCACTCTGAAAGATGCGATGAACGAAGCGCTGCGCGACTGGGTGACCAACGTCGACAGCACTTTCTACCTGATCGGCACCGTGGCTGGCCCGCATCCTTATCCTGCAATGGTTCGCGACTTCCAGGCCGTGATCGGCAAGGAAACCCGCGATCAGTTGCAGGCTCAGGAAGGTCGTTTGCCGGACAGTCTGGTGGCGTGCATCGGTGGCGGTTCCAACGCGATGGGGCTGTTCCACCCGTTCCTCGACGACAAGAGCGTTGAAATCATCGGCGTCGAAGCCGCCGGTTATGGCATCGAAACCGGCAAGCACGCGGCCAGCCTCAACGGCGGCGTACCGGGTGTGTTGCACGGCAACCGCACGTTCCTGCTGCAGGACGACGATGGCCAGATCATCGACGCGCATTCGATTTCTGCCGGTCTCGACTATCCCGGCATCGGCCCTGAGCACGCATGGTTGCATGACATCGGCCGCGTCCAGTACACCTCGGTGACTGACGACGAAGCGCTGGATGCGTTCCACAAATGCTGCCGTCTCGAAGGGATCATCCCTGCACTGGAAAGCGCTCATGCGTTGGCTGAAGTGTTCAAACGCGCACCGAAGCTGCCGAAGGATCACCTGATGGTGGTCAACCTGTCCGGTCGCGGCGACAAAGACATGCAGACCGTCATGCACCATATGGAAACCGCTAAGCAGGAGAAACACTGATGAGCCGCCTGCAAACCCGTTTTGCCGAACTCAAACAACAAAATCGCGCCGCACTGGTGACCTTCGTCACGGCCGGTGACCCGGACTACGACACTTCGCTGGCGATCCTCAAGGGCCTGCCGAAGGCCGGCGCCGATGTGATCGAGTTGGGCATGCCGTTCACCGATCCGATGGCCGACGGACCGGCGATCCAACTGGCGAACATCCGCGCCTTGGGCGCCAAGCAGAATCTGCTCAAAACCCTGCAAATGGTGCGCGAGTTCCGTCAGGAAAACAGCGAAACCCCGCTGGTGCTGATGGGCTACTTCAACCCGATTCACATGTACGGCGTGCCGCGTTTCATCGCCGACGCGAAAGAAGCCGGCGTCGACGGTCTGATCGTGGTCGACATGCCGCCGGAACATAACGAAGAACTGTGCGACCCGGCCCAGGCCGCGGGCATCGACTTCATCCGCCTGACCACACCGACCACCGATGATGCGCGTTTGCCGCGCGTGCTCAACGGCAGTTCCGGGTTTGTATATTACGTGTCGGTGGCCGGCGTGACTGGCGCCGGTGCCGCGACTCTGGAACATGTCGAAGAAGCCGTGGCGCGTCTGCGTCGGCATACCGATCTGCCGATCAGCATCGGTTTCGGCATCCGCACGCCGGAGCAAGCAGCGGCAATCGCGCGGCTGGCGGACGGCGTGGTGGTGGGTTCGGCGCTGATCGATCACATCGCCAACGCGACCACTCCGGCGCAAGCCATCGACGGCGTGCTGAGCCTGTGTTCGGCATTGTCCGAAGGCGTGCGTAAGGCCCGCGTCAGCTGAAGGTAAAGTTCCTGATACAGAGGAATTAGCCCCTCGCGGCACAGACTAATCCAGCAAGACCGAGGGATTCAGAACCACGTTCTGAATCCCTTTTTGCTGTCAGTGCAGTGAGGAAAGACTCGATGAAAATGCCGAAACGTCTGATTGCCAGTCTGGGCGTCCTGATGATCAGTGCGACGCCGCTGCTGGCCAGCGCCGATCAGCGTGATGATCAACGCAACGATCACGACCGCGGCGGCCCGGAGCAGGGCCAGCATGACAATCGCAGTGACGATCACCGTGGCCCGCAAAACAACCACCGGGGTGGCCCGCCGCCGCGCGACTTTGGGCCGGTGCGGCAGACCATTCGCGATAACCATGGCTACTTCGTGCGTGGGGCACCGCCACCGCCGGGTATGCACCTGGAGCGCGGACGGCCGTTACCGCATGGCTATTACGGCGAGCGTCTGGATAACCGCGCGATGGAGCGTCTGCCATATTATCCAGGCTATGAATGGCGCCGGGCCGGTGGCGATATTGTGCTGATCGCGGTGGGCACCGGGATCGTCTATGAAATTCTGGATGGCGTTTTGTACTGATCTGACAAGATCACCTGTGGCGAGGGAGCAAGCTCCCTCGCCACATCATTCGGATAACTCCGAAGCTGCTGTTCTACGGTAACTCCAACCCACCCGACGCCTTGTGCAGTTTGCGCAGATGCTCGCCGATCTGCTTCACGTTGGCCTCGCTTGCGGCGATCTCGGCAGCACGCTGGGGCTCCAGCAACTTGCGCACTTCCTTGTCCAGATCCCCGGTCAGCGCCAGCAACTGTTTCTGGCGCTGGCTGCTTTCCGCTTCCAGACGTTTGGACTCATCCGGCTGCGGCAGACCATAACCACGGCTGTCGAGCAGTTCCGCCGGACGGCTGAGGAAGCCGCTGTTGGCGAGGATCTGCTGCAAGGTCGCATTGGCCTTGTCCATACCGCCGTTCTCCAGCTCGCGGGCACCGAGGTAGCGTTGCTTGACCTCATCCTGCGCCAGCAACAACTGACGGCGGAAGCTCGCCTGCTCCAGCAGCAACAACGCCGCGCTGGTGCGCAGGTCGGCGCGCTCGAACCACGCTCGGCGTTCTTCGGCGGTCAACGAAAGCCATTCCTCGACCGTATTCTGTTTGATCGGCAGCTGCTTTTTCAGCACATCGAACATCGCCTGATAGCGATCACGGAAAGAGTCGAAGCGATAACCCAGACGCAGCGCTTCTTTCGGATCATCCAGCACGCTGGTGTCCGCCAGGCCTCGGCCCTTGAGCACTTCCAGCAAACCGTTGGGCATGATGTTGTCGAGGCCCACGAGCTTGGCGTTGTCGGTGCCGCTGCGCAGCAGTTTCAGGCCCTCGACCGCGCAGTTGTTGGACAGGAAGAAGTAGTTGCCGTCATAGCTCCAGTGCATTTCGGCGGCGTGTTCGACCACGCCTTCAATTTCACTACGCGACAGGTTCAGCGGCACCGAGGCGAGGCTGCGCAACTCGGTCTTGGTGTATTCATCGATCACCTGCGCCAGCGGCAACACGAACAGGCGTGACGGGTATTTGCCGACCAGTCCGTCCCAGCTCGACAACTGCACATCACCGACGAAGGCGCGGTAGGACAGCACCAGATGCTGATCCAGATCGAGTCGGCAATCCGGGCCGCGTGGCCGTCCCGGCGCGCAGATCACCAGCCGCAACATGCTGTGACCCCAACGGCTGACCCAGTTCTGGTTGGCCTCGGCCAGCAGGTAATCGACGGCGTAAACGCGTTCCGGATCGACTTGGCCCAACGGCTGTTTGGCAAAATCGTTGCCAGCGTTGAGGAAGGAGAACGATTTGCTGCACTCGTCCTTGGCCGGTGGTGCCCAGCCGAAGTGCTGTTGGTAATAGCGATACAGCGCCGGGCGGCGGCAGGCATAGCTTGGGTCGAGGAGGAAATACTCCATGTTGACCGCGACAAACTCTTTCGGACTGGAGATCTCGTACAGATCCGGACTACGGACGATCTGCCGGTTGTGCTGTTCACGTTCACCGCGACGGCCGACGTATTGCTGCCAACCGGCGAGGTCGAGCAGACGCGGGTCATCGCTGAGGGTGAAGCGCCGGCCGTTCTGGCCGCGACATTCATCGGGGATGCCGATCAGTCCGGCACTGTTGCTGCGACGGGTGCAGCGCTGGATCAGCGTGCGCTCGGCGTCTGGCCACAGGCGCGCGCGATCGTAAATGTGGGTGATTTCGTGCAGTACCGTGGCCAGCAGTTCCTGACGCACGGTGCCGTGGGGGCGACTGGTTTTTTCCTTGGCCGCACTACCGTCGGTGAGGCCGGCGAGCAGTTTGCGGTTCAGATCGAGCTCGGAGACCAGCGTTGCCTGGCCGTAAGCGTTGGAGGGCATGTCGTCGGTCCAGCCGACATCGATGCGCCGATCCAGTCGCTCGATGAAGCTCGGTGGCAATGCCCGCATGGCTTCATCCAGCAGCGTCTGGCTGGCCTGCTGTTGCGCGGGGCTCAGACCCTCGGCCTTGAGCCGTAATTGCAGGCCCGCATGGGCGCTGTTGCCAAGCAGCAACAACGCCCCGGCCATTAGCCAGGCGCCGACTGACTTCACAGTGCGAGGATGGCTTCGGCGAGTACCTGATCACTGGCGTCACGGGCTTCCGGAACGCGGGTGCGCAGCGTGTTGAGCGCGGCTTCGAGGTGCGCGCCACGGATATCGCCGTCGCTGGCGACAAAACTGGCAGCGTCGTCGTGGGCTTCACGGATGATTTTCGAATCGCGGATCGAAGTGGTGGTATCGGAAGTGAAATCGATAGTGCGCTGAGATGCGCGAACGATGATGTTACTGGTGGCTACCAGGGTGTGTGCCTGGGCCATATCGGCCAACAAAAACAGGCCAAGGGCGGCAGCAATCAGCGGGCTACGCATGGAACGACTCCGAAAGGGACAAAGATAGCTATTGGACGAGAATTGCTTCTGCCAGTTCAAGGTCACCAGCATGAAGTTTTGGCCGGGATTTGCGCAGGTAATGCAGCGCGGATTCCAGCTGTGGGCCTCGCAGTTGACCGTCACTGGCAACGAACGCCGCCGCATCGTCGTGCGCGGCGAACAGCAGTTTACGGTCGAATGGCGCCGAAGACACCATGCCAGTCGCCCAAACGCTGACGACGGTGTTTTGCGTGGACAGATCAAAGGCATTCACCGACGTCGCCCAACAGGCGGTCAGCAAGATAGAAGGGATGAGCAGATTTGAAAGAAAACGCATGGGACTCGGCAACAGTTAGCAAGCCGCAAGGCTAGCGTAATGCCCGGGCCAGAGCCAGCGCCGAAACATCGGGACACGACCGAGCGTGCCCCGTCATGCGCCGATTCAGATAGTCAGAATGGCTTGAGCCAACTGCGCGTCGGTCGCGTTCAGTTGTGGCGCCTGGTGGCGGATGTGATCGAGTGCGCTTTCGAGTTTCACGCCACGGATTTCGCCTTCGCTTGCGACGAAGCTGGCAGCGTCATCTCGGGCGGCGAGTACGATTTTGTCGTCACGGAACGACGAGGTCACGTCGGAGGTTGCGTCCGAGGAAGCTTTCAGGGCGCCGACGATAGAGTCGGTGGTGACGATGAAGCTGGTGGCACTGGCGTTGGCAGCCACGGCCAACAGGGCGGCGGCGCTGAGCAGGCGAAGACGTGTCATGGGATAACTCCTGTGGATAAACCGTTTTGAGAGGTGGCACGGTGTCTGGGAGTCAGACGCCATCGGCGCAGCATTCGCCACTTACTGAATGAATATTAGGCTGCTCTGTGCAGTTCGCACAGCGCTGAAATGCCGAATGAATCCAAAATTCTTAACTGTACCTATTGATATCTCTAATCCAGAAACTGTATCTGTCAGCTCTCTTGAGTGCTTGCTTCGCGCTTCCAGACCTCTGAAACGACAAAACCCGTCGCGGTTTCCCACGACGGGTTTTGTTTGTTCAATTCGGGTGCTGGCGGTGGGTCTGACGACCAGAGCCAGCGACGCTGTTTAGCGCCAGAACGGCTTGCTCAGCTCTTCGTAGCGTTGTGCTTCGCTAATCCCGGCATCAGCCAGCAGACGCGAATCCAGACGAGCCAGTTGATGGCGGCTGGAGATGCGGCGTTGCCACAGCATCAGGTTGGCAATAACGCGCAAAGGCATGGAGGCCTGGGTTTTTGCAGCAGTGTCTTCGAAGAACAGTTCGGAACTGAGTGTACGTTCCATGGTTGACATCCTTCCGCTTGTGGCGGGATCAGGTAGTGGTTTGACTGGTGCCCATGATCCTCTCGTTTGGCCAGACTCTCTAGATACAGTTCACCTGTATTGTGAGTGAGCAGTTAACTGTTTATAGGGGGTGTACGGGTCGAAATTGTGCAAACTGTACCTGTCTGCCCTCAAGTGGTGCGTTTTTGGCGAATTAACCAAGATATGTGGGCAGAGTCTGTAGGAAATGACCGGTACAGCAGTACAGTTTTTGCCAAGAAAGAAGCTTTGCGATATCCCACTGATAAAACTGTGTTTGCGTCAGCGGGATATCTGTGTGAATCAGACCTTGAGCATGCGCCCGGTTTCTTCCAGATTGATGTGCCAGCTCAGCGCGTCACGCAGGATGTGCGGGGTGTGCCCGCCAATCGCGCAAGCCGCTGTGAAGTAATCATTCAGGGCCTGGCGATAGTCTGGGTGCACGCAATTATCGATGATTACGCGGGCGCGTTCGCGCGGCGCCAGTCCACGCAGATCCGCCAGGCCAACCTCGGTCACCAGAATGTCGACGTCATGCTCGGTATGGTCAACATGGCTGACCATTGGCACCACGCTGGAAATCGCGCCACCCTTGGCAATCGACTTGGTCACAAACACCGCCAGATGCGCATTGCGCGCGAAGTCGCCCGAGCCGCCGATGCCGTTCATCATCCGCGTGCCGCAGATGTGGGTCGAGTTGACGTTGCCGTAGATGTCGAACTCCAGTGCAGTGTTGATACCAATGATGCCCAGCCGCCGGACGACTTCCGGATGGTTGGAAATCTCCTGCGGGCGCAGCACCAGTTTGTCTTTGTACTTCTCCAGATTGCCGAACACGTCAGTGTTGCGTCGTTCCGACAACGTGATCGAGCTGCCCGAAGCGAAGCTCAGCTTGCCGGCATCGATCAGGTCGAAGGTCGAGTCCTGCAGCACTTCGGAATACATCGTCAGATCTTCGAACGGTGAATCAATCAGCCCGCACATCACCGCGTTGGCGATGTTGCCGATGCCGGCCTGCAACGGGCCGAGCTTGTTGGTCATGCGCCCGGCGTCGACTTCCTGTTTGAAGAAGGTGATCAGGTGATCGGCGATGGCGTTGGTATCGGCATCTGGCGCTGACACGGTGGACGGCGAGTCCGGCTGCTGGGTGATGACGATGGCGACGATCTTCTCCGGCGGAATCGGGATCGCGGTGCTGCCGATACGATCGTCGACTTTTACCAGCGGGATCGGCGTGCGAGTCGGGCGGTAGGTCGGGATATAGATGTCATGCAAGCCTTCGAGGTTGGCGTTGTGCGCCAGGTTGATCTCGACGATCACTTGCTTGGCAAAAATCGCGAAGCTCGCCGAGTTGCCCACGGAGGTGGTCGGCACGATGTGGCCTTGTTCGGTGATGGCTACGGCTTCAATGACCGCGATGTCCGGCAGCTTCAATTGCTGATTGCGCAGTTGCTCGACGGTTTCCGACAGATGCTGGTCGATGAACATCACTTGGCCGGCGTTGATTGCCTTGCGCAGAGTGCTGTCGACCTGAAACGGCATGCGCCGCGACAGCACGCCGGCCTCGGTCAGTTGCTTGTCGAGGTCGTTACCGAGGCTGGCGCCGGTCATCAAAGTGATCTTCAGCGGCGTGACCTTGGCTCGCTCGGCCAGCGCATGGGGCACGGCTTTGGCTTCGCCGGCGCGGGTGAAGCCGCTCATGCCGACGGTCATGCCGTCCTCAATCAGAGCTGCGGCGTCGGCGGCGCTCATCACTTTGTCCAACAACGAAGGCAGGCGAATACGGTCACGGTACATGGATGTTTATCTCGGGTAGCGAGTAGCAGGATGCGCAGTCTAGTGAATTGGACGGGCGCCTGTCCCGCTACCAAGGTCGCAAACGAGGCGTCTATTCAGCGGGTTTCAAGTAAAACACCATTACCGGATCGGTAACAACGCGGCAAATTGTCCGGCAATTTGCGTAAACAAAAACGCCCCGACGAGTCGGGGCGTTAGGCATTGCGGTCGAAATTTACTCGACTGCTTTGACCATGTCTTCGATGACTTTTTTTGCGTCGCCGAACACCATCATGGTCTTGTCCAGGTAGAACAGTTCGTTGTCCAGACCGGCGTAGCCGCTGGCCATCGAGCGCTTGTTGACGATGATGGTCTTGGCCTTGAAGGCTTCGAGAATCGGCATGCCGGCAATCGGTGATTTCGGATCGTTCTTCGCCGCGGGGTTGACCACGTCGTTGGCGCCGAGCACCAGCACCACGTCGGCCTGACCGAATTCGGAGTTGATGTCTTCCATCTCGAACACCTGGTCGTACGGCACTTCGGCCTCGGCCAGCAATACGTTCATGTGTCCGGGCATGCGACCGGCCACCGGGTGGATCGCGTACTTCACGGTCACGCCACGATGGGTCAGTTTCTCGGTCAGCTCTTTCAGCGCGTGCTGTGCCCGCGCCACCGCCAGGCCATAGCCCGGAACGATGATCACGGTGTCAGCGTTGGTCAGCAGAAAGGTCGCGTCGTCAGCCGAACCGGATTTCACCGGACGCGCTTCTTTCGCGCCCGCCGGGCCAGCATCCACCGTGTTGCCGAAACCACCGAGCAGCACATTAAAGAAGGAACGGTTCATCGCCTTGCACATGATGTACGAGAGGATTGCACCGCTCGAACCCACCAGCGAACCGGCGATGATCAGCATCGAGTTGTTCAGCGAGAAGCCGATCCCCGCCGCAGCCCAGCCCGAGTAGCTGTTGAGCATCGACACCACTACCGGCATATCCGCGCCACCAATCGGGATGATGATCAGCACGCCCATCACGAACGCCAGCGCCAGCATCAGCGCGAACGCGGTGAGGTTGCCGGTGAACATGAAGGTCAGGCCGAGCGCCAGCGTCGCCAGACCGAGCACCGCATTCAGCTTGTGCTGACCGGCAAACTGTACCGGTGCGCCCTGAAACAGACGGAACTTGTACTTGCCCGAGAGCTTGCCGAACGCGATCACCGAACCGGAGAAGGTAATTGCACCAATCGCCGCGCCAAGGAACAGTTCCAGACGGTTGCCCGCCGGAATCGCGTCGCCCAAGTGTTTGACGATGCCCAGCGACTGCGGCTCAACCACGGCAGCGATGGCGATGAACACCGCCGCGAGGCCGATCATGCTGTGCATGAAGGCGACCAGTTCCGGCATCTTGGTCATTTCCACGCGCTTGGCCATGATCGAACCGGCAGTGCCACCGACCAGCAGGCCGACAATCACGTAACCGATGCCGGCAGTAGCCAGCTCAGCTCCGAGCTTATAGATGAGGCCCACCGTAGTGATAATCGCCAGACCCATGCCGAGCATGCCGAACAGGTTGCCGCGGCGTGAGGTGGTCGGGTGCGACAGGCCTTTGAGGGCCTGGATGAAGCAGATCGACGCGATCAGGTAGAGCGTCGTGACGAGATTCATGCTCATTACTTCGGCGCCTCTTCTTTTACTTTCGGGGCTTTCTTCTTGAACATCTCAAGCATGCGGCGGGTGACCAGAAAGCCACCGAACACGTTGACCGCAGCGAGCGCCACGGCGAGGGTGCCCATGGTTTTGCCCAGCGGCGTAACCGTCAGCGCGGCTGCGAGCATCGCGCCGACGATCACGATCGCCGAAATGGCGTTGGTCACTGCCATCAGCGGCGTGTGCAGCGCAGGCGTAACGTTCCAGACCACGTGGTAACCGACATAAATCGCCAGCACGAAGATGATCAGGTTGTAGATACCGGGGGAGATAAGCTCTTCCATCTTCTGAATCCCTGCTTAGGCGTTTTTGCGGATGACTTGGCCGTCGCGGCACATCAGGCACGCGGCGACGATGTCGTCTTCGAGGTTCACTTCAAACTGGCCTTCTTTGGTGAATACCAGTTTCAGGAAGTCCAGCAGGTTGCGTGCGTACAGCGCCGAAGCGTCTGCGGCGACTTCACCGGCAAGATTGGTCGGGCCGATGATGGTCACGCCGTTCTCGATCACCACCTGATCAGCCACGGTCAGCGGGCAGTTGCCGCCCTGCGCGGCTGCCAGGTCAATGACCACCGAACCGGGTTTCATCTGCGCCACGGTTTCCGCGCTGAGCAGCGTCGGTGCCTTGCGGCCCGGGATCAGTGCGGTGGTGATGACGATATCGGCCTGCTTGGCGCGTTCGTGCACCGCCAGCGCCTGACGTTGCATCCAGCTCGCCGGCATCGGCCGCGCGTAACCGCCGACACCGACGGCGCATTCGCGCTCTTCATCGGTTTCGTACGGCACGTCGACGAACTTGGCGCCGAGGGATTCGATCTGCTCCTTCACGGCCGGACGCACGTCGGACGCTTCGATGACTGCGCCCAGACGTTTCGCCGTGGCAATCGCCTGCAATCCGGCCACGCCCGCGCCGAGAATCAGCACGCGCGCCGCTTTCACAGTGCCCGCAGCGGTCATCAGCATCGGCATGAAACGCGGATAGTAGTGGGCGGCCAACAGCACCGACTTATAGCCGGCGATGTTTGCCTGCGACGACAACACATCGAGGCTCTGCGCCCGCGAAGTGCGTGGCGCCGCTTCCAGGGCGAACGCGGTGATCCCGCACTCGGCCAGTTTGGCGATGGTTTCATTGCTGAACGGATTGAGCATGCCCACCAGCACGGCACCGCGCTTGATTAGCGGCAGTTCGGCGTCGCTCGGGGCAACCACTTTGAGAATCAGCTCGGCACCAAACGCATCGTTGGCGCTGCCAATGGTTGCGCCTGCCGCCTCATAGGCACTGTCGACAACACTGGCCTTGATGCCGGCGCCGCTTTGCACAGTGACCTGATGACCTTGGCCGATCAGCTTTTTGATGGTTTCCGGGGTTGCAGCAACCCGCGTTTCACCTGTCTGGGTTTCGAGAGGAACACCAATGTGCACGTCAAATCTCCTGCGTGATCTTATTGAGTAAACCCAGGCACTGCGGATGGTGCGACTGGGGCGGCCGATCAGCACGATCCCGCCAAATCAGGGCGGGGCGCGGCATTTTGCAGGCGAACTTTCAGCCCTTCAAGGGATTATGACGGGTGACGGAAAATTAACTACAAGTCATGCCGTGACCGAATGTCGCAGATGACCGGCTTAATCCCTTGCAGGCCGTGCTCTGTATGGATTTTGGCTTGTTATTGAAATTTTTCGCATCGGTGGCGTGAATAGGCAGTAATGAGTCGTTGATCAAGGCGCAAAGCCACGTTGTCAGGCGCTTGTGGGACGTCTGTACGACCTTCGGATACAGTCTTCTGATTTGCGACAAATAGTTATATCTGTAGGGCTTTGGATATTCTGACTACCGGGTTAAGTATTGTCGCAAGCCTTTAGTCTTCTGGGTTGTAGCTGTGTGCCTGATTCACCAGCCAGTCGCGAAATGCCTTGAGTGACGCTGATTCGACTTTTCGCTCCGGAATCATCAGGTAATACGCCTTGATGCTGGACAGCGCATTCGGGTTGGCAACCACCAGGCGTTTCTCGGCCAATTCGCGCTGAATCAGGAACGGCGGGATCAACGCAACGCCCATGTCGTGCATGGCCGCTTGGGCCAGCATGGAGAATAGCTCGTAGCGCGGGCCTGTCATGTCGCGGGGGATATTCAACTGTTGCGAGTTGAACCACTGGCGCCAGGCGTAGGGGCGGGTGGTTTGTTGCAGGAGCGGTAGTTCGGCAATCTGCTCCGCTGTCAGATGCGTCCTGTCGCCAAGTAGGACGGGGCTGCATACCGGCATCGGATTCTCTCCCATCAGTCTGTGGGATTCGGTACCCGACCAATCCGCGTCACCAAAGTAGATCGCCGCATCAAATTCGGTATCGGCGAACAGGAAGGGGCGCGTACGGTTGGTCAGGTTGACCGTTACTTCCGGGTGCTTGAGCTGGAAATCCTTGAGTCGTGGCAACAGCCATTGGGTACCAAAGGTCGGCACCACCGCCAGTTCGATCACATTGGCGCCTTGCTGGCCCATCACTGAAAGCGTGTCGCGCTCGACAGCGTCCAGTTGAGTGGCGACCCGACGGCTGTAGGAAAGTCCGGCTTCGGTCAGCTTCACACCGCGTCGCGAGCGTCGGAACAGTTCCACGCTGAGGAAGTCCTCAAGGCTGGCGATTTGTCGGCAAATTGCGCCTTGGGTGAGGGAGAGTTCTTCGGCAGCCTTGGTGAAGCTCTCGTGGCGAGCGGCCGCTTCAAAACTGATCAGGGCCGTGGTGCTGGGTATCTTTCTGCGCATGTACGTCCACCTCACTAATACATCGCATAGCTGGCACTTGGCGACGTTTCGGAGTGAGAAATTAGCACAACAGGATGCGAAATCCTCGTTTGCCGCGACGGCGAACCGCGCCTAGGATCAATGCCACGTTTATTCACCCGATTTGCGAGGACTCACTCATGGCCGGCAAAGCTAGCTTCAACTGGATCGATCCCCTGCTGCTGGATCAACAGCTCACCGAAGAAGAGCGCATGATCCGCGACACTGCCGAGCAGTTCGCTCAGCAGAAGCTTGCGCCGCGTGTGCTCGAAGCTTTCCGCCATGAAAAGACTGACCCGGCGATCTTCCGCGAAATGGGTGAAGTCGGCCTGTTGGGCGCGACCATTCCTGAGCAGTACGGTGGCAGCGGTCTCAATTACGTGAGCTACGGTCTGATTGCCCGCGAAGTGGAGCGCGTTGATTCCGGCTATCGCTCGATGATGAGCGTGCAGTCTTCGCTGGTCATGGTGCCGATCAATGAATTCGGCACTGAGGCTCAGAAACAGAAATACCTGCCGAAACTTGCGTCCGGCGAGTGGATTGGCTGCTTCGGTCTGACAGAGCCTGATCACGGTTCCGACCCGGGGGCGATGATTACTCGTGCACGCAAGGTCGAAGGCGGCTACAGCCTGACCGGCGCCAAGATGTGGATTACCAACAGCCCGATCGCCGACGTGTTCGTGGTCTGGGGCAAAGATGATGCCGGCGACATCCGTGGCTTCGTATTGGAAAAAGGCTGGAAAGGCCTCAGCGCTCCGGCGATTCATGGCAAGGTCGGCCTGCGCGCCTCGATCACCGGTGAGATCGTCATGGACAACGTATTTGTGCCGGAAGAGAACATCTTTCCGGATGTGCGTGGCCTGAAAGGTCCGTTCACCTGCCTCAACTCAGCACGTTATGGCATTTCATGGGGCGCGCTGGGCGCTGCAGAGTTCTGCTGGCACACCGCTCGCCAGTACACCCTCGATCGCAAGCAGTTCGGTCGTCCATTGGCCGCGACTCAGTTGATCCAGAAGAAGCTGGCAGACATGCAGACCGAGATCACGCTGGCCCTGCAAGGTTGCCTGCGTCTGGGGCGTATGAAGGATGAGGGCACCGCTGCTGTTGAAATCACTTCGATGATGAAGCGTAACTCCTGCGGCAAGTCACTCGACATTGCGCGTATGGCTCGCGATATGTTGGGCGGTAACGGCATCTCCGACGAGTTCGGCGTGGCGCGTCACCTGGTCAACCTGGAAGTGGTGAATACCTATGAAGGTACGCACGACGTTCACGCGCTGATACTTGGCCGTGCGCAAACCGGTCTGCAGGCGTTCTATTAACAGGGGAGCGACCATGGGCGCGCTGTCGCATCTGCGGGTACTGGATTTATCGCGAGTGTTGGCCGGGCCTTGGGCCGGGCAGATCCTCGCCGACCTTGGGGCCGAGGTGATCAAGGTCGAGCGCCCCGGTAACGGCGACGACACTCGTGCCTGGGGGCCGCCCTTCCTTAAAGACGCTTATGGCGAGAATACTACGGAGGCGGCTTACTACCTGTCGGCCAACCGTAACAAGCAATCGGTGACCATCGACTTCACGCGCCCCGAGGGTCAGAAGCTGGTGCGCGAGCTGGCGGCCAAGTCGGACATCCTGATCGAGAACTTCAAGGTTGGCGGTCTGGCGGCGTATGGGTTGGATTACGAGTCGTTGAAGGCGATCAATCCGAATCTGATCTATTGCTCGATTACTGGCTTCGGTCAGACCGGGCCGTATGCCAAGCGGGCCGGTTATGACTTCATGATTCAGGGGCTGGGTGGGTTGATGAGTCTGACCGGTCGTCCTGAGGGTGATGAGGGCGCGGGGCCGGTGAAGGTTGGTGTAGCACTGACCGACATTCTTACCGGTCTGTACTCGACGGTAGCGATTCTGGCTGCGCTGGCCCATCGTGATCACGACGGCGGTGGGCAACATATAGATATGGCATTGCTGGACGTTCAGGTTGCTTGCCTGGCCAATCAGGCGATGAACTACCTGACTACGGGCAATGCGCCTACGCGTTTGGGCAACGCTCATCCGAACATCGTCCCGTATCAGGACTTTCCTACGGCTGACGGCGATTTCATCCTTACCGTGGGCAATGACGGCCAGTTCCGCAAGTTTGCCGAAGTGGCGGGGCAGCCGCAGTGGGCAGATGATCCGCGTTTTGCGACCAACAAGCTGCGGGTGGCGAACCGGGCGACGCTGATTCCGTTGATTCGTCAGGCAACTGTATTCAAGACCACGGCTGAGTGGGTCGCTCAGTTGGAGCGGGCGGGCGTGCCGTGCGGGCCGATCAATGATCTGTCGCAGGTGTTTGCTGATCCGCAAGTTCAGGCGCGCGGTCTGGCGATTGAAATGCCGCATCCGTTGGCGGGGGCGGTGCCGCAGGTGGCGAGTCCGATCAGGCTTTCGCAGACGCCTGTTGAATATCTTCGCGCTCCTCCTTTATTGGGTGAGCACACGCTGGAGGTTTTGCAGCGGGTGCTGGGTTTGGGGGCCGGTGCTGTGGCTGCGTTGAAAGAAGGTGGGGTGCTATGACGGTGCTTCTATATAGAGGGGGCTGTTTGGTGTCTTCTATATAGACGGGCTGGTTGTCTTTTGATCAATCTGCAAGTTATTGAAAGAGATACGAAATTAGGGGTTGACGGCAGATTCTGGAAGTCTATAATTCGCCCCACTTCCGGCGCAGTCGAAACGGAAAACTCCTTGAGATTCAATGAGTTATGTAGGTTTCGACAGTGCAGGGCTTCAGTTCATCGAAGTCTGGAAGTAGCTGAAAAAGAGGTGTTGACAGCAGCGTGTAACGCTGTAGAATTCGCCTCCCGCTGACGAGAGATCGGAAGCGCAAGTGGTTGAAGTTGTTGAAGAATTCTTCGAAAACTTCTGAAAATAATCACTTGACAGCAAATGAGGCTGCTGTAGAATGCGCGCCTCGGTTGAGACGAAAGATCTTAACCAACCGCTCTTTAACAACTGAATCAAGCAATTCGTGTGGGTGCTTGTGGAGTCAGACTGATAGTCAACAAGATTATCAGCATCACAAGTTACTCCGCGAGAAATCAAAGATGTAACCAACGA